>JABXJS010000015.1 GCA_013538855.1 Herpetosiphonaceae bacterium
CGGCTGGGTGTAGGCGGCGTCCTCGGCGGCGGCGAGGGTGGGCGCGCCAGCGCTCGGCGTGGGCTGGGCGCGGCTCAGCGGCTCTAGCGCTGCGTCGGCGGCGTGGACTGGCGCAGGGCGTTGGGTGCGCAGCGCGCGGCGCAGGCGCGGCAGGAAGAGCCAGCCGCCGATCACCAGCAGGAATGGCCCGTAGATTGCCAGCCAGGGCAGCAGCGGCGAGCCGATCCGAATCGGCCAGATGCCGCCGACAGGCGCGCGATAGGCACCAAGAAACGGCGCATACAGCACCAGGGCTACGGCGAGCAGTCCCAGCGCGGCGAGGCCCCAGGCGGCCATGCGCAGCAGCATGCGCCACAGATTGCCAGGGCCGCTCCAGCCGCGACTGAGCAGCGCCATGCCGAGCAGCAGGCCGTAGGTGGGCACGTCCCAGGCGTTGGCGGCGATCAGCGCGCCGAGGGCGAAGGCCGCGAGCGTGAGCGCGGGCCAGGTGGCGGGCCAGCGGCGGCGGCGGCTCAGCTCCCAGGCCAGCCCAATCAGCAGCAGCGTGAGCGGCAGCGCGATCAAGTGCGGGTGCAGATCGGCGAACAGCGTGCTCCAGAACGGGAACTCATTGATGGTGTTGAGCTGGCTGTTGACGAGCACGCGGCTTGGCCCCCAGAACCATGGCACGCCACCGGCGAGACGGCGCGTGAACCCGCTGGCCGTGCCGTGCTCGATGGCGTCGCTGATAGTTGCGCCGAAGTCCACATCGCTGAGCGAGCTAACGGTGTTGCAGGCTGGGCGCGTGATGCCTGGCGTGCTGTCGCAGGCCTGCCAGGCGCGCACAATGCCGCCGATGCCTGAGGAGGCACCGACGGGCAGCGCGCCGGCGAGGTTGCCGAGGATGGCCACAGCGAACAGCGTCAGCAGCGCCACGCGCATACGTCGGGCGATGAGCAGGCCAACCGACCAGGCGCTGACGCCAATAAAGGTGCCGACGGTGGCGACGGCCAGGTTAAAGCCAATCGCCGAGTCGAGGCCCAGCAGCTTGAGCGGCAGGGCCATCAGGTAAAGGCCATAGTAGTAGTAGTTGATCGTGCCGCCGGAGAAGAACGGATCGACCGGTGGCATGTGCGGCGAGCGCAGAATCGCGTTGAAGAAGCCGAACTCAAAGGGCTTCTCGCCGCCCCAGTAGGGGTTCCACAGGTCTGCGTTCATGGCGCGCAGCAGCACCCAGAAGACGAACAGCGCCAGGTAGACGCCCTCGGTGGTGAGCAACGCACGCCGGTTGCTGCGCCAGGTCGCGCGAATGCGCTGCGCTGCGCCGAGGTTCCAGGCCAGCAGGCTGAGGATCAGCAGCAGCGCCAGGCCGAGCAGCACGCTGCTGCGTGTCCAGCGGATGAAGCCAAGGCTAGCGGGGAACCAGATCAGCCAGCCGAGCAGCAGCAGGCTGACGATGCGGCTGAAGCCCCAGGCGGCGGCACCATGCGAGCGCAGAGCGAGGCTTGCGATTGGCCAGCCGAGCAGTGCCAGCAGCTCAAAGAACAGCAGCCAGAGCAGCACCGCGACCAGCTGATGCTGGCCAAGCCAGGCCCAGTCGCTGACGCCATCGACAGCCGACAGCTGGCCTGGCGGCACGGTGAGCGAGACCGTCTTGAGCGGATCGGGCGCAGGATAGCCGACCTTGAAGTCCTGGGGCAGCGCGGCTGGCGCGGGGGCCGTGCCGACGCGCTGATAGATTTTGACGCCATCGCGGTCGAAGATTACATTCCAGCGGCCGCGCCCAACGAGCTGATCGAAGGTGGCGAGATTGCCGCCGTCATAGATATTGTGCTCCAGCGGGCCGACGTAGATCAAGCTGACGCCGTAGAGATCAAGCAGGTCCTGGGCGCGATCCGGCGACTGGGTGGTGTAGATCTCGCGCACGAACTCCTTGCGGCGGTCGATGATGCCATTGGCGCGGGTGGGCGCGCGCTGCTGGGCCTGGTGGCCGTCCCAGCCGATAATTGTCGGCAGGCCGGTCCAGGTGGCAATGCGCGTCGTCCAGCGGTAGGGCGAGGTGACACCCTCGAGGACGATCGGCGTGCCCTGGATGTTCTGGCGCAGCCAGCGGATGGCGAGCGCATCGGGGCCGAGCGCGAACTGGCCGTTCTCATCCCAGGTGGCCTGATCCATCCAGGCCATGCCGTCGAGGCCGCGTGGCGCGCTATCGACGTAGCGGTCGCCAACGCGAGCGGGCGTGGCGGTGAGCGGATAGACCAGCGCGCCAACCAGCAGCAGCGCCGCCACCGCCGACCAGCCAACCTGGAAGCCGCTGAGCCGCGGCAGGCGTACGCGCCGCAGCGCTGCTGGAGCGGCGCGCAGGCCCGGACGGGAGAGCAGCGTGGGCAGGCTGGTGGCAGCGGCGAGCGCCAGCAGCGTCCATGCCTGGTAGCCAAACTTAAACACCACATTCATGCGGCCAGCGCCCGGCAGCACGATGACCTCGGTCATCACCAGCAGCAGCAGCGCGGCGGTGAGCCAGGCCAGCGGCAGCAGCTCGCGGCGGCGCACGCGGCGGCGCAGGGCGTTGATCAGCAGCACCATGGCCCAGACAGCCAGCGGCAGCAGGATCAGAATAACGGCGGCGTGCTGGCGCAGCGGTGCGCGGAACAGACTGGTGCTGATGTTGTAGATCAGGGTGCTGAGCGCGCCAAGCGGGCTAAACTTGTTGGGGTCAGCTGGCGCTGGCGGTGGGCCAGGCGCAGCGAGGCGCGGGCCGAGCACCCAGGCGGCGGCGAACCAGGCGGCGGCGCTGGCGCTAGCGATGATGGCGGCGCGGCGGCTCCAGATGCGCGCTGTGAGCAGCACCAAAAACGGGATCAGCGCCCAGAACCACAGGCCGTACATCACCAGGAAGTCGCGCATGTCCATGCGCGTGTCGTTGAGCACATACTGCAGCGAGTCATAGGAGCCAGTGGCGAGATACTTGGTGAACGGCTGCCAGGGCAGCTTGAGCGCCAGCCCCCAGGCAGCGACGGCCACGCCGAGCCAGAGCCAGCGCCTGCGCCACGCAAAGCCACGGCTGCCCTTGAAGGCGACAATAACGACAGCCACACCAGTCAGCGCGGCGTAGGTCGGGTAGTCCCAGATGTTGGTGGCCTGGAGTGCGCCGACCATAAAGCCAGCCGCAGCGGCCAGTCCAGCCAGCATCGCCAGGCTGCGCCCGCGGCTCTGCCAGAGCGCCACCAGCAGCAGCAGGGCCAGCAGTGTCAGCGGCAGCGCGATAACGTGAGCGTGCAGGTCGCCGTAGAGATACGAGAAGTACGGAAACTCGTTGATCGTGCCTGGCACAATGCGCGTGGCGTTCCAGTAGGGCCACTCGGTGCGCAGCGGCAGCTCCTGGCCATCGAGCTTCTGGCTGATGCCTGCGAGCATGTCGCTGAGCGGCGCGCCGCCGTTGAGCCAGAGATTCTGGCTGCTCTGCTCGGGGTTGTAGAACGACAGCTCGGGATTGCCCAGCACGCGCAGGCCGTTGACATACAGCACCACCTGGGCCAAGTTGCCGACCAGCATCACGGCCACGGCGCAGGCGATGGCGACGAGAATGGCACGGCGCTCTAGCCGCCGCAGCGCCCGCCCGAGCGGCATCAGCAGGTTGTAGCCGATACCGGCGGCCAGCTGCGCCGAGATGCCGTACAGCAAGGGCAAGGCCAGGTTGAAGCCATAGGCTGGATCGAGGCCGAGCAGCTTCATGGGCGTGCCGACGAGCACATAGCCCCAGTAGTAGTAGTTCATAAAGCCGCCGGCGAACCATGGATCGTAGGGCGGGAACGTCTGGCTCTTGAGCGTGGCGATCAGATAGGCCATGTTCATCGGCTTTTCGCCGCCCATGGCCGGGTGCCACAGATCAGGGTTGAGGATGCGGATGAGCAACAGCAGCCCAAAGCCAATCCAGTAGATCGCCTGGTTGGCGATGACCGCGCGGCGGTTAGCCTGGAGCCAGTCCAGCATCTCGCGCCGTGCGCGCCACAGGCTCCAGCCGCCGCCGCCAAGCAGCGCCAGCGCGACGATGGCGATCCAGGCGCGGCTGAAGCTCCAGGCAGCGATGCTGGCCGGGAACCAGGCGATGAAGGCCAGCGCGACCAAGGCGACGATGCGCGCCATGCTCAGGCCGCGGTCGGCCAGCGGCAGGCGCAAGCGCCACAGCAGGCCCCACATCGCCAGGCCCAGCGCCTCGATGAGCAGGAGCCAGGCGATTAGCGGTAGCTCGTTGGCCCAGCCGTTGAAGATCGCGCTCCACGAGCCAGCGTCGCGCTGGGCGAGCCAGCGCTGCACGGTGAGCTGAAGCATTGTTGGCATGGGCGTGGCGTCGATCGGCTTGAGCTGGTAGATCTCGGCCAGGTTGACATCGCGCAGCAGGATATCGCGAGCGCGCTCTTTGGACCAGGCGGGCGTTTTTTTCCACAGCGTCACGCGCGGGTGGTCGTAGACGCTCCATGACTCATCGGCGGTCTCATCGGAGATCTCGATGCCGAGGAACGAGGGGAACGAGGTGAAGTCGGCGACTTTCTCGAAGCCGAGCGAGCCATCGAAGACACCGCGGAAGTAGTTCATCGACATCGGGAAGCGCATCGGCAGCTGCGGCAGCGAGGCGTAGGCGCGGGCCGACGTAAAGGCCAGGTAATCGACCTGATCGAGCTTGTCGAGCAGGGCGTCGAGCTTGGCCATGTCGTCCTCGCCGGTGATCGGCAGCTCGATGCCGGGCCAGATCGAGCCATCGAGGTTGGACACGCCGATATCCCAGGCGTCGGAGCTGAGCTTTGAGCCAGGCGGCACGTTGCGCTTGACCCACTCGGAGGCGGCGATGCGCGGGTGCGGCCGGTCGAAGATGCGGCTATAGCCCCAGCCCCAGAAGACTGTCGAGAGCACGACGACGCCAAGCAGGCCCCAGCTGATCGCCTGCAGCGGGAACTTGCGGAACAGGCGTGGGCGGCCTTCGCGACGCGCCCAGTCCACGAGCGCGACAAGGCCCCAGGCGGCGAATAGCGCCAGCGCGCCATAGATCGGCAGCTCGTAGCGCATCGGCTTGATCGGCTGCGCGCCCTGCCAGGTAAAGTAGAACGTCACCCAGAACCACAGCGGTAGCCAGCGCACCAGCTGGCGCGAGGCCCGGCGCAGCATGCCGATGCCCAGCCCAAGCCAGCCAAGCCAGGCGGCTAAGCCCAGCGGCACGCCCAGCCCCCACACCACCATGTTGCTCCAGTCGTAGACCCACAGCGTGCGGCCGGCGAACTGGTGCGAAGGCGGGAAGTCTAGCTCGCCGGAGGCGGTGACTCTAGCGCTGCCCAGGGCGTCGAGGAAGCGCTGGTCGGGGCGCAGATCGAAGAAGGTGCTGGCGACAAAGGCATCGGGCATCGCGATGCGCACGGTCAAGATGGTGAACGTAGCGGCCAGCAGCATATAGCCAAACCCGCCCCAGAAGCTATTCCACAGCCGGATGAACAGCGTCAGGGGCGACCAGCGATCAACCTCGTCGGGAACCTGCGCGGCGCTAGGCCAGACGCTCTGCATCGCGGCGAGGATGATCACCAGCGCCAGCACGGCCATGTTGATCTTCGAGGCGACGGCGAGGCCCAGGCCAACCCCAGCGCCGATGGCCCACAGCCAGCGCCAGGAGCGGCTGCTGGATAGGCGCACACAGCAGTAGAGCGTGATCACGCCGTAGGTGGTGGCGTGCAGATCGACCGTGTAGAAGTGCGCCTGCTGGATCAGGAAGGCGATCCAGGCATACAGCAGTGCGGCCAGCAGCCCCACGCGCCGACCGGCCAGATGGAGCCCAAGCAGGTAGACAACGATAAGGATAACAATATCGAGCAGCGTGGCGATGGTACGGCCCACGGTCATGATCGTCTGGTGATCATAGCCGGTATCGGCGCGCTCGGGGTAGACCTTTTCTAGCACATAGCGCACGGTCGTCGAGGGCAGCGAGCCATAGACGTGGCCGCGATTGACGTTGCGCGGATTAAGCGAGTTGCACTGGCTGGTGGCGGAGGGCTGCTGCTTCTCAAGCGGCTCGCCAGGATTTCTGGGGTCGATCAGGGCTGGATTACCGTTGGTGTCGGTGGTGACCGGGCACTCGGTGCGCAGATAGGCGCTGAACGAGTCCGGCACGCGGAGCTGGCTGGTCAGAATATCGCTGACATAGTACTCATCTGGGTTGATGAGCGGGGCGTTGCCATCCCAAGTGGCGCGTCCAACCGAGCGTACCTGCCAGGCCATAATGATGATCAGCCCAAGAAGAACAAGATCGATCAGCCTGGATGTGGGGCCAGTGCGTAGTTTTTTCATGGCTGTAAACAATCTGAAAATGGGCACCACCTAGCTTCTGCAGATGATGCCCACAAATCGCCAAGACCGCTGGTCGCTATACGTCTAAAAATTGCTGTGCTCCCTGTTGGAGCGGATAGGATACGCTGTACACAGCATCGCTGAGGCTTCGCACAACGCGGCATTGGCCGCAGCGTTGGGATCTTCTTAAATGGTGGGGCGAAGCGCGGCTAATCATACTAAAGGATCTAGCTGGTGTCAAACGCTAGACATAATGTTTTGAACGGCTTGGCAAGCGGCAGCAGCGCCATTGTGGTGGTTTTATCGGCCTGCGTAGTGCAGGCGGCGGCAGGGCGACAATCTCATGGCACCTAAACTGCGGCGGCTAGGCGGTATGCAGGCTAGCCTAGCCCTGCTTGGCGCTACACGCCTGTGGGCGAGCTTGAGTCTTCGGGTATAATTTTGATTAAATCCATTCCTTATTAGTAGGGGAGGCGTTGTGACTGAATCGCAAAACCTAGATCTTTTGGCGATCAACACGATTCGTATGCTATCGGTTGACGCCGTCCAAGCGGCAGACTCGGGCCATCCTGGCCTGCCCATGGGCGCAGCGGCGATGGCCTACGTGCTGTGGACACGCCATCTCAAACATAATCCGCATAATCCCCATTGGGCCGACCGCGATCGCTTTGTGCTGTCGGCGGGCCACGGCTCGATGCTGCTGTATAGCTTGCTGCATCTGACCGGCTACGATCTGCCGCTGGAGGAGATCAAAAACTTCCGCCAGTGGGGCAGCAAAACCGCCGGCCACCCTGAGTACGGTCACACGCCTGGCGTCGAAACCACCACCGGCCCGCTTGGCCAGGGCTTCGCCACCGGCGTTGGCATGGCCATCGCCGCCAAGCACCTCGCCGCCGAGTTCAACACCGCTGAGCTGCCGCTGGTCAGCCACTACATCTACGCTATTGTCTCCGACGGCGATCTGGAGGAGGGCGTGGCCTCTGAGGCGGCCTCGCTCGCTGGCCACCTCAAGCTCGGCGAGCTGATCTACCTCTACGACGATAACAATATCTCGATCGAGGGCGACACCGACATCGCCTTCACCGAAGATGTCGGCCAGCGCTTCGAGGCCTACGGCTGGCACGTTCAGCACATCGACGGCATGAACATCGACCAGATCGACTACGCGCTGCAGATCGCCCGCTCGGTCACCGACCGCCCCTCGCTGATCATCGCGCGCACCACGATTGGCTTTGGCTCGCCCAATCGCGCCGGCACCGCCAAGGTCCACGGCGAAGCGCTAGGCACCGCCGAGGTTGCGCTGACCAAGCAGGCGCTAGGCTGGCCCGAGGAGCCGACGTTCTACATCCCCGACGAGGCGCTGACGCTCTTCCGCACCGCCGTGGAGCGTGGCGCGCAGGCCGAACAGCGCTGGAATGAGCTGCTGGAGCGCTATACGCAGGCGCATCCAGAGCGCGCTACCGCGTTCAAGGCGCGCATGGCCGGTGAGTTGCCCGACGGCTGGGATAGCGATCTGCCGCACTGGGAGGCCGACGCGAAGGGCCTGGCTACGCGCAAAGCCTCGGGCAAGGTGCTCAACGCCATCGCCAAGCATGTGCCAGCGCTCATGGGTGGCTCGGCGGACCTGGCCGGCTCAACCAACACCCTGATCGATGGCGTGGACTCGTTCCAGCCAGAGACGCCGCTGGGCCGCAATATGCACTGGGGCGTGCGCGAGCACGCGATGGTCGCGGCGGTCAACGGCATGGCGCTGCACGGCGGCATCATCCCCTACGGCGCAACCTTCCTTGTCTTTAGCGATTACTGCCGCCCGTCGCTGCGGCTGGCGGCGCTGATGAACATTCACTCGATCTTCGTCTTTACCCACGACAGCATCGGCCTCGGTGAAGATGGCCCGACGCACCAGCCGATCGAGCATCTGGCTAGCCTGCGCGCCATCCCGCAGTTTACGGTGATTCGGCCTGGCGATGCCAATGAGACGACGCAGGCGTGGTGGAATGCGCTGACCCACACCGGTCCAACGATGCTGGTGCTGACGCGCCAAAACCTGCCGACGCTGGATCGCAGCAAGTACGCTGCGGCCGCGGGCGCGCGCCAGGGCGGCTATGTCCTGGCCGACTGCGACGGCACGCCAGAGCTGATCTTGATCGCCACCGGCTCGGAGCTGCACCTGGCTGTGCAGGCCTACGAGCAGCTCAGCGCCGACGGCGTGCGCGTGCGCGTGGTGAGCATGCCCTCCACCGATATTTTTGAGCGCCAGCCACAGGACTATCGTGACCAGGTGCTGCCGCCCACAGCGCGCAAGCGGCTGGCGATCGAGGCGGCGCATCCGATGACGTGGTACAAATACGTGGGCTTCGACGGCGATATCATCGGCATCGAGACCTTCGGCGCATCGGCCCCTGGCGAGGTGGTGCTGCGCGAGTACGGCTTTAGCGTCGAGAATGTTGTTGCGCGGGCGCAGGCGCTGCTGAAGCGAGGCCAGGCATGAAAATCGCAGTTGGAGTAGATCACGGCGGCTTTCCTCTTAAAGATACGGTGATCGACGTGCTGCAGAGCCTGGGCCACAGCGTGCTGGACCTGGGCACGTACTCAACCGAGTCGGTCGACTATCCTGACTTCGCTGCGGCGGTGGGCCGTGCGGTGGTCAGCGGCGAGGCTGATCGCGGCATCGTGATCTGCGGCTCGGGCGTGGGGGCGTGCGTGGCGGCCAACAAGCTGCACGGCGTGCGGGCCTGCGTCTGCCACGACACCTACTCGGCGGGCCAGGGCGTGGAGCACGACGACATGAACGTGCTCTGCTTAGGCGCGCGCATCATCGGCCCCGCGCTGGCGACGGAGCTGGTGCAGGCGTTTGTCAACGCCACGTTCCAGCGCGATGAGCGCTTCGTGCGACGGCTCAACAAGGTGCTAGATCTGGAAGAAGAAGGTGCGTAGATGGAGCTGGCGATGATTGGACTGGGCAAGATGGGTGGCAACATGGCCACCCGTCTGCTCCAGAATGGCCACACGGTCTGGGTGTACGATCTGAGCGCCGCGGCGGTGGCGCAGGCCGAGGCGGCTGGTGCGCAGGCGCTCGCTGAGCTGGCCGCGATCAAGCAGGCCCTGAGCGCGCCGCGCGTGGTCTGGCTGATGATTCCTGCTGGCGCGCCGGTCGAGGCCACGCTGGAGGCCCTTGCTTCGGTGCTGGAGCCAGGCGATATTGTCGTGGATGGCGGCAACTCAAACTACAAAGACACCCTGCGCCGGGCCGAGCAGCTGCAGGCGCAGGGCCTGCACTTGGTGGACGCCGGCACCAGCGGCGGTGTCTGGGGCCTAACCGAGGGCTACTGCCTGATGGTTGGTGCGCCGAGCGCCGACGTGTTTCAGGCTGTCGAGCCGGCGCTGGCCACGCTGGCCCCGCCGAGCGGCTACGCCCATGTTGGGCCAACTGGCGCGGGCCACTACGTCAAGATGGTCCACAACGGCATCGAGTATGGCCTGATGCAGGCCTACGCCGAGGGCTTTGAAATTCTAAAAGAGAAGCGCGAGTTTGACCTCGACCTCGCGCAGATCGCCGAGGTTTGGCGCTACGGCAGCGTCATCCGCTCGTGGCTGCTCGACCTCACCGCACAGATGCTGGCGGAAAATCCAGCGCTCGACGGCATTAAGGGCTGGGTGGCCGACTCCGGCGAAGGTCGCTGGACCGTGCAAGAGGCGATCGACCTTGATGTGCCCGCGCCGGTGATCACGCTGGCGCTGCTGCAGCGGCTGGCCTCGCGCCAGGATGACGCTTTCGCGGCCAAGCTGCTGGCGGGCCTGCGCAATCAGTTCGGCGGCCACGCCGTCAAGCCCGAGTAGCGCGCTCTTGGCGTTGGGGCCTGTGTGCGGTATGATCAACGACAGTAGTCCATACGATGGTAGGGAGTATCTGGCGCAATGGATAGTCAACAACAATTTACAGCGGCATCACTGCTGACCGCTGACAACCTGCGTTCAATCGCTCGCTCCATGTCGTTGCGCGATGTATCGCATTTGTCCTTGCCGGAGGTTGATACGGTGGTCGATGTGGTCTCGCGGGTCATCCCCGCTGGCAATGTGCCAGGGATGATCCTCAGCGGCCTGGCGCGGCTCACCGGGCGACGACCGCCGGAGAACGTCGTCAAGCGCGATATCAACCTGATCTTTCGCGGTGTGGAGCAGGCCCTTGACCGAGCGGTGTACCGTACGTTTTTTGCCGGCCCGGCGGCGGTGATCTGGGGCTACCAGAATCTGCTGAAGCTGGCGGGCAAAGACCCGAAAGACGCCTTCCCCGAGGGCGTCTGGCAGTACTATGTGACCTACGCGATGCGCGAGGACACGGCGCGCCACGCCAACGAGACCGTCGGCTTCGATGCGGCCCTGCGCGCCCACGGCGTGCAGCTAAGCCAGCTCGATCGCACCGCCGCCTGGGTGATGGCCGCAATCCACACGCTGCACAACTACGGCGATCTGCTGGCCAACGAGTGGCGCGAGCGCGTGACGCTCTACAGCCTGCGCGAGATTACCAGCGGCGAGCCGGATGCCGATTACTACCAGCGGCTCTATGCCCTCTGGGAGACGCAGCGGCCCTACACGCGCGGCAGCGATGTGCAGCCGACCGAGTCCTACCCGCAGTACCGCCGACGCAAGTTCGATCAGTTTGTGCGCGAGGCTGTGGAGCACCTGCGCACCGATCTGCGGCGCGTGTGGGAGGAGCGCCTGCGCAACGCCTACGACTTTGAGCTGCCAGCCTACAAGCGCCAGATGAGCATCCTGGCCTCGCTGGAGCCGGAGAATTACAACGAGACGATCGTGCCGATGGCCTTGCAGCACGTGCACGTTGGCCTGATTTGGCAGGGGCGCTACTACTTGATCCCCGCATGTGTGCCTGGCACCGAGCAGCCCGCTGAGTCGCAGACGGTGCGTGCCCAGATCGCCGCGATCGGCCACAGCCCGTCGAGCCTGCCGCCGTCCCAGCTGCGCCTGCTCTCCAGCGTTAAGCGCTCGTCGCTGCACCAGCTGATGCCGAAGCTGCGCCCAGAGACCCAGCAGGAGCTGCGCACGCTGCGCTGCGCGCCGATCATCATCAACGTCGATCAGCGCGATCACAACCTGCCGCTGGCCGAGCTGCGCCTGACCGAGCGTGGCTACGGCGACCACGCGCTGACGCTGATCGATACTGGTCGCAGCATGGTCTTTGATCAATCGCATATTTTCTTTGATGGTGCGTGGGGCGCAGCGCTGGCGGAGATCATGACCGGCGAGGCGCTGTCGTGGGCGGTCTACTTCAACAGCCTTGGCCCCGCGACACCTGCGCCGATTCGGCCCTACTCGCCAGGCTTGCAGCTTGATGCCGACGAGCGCGGCCTGATCGCCGAGACACCGCATATTGCACTTGAGGCCGGTGCTGAGTCGACCTCCGCCGATCTTGACGCGATCCTGGCGCTGCGGCGCTGGCTGAAAAAGCGCAACGATCTGATCAGCCTGACGGTGAACGATCTGCTGGTGCTCTATCGCGCGATCCATGCGGTCAGCTACTCCCCGAACAAAGGGCTGATCGCCGAGATCGACACGCTCAACCGCAATCCTGTGACCCACGATGCGGCGGTGGCGGTGCTGCAGGCCCTTGAGGAGCTACGGGCGGTCAATCCGGCGGTGCTGATCCCCATCGACGCGAGCCTGGCCAAGCCCAGCGATCGCCTGCACCCAATGAGCTTCGAGGTGCCGTTGGCCGAGCTACAGATCTTAGAGCACCACGCGACGACGCTGCGCACGCTTGATGCGGCGATGCAGAGCGGCGACGAGAGCGCGTGGGAAGCGTTCGATGCGGCTCGCGGCGTGTACCTGGCCACGCTCGCCGGTGTGGGCGAGGTGCTGAGCAAGGCCAAGGAGTGGGCGCTGCAGGGCGAGAGCGCAGCCAGCAGCGCCATTCGGCTGCTGGCCCACCTGCCACCGGCGCTGCAGCGGCTGCTCGACTCCATACCGAGCAAGTTTGATGTGCTCAACGATATCATCAAGGGCCGCGAGGTGTTCTCAAATGTCGGCGCGGTGGCGACAACAAGCTCGCTGCGCCGCTTTATTACGGCTAAAGATGACAACGATAAAAAAACCTTGGCCTGGGGCGTGATCACCGACGCAGAGGGCGTGATGCACGTCTCGCTGCGTGACTTCCGGCCGCACGTGTCGCTGCTGACCAGCCTAGGTCGGCGCGAGCTGGCGGTCTGGATCACCCAAGACTATCTTGATAGCTACGTGCGGGGCTTGAACCGCTACATCCGTGAGCTACTGCGGATTACGCAGACTCGCCGCACAGTCATGGAGCGCAAAGTTTAAGGGAGGCAGCATGGCCGATGACCCGTTGATCGGGCAGCAAGTGGCGAACTTCCGCATTGAACGTGTCCTCGGGCGCGGCGGTATGGGCCAGGTCTACTATGGACAGGATGTGAAGCTGGAGCGTCCGGTGGCGATTAAGGTCATCGACACGCGCTACCGCTCCAATCCGGCCTACGCTGAGCGCTTTATTCGCGAGGCGCGGGCGATTGCCACATGGCGGCACGATAACATTGTGCAGATCTACTATGCCGACGACAGCGACGACCTCTACTATTTTGTGATGGAGTATGTCGATGGCGTCGATCTCGGGCGGGTGATCAGCCGCAACGCCAGCGCCAAGACGCTGATCCCGCAGGCCGCCGTGCTGCACATCGCTCGCGCTGTGGCGAGCGCGCTGGACTACGCGCATGAGCGCGGCGTGATCCATCGCGATGTCAAGCCCGCCAATGTGATGGTCGCCAACGATCAGCGGGTGGTGCTGATGGACTTTGGCCTGGCCATGGATGTGCAGGTCGGCTCGCTGGGCGAGGTCTTTGGCACCTCGCACTATATCGCCCCCGAGCAGGCCAAGCGCTCCGCCGATGCCGTGCCGCAGAGCGATTTGTATGCGCTGGGCGTGATGCTCTACGAGATGCTCACCGGCAGCGTGCCCTTCGATGACCCCTCGCCAACCAGCGTGGCGCTGCAGCACATGACCCAGCCGCCGCCGCCCCCGCGCGAGCGCAATCCGAAGCTCAGCGCTGAGATCGAGGCCGTGCTGCTCAAGGCGCTGAGCAAAGACCCGGCGGAGCGCTATCAGACCGGCGCAGAGCTGATTGCCGCGCTGGAGACCGCCATGCCCGAGGTTGCGGCGCAGGGCGTGGTCAAGGTGCCGACGTCGCCATCTGCTGCGCCGAGTACGCCGTCGCGCCCTACGCCTATGCCCATGCATACGCCGCCGCCTTTTGATCCCAACGCCAACTTGATTGGCCAGTATCTCGATGCCTACAAGATCGAGGCGCTGCTTGGGCGCGGTGGCATGGCCAATATCTATCGCGGTGTGGATGTGCGCCTCAAGCGCAATGTGGCGATCAAGGTTATCGATGCGCCGTTTCGCAGCGACTCGGAGTATGCGGCGCGCTTCAAGCGCGAGGCCCAGGCGATCGCGCAGCTGGAGCATCCGTATATTGTGCGGCTCTATCAGTACGGCGATGCCAGCGGCCTGCTGTACATGGCCATGGAGTACGTCGATGGTGTGAACCTCCATAAGGTTATCTCCGATCTGCGCGCCGACCCCAACAGCTGGAAGCCGCGCGATCTCGCACGCATCATCCGCGAGATCTGTCTGGCGCTGGACTATGCCCACTCCAAGGGCGTGATTCACCGCGATATCAAGCCCTCGAACATCATGATCGACAAGCAGGGCCGCGCTGTGCTGGCCGACTTCGGCCTAGCTCTGCTCACCGAGGTGGGCACGCAAGGTGAGATCTTTGGCTCTCCGCACTATGTCGCCCCTGAGCAGGCGATCTCGTCGGCGAAGGTGGTGCCACAGAGCGATCTGTATGCCGTTGGCGTGATGCTCTACGAGATGTGGGCCGGGCGTGTGCCGTTCGACGACGACGACCCGCTGGCCATCGCCATGCTGCACATGAGCGAGCCACCCCGCTCGCCCCGTGAGCTGAACAGCACGATCTCGCCTGCGCTTGAGGCCGTGATTCTGAAGGCGCTAGCCAAGAATCCGGCTGATCGCTTTGCCACTGGTGTGGCGCTAGCCGATGCGCTGGAGGAGGCGCTCCAGCTGTCCTCGCCGGTGCTTAGCCAGCCCGAGCAGCCGGTCTCGCAGCCAGAGGCGCTGCCGAGCGCGCCGCCGCCGAGCATTCAGCCGCTGCCTGGCAGCCAGCCGTCGCGGCCGAGCCAGCCTGCACCGTCAGCGCCGCGCGCTGCCTCGCAGCCACGCAAGGCCAGCAGTGGTAGCCAGCCGCTGCCGCCGCCGCCAGCTGCGGTCTATCAAGAGCGCCAGCAGTCGCATCCGTCGCGGCCAGCGCCGCCCTTGCAGAGCACCGAGCCGCTGCCTGCTGCCGCGCCGCCAGCGGTTGGCGCTGCCGCCCGCGGCCGTGTCCGGCGACTCACCTGGCTGTGGGTGGCCTGTCTGGTGCTGCTGCTGGTGCTGTTGGCCGGGGTAGCCTGGCAGATGTTTGGCCGCAAGACGAACAGCGCTGATGCCAATGCCTCCGCGACAGTGCCAACCCTCGTCGCGCCAGTCGCTGGCGCAGCAGCTGACACTGCCGCAGAGCGCGAGATGGTGCTGCTGATTCAGCGGCGCAGCGACGATAAGGCACTTGTGTTGAAAAATCAGTCTGTGCTCGATCTCCCGCTCAGCCAGCTACGCCTGAGCGCTGGCAAGGCCACTCTCGATGGTTCAACCTGGAATGATGTGCCGCTGCTGCTGGCTGGCAACTGTATTTTGGGCCAGATGCCAGAGAAAAAGAACCCGACCGAGGTGCGCGCGGCCGACTTCAGCGTGGACTGTGTGAGCACACTTGGCGCTGTGGCCCAGTTTGAGAAGGCCGACGAGCTGTTCAAGAGCGCGTTTGATGTGTACTTCGCTGATCAGCTGGTTGGCACATGCGCCAAAACGAGCGAGCGCTGCACAGTGCGCTTTGCGCTGCCCTAATTGGGTATGGCCGCATTGGAGCAGTCTGCTGAGTGCGCTGAGCGCCGCAAGCAGGGCTGATCGCTGCTCAGACAGCATCCGGCAGCGGTCTGGTTTCAGCAATTCGAAAAGGAGCAAAGCTATGGCCGAAGTTGATCTGCCGAGCGATCTGGTCATTCGCAGCGCCACACAGGCTGATGTGCCAGCAATTGTGCGGCTGCTGGCCGACGATGCGCTTGGCCGCCAGCGCGAGCTGTATGTCGATCCGCTGCCACCGTCGTACTACGCAGCATTTGAGCGCATCAGCGCTGACGCGAATCAGCTGCTGGTGGTGCTCGAGGTTGGCGACGCAGTGGTTGGCTCGCTGCAGATCACGTTTATTCCCTACCTCAGTCGCCGTGGCAGCCTGCGGGCGTTGGTCGAGGCTGTGCGTATCGATAGCAGCTACCGCAGCCAAGGGCTTGGTGAGCGGCTGATGCGCTGGGCGATTGAGCAGGCGCGCGAGCGCGGCTGCAATCTCATGCAGTTGACCACCGATGTCACCCGCGAAGACGCGCATCGTTTTTACAAGCGGCTGGGCTTTGTGCCCTCACACGTCGGTATGAAGCTGCCGCTAGAGCCAAAAGCCGACTAGCCCGCAGCAGCAATCTTTTATGACGAGGAAGCTATGATTGTTCCCCACCAGCTGCGCGCGACGCTTGAGCGCACGCTGCCGCAGCTGCTCAAGCAGCGGCTACGCCGTCGTGTGCTGCAAACCCCACTTGATCTGCAGTTTCCCTACGAGCTTGAGCTGCGCTTGATGCAGGCGATTGTGCCACGTGGACGGCCATTTATTGATGTTGGCGCTAACGTTGGTGTGTACAGCATTGTGCTTGAGGATGTTGTCGGTGCGGCGAACCTCTACTGCTGCGAGCCGCTGCCGCAGCTCTATCAGCGCCTGCGTCGGCTGCTGCCTAAGGCGCATGTGTACAACGTTGCGCTATCGGACCACAGCGGGTCGGCTACGATCAGCGTGCCGACGGTGCACGGGCGCGTGCTGCCCACGCGGGCCACACTGGAGCGCGATGTGCAGGAGTTAAGCGTTGAGGTTGAGTCAACCAGCGAGCTGACCGTCGCGACGCTGACGCTTGATGATCTGTGTGCACAGGCAAATGTGCGCCAGCTTGGCGCGGTTAAAATCGACGTGGAGGGCCATGAGCAGGCGGTGCTGCGTGGGGCCGAGCGCACGCTTGCGCAGCACCAGCCGCTGCTGCTGGTTGAGATCGAGCAGCGCCATCATCGCACGCCGATCAGTACGCTGCTGGCTGAGGTTGAGCAGCGCGGCTATACCGGGTTTTTTATTGATCGACCGTTCTGGCGGCTGCGCCCGCTGGCCGAGTTTGATCTGGTGCAGGCGCAGGGCTTGTTTGAGTGGTCGGCGTATATCAACAACTTTCTTTTTGTGCCGCTTGGGCGCAAGGCTGAGCTGGCGATGCAGGCGGCGGCGGTGGTCGCCGCCTGGCATCGTTAGCCGCAAAGGAGCATCGGCGATGGATACGGTGAATCTTGCAGATAAGTTTGCGCTGATCGACGAGCACTGGCGGCCAAAGATCGTGGCCGAGCTGAATGGACAGGTGCTGCGGCTGGTGAAGATTCAGGGCACCTTTGTCTGGCACCAGCACGATCACGAGGACGAGCTGTTTTTGGTTTGGCGCGGGGCCATGCAGGTGGAGTTTCGCGACCGCAGCGTCGATCTCAGCGCCGGCGAGCTGATGGTGATTCCCCGTGGCGTTGAGCACCGCACGCTGGCGGCCAGCGAGGCCGAGGTTTTGATCTTCGAGCCAGCGGCGACGGTCAATACCGGCGCAGTCGTCGATGCTACGTTTACCGCACCAGTCGATGGCCGCGTTTAATCAATCTGCCGCTTGCGTTCGACACCACACTGTGCTACACTGAATTTTATTAGCTGGCTAATGGTATTACATGGCACGATTTGATGAATTTCTTGGCGCGCAGCTGATTCAGTTGATGCGCCCACACCGCTACTTAATCGAGCAGCAGCTCAATGCGCTGGGCCTGCATGCCGGGCAGGAGATCATCCTGTTTCAGCTGTGGCAGCAGGATGGGCTGACACAGTCGGAGCTAGCGCAGCTGCTGGAGGTAACAGCGCCGACCGTCACGAAGATGCTGCGCGGCCTGGAGGCTGGCTGTATCGTGCACCGTCAGCCCGACAGCACCGACGCACGGGTGATGCGCGTGTACCTCACGCCCAAAGGCCGCGCGCTCCAGGCTCCTGTGACTCAGCTGTGGGCTGCTGTTGAGCAGCGTATGCTGGCAGGCATCTCCGAGCCGGAGCTGCTGCTGCTGCGCCGACTGCTCGCGCAGATGCGCGCTAATCTACGCTAAGTTTTTTTTGGATATAAACTTAGCTGGCTAACTAATGATTACTAAGGAGACAATAATGACGACACAGGTGAAACTGCACAGTGGACTGGGCTGGGGTCGGCTGCTGAGCGCAGGGAGCAGCGCTGGCGCGCTAACGCTAGCGCTCAACGCGCTGGTCTACGTTTTGGCGACACAGGCGCTGGGGGTGGATTTGCTGGTGGCGCAGCCAGGCGCAGCGGCGCTAGCTCCAGTGCCGCTGATTGCGGTGCTGCTAGCGAGCTTTCTGCCCGGCTTGGCGGCGGCGGTCGCCGTTGGTGTGCTGGCCCGCTGGCGGGCGCAGTTCTGGCGGCTTTTCTTCAGGCTGGCCGGGGGCTTTTTCGTGCTATCGCTGGTGCCGCTGCTC
>JABXJS010000016.1 GCA_013538855.1 Herpetosiphonaceae bacterium
GATGCCGTAACGGCCATCTACGGCATGGTTCGGGCTATCCCGCTCGCACCGTACCGACCCTACACGCCACCCGAGCCAATCCTGTGATCTACTGAGTTTAGATCGATGATGCCAGCCTGCAGCGCTGCGCCCATCAGCTCTAGTCCGCTGCGCCGTGGGATGCCGAGCTGCTGGGCCAGATAGGCAGGGTTGAAGCGAAAGACAGCGCGCTCTTCAGCCTCGACCATATAGCGGGCTAGGTTGTCGCGCAGTTCTTGGCTGATACCGTAGGGTGCGAGCATGGCGCTGATCTGCTCGGCTGAAGCCTGCGACCCGCGCAAAAAATTAAAGAGTGGTGGCATTGCATCCTCCTAAATCGTGCTGCATGCATTTTAGCCCACGTTTGCTGCTAAAACTAGGGCGCTTGACTTTCCGTTGTGCGCTCTGTACGATGATCGCCACGGCTATCACTGCACAGAGGGAGGAAGCATGATTGCACGACGTTTTTGGTTTGGCCTTTTGACCCTGCTGATGCTGCTTGGGCTGCCACCACAGGCGCAGGCGCGCCAGCAGCCCGCTGACAAGCTGCGCATTGTTGCTGCTGGGTCGTGTGCTGCGCCGCTACCGATTGGTCTTGCGGCGACGGCCGACGGGCTGCCGCAGCCGCGCCTGACGCTAGTCAACCAACTGCACCGCTACTATGTCCACGCAGGCAGTGGCTGTGAGACGACCTTTGAGGTGCAGTATAAGTACTGTCCGCTGACAAACCCAACCTGTAGTGCCGCCTGGGGCTACAGTGCGCGCTGGTCGCATCCAGACTGGGGCGTGTTTCGCAGCAACAGCCGGGGCGTGGCGCGAATCGACTTTGATGCCGAGCATACTGGCGTGTTCTATCTCCGGCTGCGCCAGCCGGGCACGACGGTGTGGAGCGCCGAGGTGCAGTTGACGATCAATCCTGGTGCGACCAACACGCTGGTGCCGCACTGGGAGGACTACTTTGTCTCCAAGCCTGGCTACACCTACGAGTATGCAACGCAGTACTTCTATACCTCAACCACTGGCCTGCGCCTTCAGACGCCCAAGCTTGGGCGCACGCGCATTCAGGTGGAGCGCGTGCGCAGCTGGTGTGGCTTTGATGTGACGCACTGGCGCTTCACCAAGGACTCGCCGTTTGCCTACTGGTATCCGCATATTCCGCTGCAGGGCGGCGGCTACCTGTGGTCCGGCTTCGAGACGCTGCGCTGGCCGCTGGTCGCCTCCACATTTGTGACCTCGACCTTTCCGCTCAGCCAGTTCGATCAGTTTATCTGGGGGCTGGGCGAGCGGCGCTACCGCTACAACCTGCACGACGATCTGCGTGGCGCTTTTCCGTACAGCGCAGCACTCGGCTACCATCCAACGCCGCTGCGTGGCTATGCGCCGGGGCTGATCGAGGGTGCCTCTGGCTCGTCTCCGGCGCTGAACCTGGGGCCGCGCGTGCTGGAGCTGCCCTACACACGCCATCTCGACAGCGAGGTGCTGACCCAGGCGATGCTGCCCGAATCGCCGACTGGCCCCAACCGCAGCTGTCCCAACCCCGGCTTTATTCCTGGCTCAGCAGGCCAGCGGGCTGGCGACTGGCGCTTTCGCATCGAGCGCGTGAGCCATGTGCCGGGCATTGATCCTGCGCTGTTTCCTGATGTGATTCGCGTGGACTTCTTTGAGGACCCCGGCGATAATCCGGTGCTGGAGTATATGCTGCGCGAGAGCTGGTTCTTGGCCAAGGATGTGGGCCTGATCAAAATCCAGCAGGCTTTTTTCGGCCCGCGCCTTGGTCGCTCGTGCTCGACCGACAGCGACTGCCTGAGTGATGAGATCGCCCAGCCAGACGTTGACGTAACGCTCGTCGGGGCCTATCTCGGCTCTACGCCGACAGTGCAGGTTTCGACGAGTGCGACCGCGCCACGGGGCAGCTCCGTGTGCGTGAACAACTATGAGCTAGGTGCATTCTACGATGTGTGGCTGACGAATACGGCCGACGCAGGCGCAACCGAGTACACCGGCTATCTTGAGGCGCGCGCACACACCGCCAGCGGCACCAGCCAGCCGATCAAGTGGAGCTGGGTTGATCAGGGCCATGCGCGCATCTGGCTGTGGAACGCCGCCCCCGGCCGCTACACGGCCTCGTTCCGCATCTGGGCACCGAATGAGCGCTTCGAGAATGAGAGCGGACTGATCGACCCGCAGCTGCCGTGGTCCGCCCCGGTGACGGTGGAGATCAGGCCGCTCAGTCAGCCATGTCCATAGCACGCTGATCGCTATGCTGCTGCCAGAGCGCATCGATTAGTCCCACGAAGATCCAGGTAACACTGGCCGCCTCGGTTGAGAAGTAGCCTTGATCAACCAGTCCATGCAGCAGTCCCACGCCGAGCGCCGCGATCACGCCGAGGCTGATCCAGCGCTCGGTGCTTGGCTGGAGCCAGCCGCGCCAGCCGCGCCACAGCGTGCGTCCGATCAGCAGCCAAAAGATCGCAAAGCCCAGCGGGCCGACGCGCAGCAGCAGATCCAAGATAATGTTGTGCGGATGCGCGGTCGTCTTCTCCTCTTCGCGCACGCTGGGCTCGATGTAGCCGCGGTTAAACTCGGGGTTGTAGTAGAAGTAGAACTGATCGAGGCCGATGCCGGTCAGCGGGTGATCGGCGAGCATGCGTGCGCCCGAGCGCCACAGGCTCAGGCGGGCGAACGATGAGGCGCCGGTGATGTTCAGGCGCTCGGGGCCGTTGAACGACGAGTAGGCCAGCGCGGCGGCCAGCACCAGCGTCGTCAGCACGGTAAACCACCAGCGCCGCGGCAGCAGCGACAGCCCGATCAGCACGATGGCTCCAGCGAAGCGCGCGCCCTTGGAGTAGGTCAGCACGGTGCTGATCATGGTGATGCTCAGCGCCGCCGCCCAGACCCACGCTGCCCAGCGGCGATCCAGCCAGCCACGAGCGCTGACGCGCTCACGCTGGCGCAGCAGCGCCCCGGCCAGTAGGGCTAGCGCCAGCGGCCAGCAGCGATCCAGCCACAGCGCGAGGTTATTCGGGTGGCAGAATACCGACGAGGTGCGCTCCACGCCACCGCTGTTGACCACAAAATCGCTGTAGCACTGCCCTGTGCCATCGAGCGGAGTTAGGTCGATGCCACGCCGCTGCAGCAGCCCGACCAGCGCCACGGCCACGCCGGACGCGATCAGCGCCGCCACCAAGCCCCAGCGCACATGCGACCAGCGGCCCCAGTAGCGCACCAGCCAGTAGAGCACCAGTGGCTCCAGAAACATCCAGCGCCACTCGCGCCCGGCGGCAGCGCGGCCCTCGGGCGTGGCGATGCTCACGCCAAGCAGCCCCACCAGCAGCCAGGCAAGCGGCAGCCACCACTCACGCCACTGCGGCCAGCGCCACCTCCTTCGCCGTAGCGCCTGCACGCCCACCCAGCACAGCGTCGCGCCCAGTGTGATCCACAGCACGAGTTCGTGCAGCGGAAAGTATTTGTCGCTGATGCCAAAGTCGCCATCCCAGAAGCCGCGCGAGCGGTAGGTCAGCGGCAGCGTCAGTGCGACAAAAAGCAGGCTGAGGTCGGGCCGCAGCAGTGCCAGCAGGCCAAACAGCCCGAGCAGGCCCAGCGCCAGCGGCAGCGTGAAGGCGGCCTCTGGCGCGATACCGACCAGCGGCGCGATCCCCTTGGGTCGATAGAAGGCTGTCAGCACCACAAGCATGGCGCTCAGCAGCGCGGCGCTGCCCAGCGGCGTGTAGCGCCAGCGCCACATGGCTGGCAGCGGCGGAGCAGTGGCGGTGGCCGGTGGCTGGGGGTTGATCCAGCGCGCAAAGGCGTGTTTCATGGACTCCTCGTGGTTGATCGTGGTGGCAGCAGCGCATAGCGTAGCGCTACGAGCAGCGCCAGCAGCAGCGCAAACGGTGCGCTGGTCCAGAGCCAGCTCCAGCGGTTGGCGCGACTGATGGTCACTGCCGCTGGCGGCGCGCCGTGGCCCTGTAGCGTGTGCTCGGCGAGCGGCAGGCCGCTCAGCGGCGCTTGAGCCGGCTGCCCGTCGAGCGTCACCGCGCTGGCGCTGCCGATATCGGCGGCGGTGCCCCAGAAGTGCAGCGTCCAGCCATCCGCATTTTGTATGATCGCGGGATGCGCTGGTGTGTAGACGCCCGGCCCCACCACTGGCGGCGCGCTCAGGTACGCCTTGAGCGCGCTATAGGCGGGCAGCGGCTGCCAGTCATTGGTCACAAGCTGAAAATCGACGGTTGGGTCGGCAGGGTTGAAGCCAGCGCCCGCACGGAAAAACCATACGTTCATCACGCCCATCCAGGGCCACTCGCGCCGGGCGCGCTGCATCAGCCCGACGATATAGGCGGCCTTCTGCTCCTCGGTTACCGGCAGCCCGAATGGATGCGGGCCAATGTGGCTGTTCCAGCCGAACTCGCTGATCCACATGGCCTTGTTGCTGTCGCCGTTGCGCTCCATAATCTCGCGCAGCAGGACGGCGCGGGTCACGTCGGTGCGCGAGTCGAGCGGGCGGCTCAGCAGCAGGTCACGGCGCAACTGGCCCTTGTCGTTGTAGAGCGGCCGCACGTAGCGGTTCTCATCCGGCGGCTGGCCGAGGCCATAGAGCTGGGCGCTGAAGATGTCGAAGTACTGGCCGCCGCCATGTGCGTAGACCTGCTCCAGAAATTCAAGGTCGCTCATGGCCTGCCAGTCGAGGCCGTCGGCTGGCGTCAGCGATGGAAACAGGATGACGGCATCCGGGTTGGCCGCTTTGGCCTGGGTGTAGCCAACCTTGAGCAGCGCCACGAAGGCCGCCGGGTCGGGGTCGGCCCAGCTCCACTCGTGGCCGTAGTTTGGCTCATTCCAGATCTGGAAGAAGCGCACCTGGCCGCGATAGCGCCCAACGACCGCACGCACATACGCGCCGTAGTCGTCGAGATTGTCGGGCGGGCCGGTCCAGCCTGGATCGACCTCGCGCTGCGCGACCTGATGCGGCTCCAGCGGCAGCTGCTGGCGCGCCCACTCCGGCGGACGGTCAAGGCGCACGATCAGCTGAACATTGTGGGCGGCGGCCCGCTCCACGAGCTGGTCGTACTTGTCCCAGGCCGAGATCGCGTCGTCCGCGTTGACCTGGCCATCGCCGTTGTAGTCGTGGCGGTAGTCGCGGAAGTCGCCGCGCCCGTGGATCTCGATGTCCTCCCACGGGAACTGCACGCGCGCCCAGCGGATGCCGGCGTCCTCGATCAGCGCGAAGGTGCGCTCGACGACGTCGGGCTGCTCTAGGTGCAGCCCTGGCAGGTTGACGCCGCCCTGCGGAACGTCGGTCCACGCTATCGGTTGAGCGGGCGGCGTGAAGGTGATGCCGCGCTGGGCGGCGTTCTCGAACCACCAGAACAGCAGCTGCGCCAGCACAAGCGCGCCGACGAGGCCCCACCGTAGGCCATGCCCTAAAAATTTCTTGCCCATAGCGCCCGAGTATAGCATGAATCAGCTGCGCCGCTGTGGCCACACTCGCCTGTCCCAAAGCCGATGGGCGCGGCGGCAATAGGTGCGCTGAATTGCTGGCGCTGCTCCCAGCACTAAGCTGCACCAGCAAGCATGGGCTGTTATCTAGAGAAAGATATGGTGCCGTGTAGGTCGAAGCGGCTCAGACGGCAGGGTCGGCGCAGGTGCTGATCCGCCAGTGCTGGCCCTGGCGCGTGGGTCCAGCGCGTGGGATGCACGGTTGAGCGCGGCTGGGCGTGGCGACTGGCTGGCAGCGCTCGCGGCTGGGCGGCGGATGCTCGCTGAAAAACGCGTCAGTGGTGTGCGGCAGCGGCTCAGACGACAGGGTCGGCGCAGGTGCTGATTCGCCAGTGCTGGCCCTAGCGCGTGGGTCCAGCGTGTGGGATGCACGGCTGGGCGTGGCGACTGGCCGTCAAACACCACGGCCATGCGGCTTGGGCGGCGTGATGCTGCGCACTGCTTGGCGGGCGGCGGCGGCGGTGTGCCGCATGGTGTGAGGACATTCGCCACCCGCAGTGAATCGGCCCCACCGGTGAGCGAGTGTGATAGCACCAGCGCCGACTCTCCACGCCGATCACAGGAGTTTAACCATGGCGGTTGGTGATCAACCTAGACACGCTGCTTGTGATATTAACTAATGCCCTTTAGATTTCGGCTACGACCGTTAGTGAGCGCTGTGCTCTAACCAGCAGGTTGTAGCTCGATGACGGCCAGCTCGGGGCGGCAGTTGAAGCGCACAAAGGGCTTGACCATACCCAGCCCACGGCTGGTGTAGTGCGTCAGCGCGCCGAGATCGTAGCGGCCGAGCGGGTAGCGCTGCCCAAGCGGCGGCAGCACCAGCGGGCCGCCGAACGGCGCGTGCACCTGGCCGCCATGCGAGTGGCCGGAGAGCTGCAGGCCAAAGCGGCCGGTCTGCGCAGTCAGCGCAGCGATATCTGGCTCGTGCACAAGGAGGATGGCCGGATCGGCGCTGGGCATGGCACCGACAAGGCGCGCTAGGCGCTGCCTCAGCTGCTCAGCGCTCGGCTGCAGCTCGGGGATGGGCCACAGGTCGTCGAGGCCAGCGATATGCAGGGCGTGGCCCTGGCGCTGCACGCTGATGAACGTGTCGGGCAGCTCGCGAATGCCACAGTCCCGCAGGACAGAGCGGACGAAGGCTGGCGCGCCGCCCCAGTAATCGTGATTGCCGAGCACGGCGACCACGCCGTCGGCGGCGCGCAGGCGCT
Organism: Herpetosiphonaceae bacterium; assembly: GCA_013538855.1. Taxonomy (GTDB): domain Bacteria; phylum Chloroflexota; class Chloroflexia; order Chloroflexales; family Herpetosiphonaceae; genus OHK22. The sequence goes on from JABXJS010000016.1 coordinate 6,720, forward strand.
GGAGGTGCTGCCATGTGGCGGGCGGAATCAGCGTCGGGTCGGCGGTGAAAACGTCGCCGGTGATGACGATGAGGTCGGCGCTGAGCGCGTTGGTCAGATCGACGACGTGGGCCAGCCGGTCGGCGTCCATGGTCTCGGCGTCGATGTGCACATCCGAGAGCTGCACGAGCCGGTAGCCAGCCAAGGCCGGGGCGAGCTGCGGCAGCGCTACCTGCTGGCGGGTAACCTCGAACCAGCCTGGCTCGACCCAGCGGGCGTAGCTGGCGGGGCCGATGGTGCCGCCAAATCCGGCGACGATGGATGCGCCAAACAGCTTGAGCAGGCGGCGACGCGAGATCGGTTTAGGTGGCATGGGCGGTGCTCCTACCTGTTGCGAATATCCATGGACAGCATAGCAGCACATTCGCGCGGCCGACTAGCAAGATCCTAGCACGTTGCTAGCACACACCTGCTAGCGCTCGGCGGACTGGTTGAGCGGCTGACAGAGCAGCACGCTCGGCGTGCCAGCCACGTGGGTGAGCACCACGACCTGCTCGCGGGAGCCATGGAGGCGCAGCTGCTTCTGCAGCTGGTCGGGGCTGATCGGCGAGCCGCGCTTTTTGACCGTGACGCGGCCGACATCGCGGCTCTGGAGCACACGGCGCAGCTGCTTCAGATTGAAGGGCATGCTGGCCTCGATGCGCCAGGCGCGGGCGAAGGGCGTGCTTACCAGCGTGTCGGCGGTGAGGTAGGCGATGGTTGGGTCGAGCTGGCCAGCCTCCAGCAGCTGCGCCAGGTCGGCGACGGCGTGGGCGCGAATCACGGCCGGGTCCGGCTCATACAGGAACGCGCCGGGGCTGCGCAGTGGTGCTGGCGGCGTGCTTGGATCGGCCAGCAGGTGCAGCGGCGGGCCTGCGCTGTGCAGCAAGGTGGCGCGGCGTGTGCCCGGCGGGTCTGCGCCCCACCAGAGCGTTGCCTCGCGCAGATCGCCATCGAGTGAGATAAACTCGATGGCGCAGGCTGGCGGCACCTGCTCGTCGGGGATGCCCGGGGCGACCTTGGCAGCGCGCAGCGGGATCGCTGGCCAGCGCTCGATGGTGGACAGCGGCGGCAGGTACTGCTCGACATCCCAGATGCGGCGTCCGTTCTGGCGGCGGGCGGGGTCGAAGAAGATCGCGTCGCACTCGGCCAGCTCTAGGCTGGTGATATCGGCCTCGACCGGCGTGATGCGTGCGCTGAGGCCCAGCGCCTCGGCGTTGGCGCTGAGCATGGCCAGGCGCAGCGAATCGTTGTCGACTGCCAGGACGTGGGTGTGGGCGGCGAGGGGCAGCGCATCTCCGCCCACCGAGCAGGCCAGATCGGCGACGCGCTGGCAGTCAGCGAAGCGGGTGGCGCGGTAGGCGGCGACGGGCCAGGGCGTGGCCTGCTCCACGGCCTCGCGGGTGAAAAAAAGCCGCTCGGCGTGGGGCAACTTGGCCTGGGCGGCGCGGCGTGCGAGGGCCAGCTCCAGCACTGCGCGCACACCGCTGGGCGGGTGCTGTTGGCGCAAGCGCGAGACATAGTTTACAAGCGTTGATGGCGTAAGCCCAGGATCGTTGGTCAGCGTTGCGAGCAGCAGCTGCCCCTCGGCGGAGCGCGCCCATAGCCAGCCCGACCACTCCATAACAACCTCCTCAATTAAACGCAAAAAACGCTGATTTTTCTGCAAAAACTAAGAATCATTCTCATTAGGTGACTTAAGTTCCAGAAGTCCGGCGCGAAGCTTGCTACACTAACGGTGTAACAAAGACAGATACCTAGCAGGAGGATCAAATGGCCTACGTAATTGCAGAGCCTTGCATTGGGACGAAGGATGCGGCGTGTGTGGCAGTTTGCCCGGTCGACTGCATCTATGAGGGCGAAGATCAGTACTACATCAACCCTGACGAGTGCATCGACTGCGGTGCCTGCGAGCCAGAATGCCCGGTGAGCGCCATCTTCCCCGCCGACTCCGTTCCTGAGCAGTGGGCCATGTACACCGATAAGAACGCCAAGTTCTTCGTTGGCTAGGCTCCAGCAAGCTTCAACCGTGATACAACCGCCCAACAGTGTTTGGGCGGTTGTTGCATTCAAGAAAGGCTGCGCATGCGCTACCACTGTGTATGTTTTGATGTTGGCATGACGCTGATCAACGAGCGCAGCAACCCCCACACCCTGATCAGCGACGTGCTGCACGCCAGCGGGCACACCGTTAGCCCACAGGCGTTGGCGGAGGGCATGCGGGCGGCGCAGCGCTGGTACAATCAGCGCTACCATGCGCTGCACAACGAGGACTGGAGCTCTGACGCCAGCATCCGCGCCATGTGGATGCGCTACTACGAGGAGCTGTTTACTGTGCTCGACCCTGCCATCGACCACGCGCTGCTGGCCGCCGAGCTAATCAGCCACTACGAAAGCCCGCGCGCCTGGCACCCCTACGCCGACGTGCTGCCAACGCTGGCCGCGCTGCATGAGCGCCAGGTGCGCATCGGCGTCGTCTCGGACTGGTCAAGCAAGCTGCGGCCCATTTTACACGCAACCGGCCTGAGCCGCTGGATCGACTTTGTGGTTGGCTCGGCGGATGCTGGCTATGCCAAGCCCATGAGCGAGCTGTACAGCATCGCCCTAGAGCGGGCGCAGTGTCCGGCCGAGCAGGTGATCCACGTTGGCGATAGCTATCGCGCCGATGTGCTCGGGGCGCGCAGCGTGGGCATGGCGGCGGCGCTGCTGGACCGGCACCAGCAGCTGGCGCGCGCCGACTGCCCGATTCTGCACGACCTGCGCCAGCTTATCGCGCTGGTCGACGGCCTGGACTAGTAGTCATCGCTGCCCAGGTAGGCCCCGATGACCCGGTTGACAGGCAGCGTGAACAGCACGCCCACGTTTGGTCGCCGCAGCGAGCCGGTGATCTGCTCGGTGGCCTCGACCAGCCGGTCGACCGTATCGCCATCGACGAGGCTGATCAGCGTGCGATGGGTCAGCTCCTCCTGCTCCAGCACCTCGCCCAGCGTTGGGAAGAGAGGCGCGTCATCGCGGCACATCGCGTTTTTGATGCGCCCGAGGCCGCTTGAGCGCAGCACGGTCACACCGCGCACGCCAACCGCCTCCCAGGCGCGCAGCACTTCCTGCAGCAGCTCCACATCGTTGAGGATAAACACGACCGCTTCCATGAAACCTCCATTTATTTAGAATTAGACGCCTTGGCACTGGCGGGCATCTGCTGTGGCTGATCGGGCTTGTCGGCGCGCTCGCTGGCAAAGGCGAGGCGCAGCAGGAACGGCGTCACCAGCGTGGTGACGAGCACCATCAGCACTGTCACGGCAAAGATATTGTCGTTGATGATGCCCTCCTTGATGCCGACCGCCGCCACGATCAGGCCGACCTCGCCGCGCGAGATCATGCCCATGCCGACCTGAAACGACTCGCGGCGCGACATACCGGCGACCCATGCGCCCAGTCCGCAGCCGATGAGCTTGGTCACGACAGCGACAAGACAGAGGATCACCGCGAAGCCGATCAGGCCGCTGTCGAGCAGGCGCAGGTTGGCCTGCAGGCCGATGCTGGCGAAGAAAACCGGCACAAAAAACGAGTAGGTGATCGTTTGCACCTCCTGCTCGATGCGGTTGTGATACGGCGTGCGGCCAAGAAAGATGCCGATCAGAAAGGCCCCGGTGATGCCGGCGACGTTGCCCAGCACCTCGGCGCTCCAGGCCGACAGCAGCACCAGCACCACCGACAGGCTCAGCAGCGCTTGGCTCACCGGCCAGCGCACCACCTTGCGTGTGAGCCAGGGCAGCACGCGCATCCCGATCAGACTCACAGCCACGAAGTACGCCACCATCGAGATCAGGATCAGCGCAATCGTGAGCAGGCCGCCGCCGCCAGCCGAAGAAGAAACCAGCGCGACAAACGTGGACATAATAATGATGACCAGGATGTCGTCGATCACCGCCGCGCCGAGCAGCGTCAGCCCAACCCGCGAGCGCAGACGCCCTAGCTCCAGCAGCGTCTGCGCCGAGATCGACACGCTTGTTGCCGTGAGCAGAATGCCAACAAAGATCGCCTGCGTGAGCGTGTAGTCGGCAAACCAAAACCAGGCCAGCGCGGCCCCGCCGAGCAGCGGCACCACCACGCCAAACGAGCCGGAGACCGTGGCGATCTTACCGGTGGCCAGCAGGTCCGACAGCTTGACCTCCAGCCCGGCCACGAACATGAGGAACAGCACGCCTAGCTCGGCCATGTGCAGCACATTCTCGGTGAGATGGGTGTCGGTGAAGAATGACCAGCCGAGGACATTGAGCAGGCTGGGGCCAAGCACCAGCCCCGCCAGCAGCTCGCCAAGCACTGCGGGCTGGCCTAGCCGCGTGCTTAGCATGCCAAAGATTTTGGAGCTAGCGATGAGGATCGCGAGCGCCAGCACCAACTGCATGAACGGCGACATGCCATCGCCGCCAGCGCTCGCCGCCCGCGCCACCGTCGTCGCAGTATCAGTAGATCACAGGATTGGCTCGGGTGGCGTGTAGGGTCGGTACGGTGCGAGCGGGATAGCCCGAACCATGCCGTAGATGGCCGTTACGGCA
>JABXJS010000017.1 GCA_013538855.1 Herpetosiphonaceae bacterium
TGCATAGCCGAGGTGGCGTGTGAGTTCGCGCAGGCGCGGGCGGTGGCGTGGGCGCGGCGCTGATGCCGAGCGCGGCGTGTGCGTGTCGCTGATGCGTGTGTGTAGGTGCTGGTTGATGGGTGCGCCTGCTGTGAGGGCGGCGGTGCTGCATAGCCGTGGTGGCGTGTGAGTTCGCGCAGGCGCGGGCGGTGGTGTGGGCGCGGCGCTGATGCCGAGCGCGGCGTGTTGATGCTAGCCAGTCGTAGGTAGGCCCAACCACGGCGCTGGGCAATCCCGCCGCCAGCAGCGGCATGGCGTGGCCTGGCCCTGCTGCACGCAGGCGGACGTTAAACGCAGCGCGCAGCATCCTTCATCAAAAGCTAACACGGCGAGCGTGCTGCTGGCGGCGGTCGGCCTCGATCTTAACAATCGCTTGACATTTCCACGTGTTCCATTTATACTTTTCTGCAAGCGCTTACAGAAACATATCCAGAGTAACCTGCTCTAGCAGCAGGCAGTGGCGATAGTATTTCTGTAAATGCTTACATACTTCTCACCAACTCAGCATAGGTACCCAACCATGAAAAAGCGGATGGTGCAAGCCAACTCAAACGGTGGATCGGCGCACAGCCAGTCCGCGCCTGCAGGCGGCCCGCAGCTGCCGAGCAGCGTGACGATCATGGATGTTGCGCGGGAAGCAGGCGTCTCGTATGCCACCGTCTCACGTGTTGTGAACAACAAAGAGTATGTGAAGCAAGACACCCGCGAGAAGGTGATGCAGGCGATCACGCGGCTAGGCTATGTTGCCAATCAGCAAGCGCGCAGCTTGGCCGGCGGCAAGTCGTATGTGGTTGGGCTGCTGGTGCGCGACCTTGGCTCGAGCTACATGGGCGCGATTGTGAGCGGCGTGGATGATGAGCTAAGCACGGCGCAGTACAACCTGATGCTCTACACCACCCATCGCCGCAAGACCAACGAGCGCATCTATGTGAACACGCTGATCCAGGGCATGGCCGACGGCCTGCTGCTGATCCTGCCACGTAATCCGGAAGCCTACCTAGACACACTGAATCAGTCGCGGTTTCCGTATGTGCTGATCGACCATCAAGGCTTGGGCGATCAGGTGCCCGCTGTCGGCTCGAAGAACTGGGATGGCGCGTATGCGGCCACCAAGTACCTGATTGAGCTAGGCCATCGGCGGATTGGGTTTATCACGGGAGCCTTGGAGCTAGGCGCGGCGATCGACCGGCTGGCTGGCTACAAGGCCGCGCTGATCGACCACCAGCTGCCGATTGATCCAGCGCTGATCATCGAGGGCACCTTTTTTCAGCCCGAGGGCTACAGCGGCGCACGCACGCTGCTGAACCTTGAGCAGCGCCCGACGGCGATCTTCGCCTCCAACGATGTGATGGCCTTTGGCGTGATGGAGGCTGTGCGCGACTGCGGCCTGCGCATCCCCGCCGATATCTCGGTGCTGGGCTTCGACGACATCGATCAAGCCTCGCACGTCTACCCGCCGCTGACCACCGTGCGTCAGCCGATGCAGGAGATGGGTCGCCTGGCAGTGAAGATGCTGCTGGAGCGCATCAAAGACCCAGATCGCCCGGTTGAGCGCGTGGAGCTGCCCACAACCCTGATTATTCGCCAGTCGTGTCAGCCGCCAACCTAGGCTGATACCTGACCTCCTCAACTGACAACGCGGTCGCCTACGCTGCCAGAAGGGCCCACTGACAGCGCAGGTGTGTGTATACACGAACGATACATACCAGAAAGGTGATACAAGCTATGAAAGCTCGCTGGCCCTCGTTGATGATCGTGCTGGCCCTGTTCGCCAGCCTCCTGATCGCCTGTGGTGAGGCAACGCCCGCTGCCGATCAATCCACCGCCACCAGCGCCTCTAGCGCGCAAGGCAGCACCGACAGCACTCCTGACAGCCAACCAAGCGATGCCGAGGCGACCAAAGCCCCCGATGCGGCGTCCGCAGATGACCAGCTGCTCACCGTCTCTGACCAACAACAGGCTACCTGGGTGCGCAACTTCAACCCCTTTGCTGGCGATAATCGCTGGCCAACTGTCGCCGGTATCTACGAGCCAATGTTCATCTATAACATTGCTACCGGCAAGATCGAGCCATGGCTGGCGACCGCGTGGGAGTGGAGCAACAATAACCAAGAGCTGACCTTCACCGTGCGCGACGATGTGCAGTGGTCCGATGGCACGCCATTTACCGCCAAAGATGTCGCCTACACCTTCAACCTCATGAAAGAGAACGAGGGCTTGCAGGGCAACGGGCGGGCGGCGATCCGCTTCCTTGACACCATCAAGGCCACCGACGACAAGACCGTTGTCTTCACATTCAAGCAGGTCTCGACGCCAGCCATGTATGATATCGGCGCGCAGATGATCGTGCCCGAGCACATCTGGAGCGCGGTCGATGATCCGGTGACCTTCACCAACGAGAATCCGGTGGCGACCGGCCCGTTCACCGAAATCCTGCTGTTTCAGGATCAGGTGTGGGAGCTAGGGCGCAACCCGAACTACTGGCAGGAGGGCAAGCCCTACATCAAGGGCATTCGCCAGCCAGCCTACCCTGGCAATGATCAGGCCAACCTGGCCACGATCAACGGCGAGAACGACCTTGCCAGCAACTTCATCCCTGATGTTGAGAAAACCTACGTCGCCAAAGACCCCGAGAACAACCACTACTGGTTCCCGCCGCTCAACGCGCCGGTGATGCTGTACTTGAACACGACCAAGGCTCCGTTTGACGACCCGAACGTGCGCAAGGCGATCAGCATGGCCTTCAATCGTCAGCAGGTCGCCAGCGTGGCAGTGTACGACTACACGGTTCCCTCTGATGTCACCGGTCTGACCGACGCCTTCAAGGACTGGAAGAGCGCCGAGGCGCTGGCGGCCGGCCACTGGACCGACTACAACGTCGATGAGGCCAACAAGCTGCTCGATGCCGCTGGCCTGAAGCGCGGCCCCGATGGCACGCGCCAGCTGCCCGATGGCACGCCGCTGGTCTACGATATCAATGTGGTGTCGGGCTGGACGGACTGGGTGTCGGCGGACCAGATCATCGCCGAGAGCCTGAAGGACGTGGGCATCCAGGCCACAACGCGCACCTACGACTTCAGCGCGTGGTTCGATAAAATCCAGAAGGGCCAGTTCGATATGTCGATCGGCTGGAGCAACTCTGGCCCAACGCCCTATCAGTTCTACCGTGGCCTGATGTACTCGGAGACGGCGGCGACGCCAATTGGCGAGGCCAACGCCGACAACTGGCATCGCTACGGCAACGCCAAGGCCGACGAGCTGTTCGACAAGTTCGCCGCCACCTCGGACGCGGACGAGCAGAAGCAGATCATGGCCGAGCTGCAGAAGATCTTCGTTGAGGAAGCACCGGCGCTGCCGATTATGCCCAACGTCTTCTGGGGCGAGTACAACACCAAGCACTTCACGAACTTCCCGAGCAAAGACAACCCCTACGTGCTGCTCTCCTCCTTCCAGCAGCCCGACCGACTGATCCTGCTCACCTCGATTAAGCCAAAATAGCCAGCCTCGCGACGGATGGCGTGCCGCTCAAGGCGCGCCATCCGCCTACGGCCCGCTAGCGTGAAAATGTGTTAGGGTCTATCGGTTGGTAAGACAGCGATAGGAGCGGGCCTTTTGGTGACGGCGCTTATCACTGTATACGCGAAAGGGAACCTGGTTATGCGTTATCTGCTGCGTCGAATAGGATTTTATGCTGTGGCTGCGTGGGTGTCACTGACAGTGAACTTCTTCCTGCCACGGATGATGCCTGGAGATCCGGCCTCGGCGATCTTTGCGCGCTTTCAAGGCAAGCTGCGCCCCGAGGAGATCGAGTCGCTGCGCAAGGCCTATGGTCTGAGCGACGCACCGCTGCTCACGCAGTTTGGTCAGTACCTCAGCAGTATTTTCCACGGCGACTTCGGCATCTCGATCAACTTCTTTCCGGTCAAGGTGACATCGGTGATTGCGACTGGGCTAATCTGGACGCTGCTGCTGGCTGGCTCGGCGACGATCTTCAGCTTTGTGCTCGGCAATCTGCTCGGCATCTTCGGGGCCTGGCGCCGTGGCGGGCTGGTGGACTCGGTGCTGCCGCCGCTGCTGATCTTCATTGGGGCCTTTCCCTACTTCTTCGTGGCAATGCTGGCGCTCTACTTCCTAGGCTTCAAACAAAACCTTTTCCCGCTGCGCCACGCCTACAGCGACTCGCTGTCGCCAGGCTGGAATATGGCCTTTGCGCTGAGCGTGCTCAAGCACATGACCCTGCCTGCGCTGTGCATCGTCGGCACCTCGATTGGCGGCTGGATGCTGGGTATGCGCAACACCATGGTGGGCGTGCTGGCCGAGGACTATATCACGATGGCGCAGGCCAAGGGCATCGCGCAGCGGCGCATCATGTTCAACTATGCCGCACGCAACGCACTGCTGCCCAGCATCACCTCGTTTGGGATGGCGCTCGGCTTTGTGCTCAGCGGCTCGCTGCTGACCGAGATCGTGTTCTCCTACCCGGGGCTGGGCTATCTGCTGCTGCAGGCGGTGCGTAACCTGGACTACCCGCTGATGCAGGGGCTGTTTTTGATGATCACGTTCGCCGTGCTTGGCGCGAACCTGTTGGTCGATATGGTGTATGTGTGGCTTGATCCGCGCATCCGCGCTCGCTAGAAAGGAGACCTGAATGCAGGCGAAGCAGAAATCGGCCGATGTGCAGGCCACCGTCAGCGGGGCGGTTATGCCGCTGCCGGAGGCGGCACCATCGCGACCGAAGCGCGCCTCGTGGCTGCGGCGCTTTGTGCGCAACCGCAAGGCGGTGATCGGCTTTACGATCGTGCTGTTCTTTATTCTGGTGGCGGTGCTGGCTCCGCTGATCGCGCCAGGCAACCCCAAGGAGTTTGCCGGCCGCGCGAACTTGGCCCCGTCGGCCGAACATCTGCTAGGCACCTCGGGCCAGGGCACCGATGTCTTCCGCCAGCTGGTGTGGGGCACGCGGCTGACGCTGCTGGTGGGCTTTGCCACCGGGCTGCTGTGCACATGCATCGGCACCATCGTGGGTCTGACGGCGGGCTACTTCGGCGGCTGGGTGGACGATGTGCTGTCGCTGCTGATGAACGTCGTGCTGATCATCCCTGGCCTGCCGCTGCTGGTTACGCTGGCGGCCTTCCTGCGGCCAGGGCCAACCTCGGTGGTGATCGTGCTCACGGCGACGGGCTGGGCCTGGCCGGCGCGCGTGCTGCGCTCACAGGCGTTGTCGCTGCGCTCGAAGGACTTTGTGTCGGCGGCGGTGGTCAGCGGCGAGCACAGCTGGCGCATTATCTTCTTAGAGATTCTGCCCAACATGATCTCGGTGTTTGCCGGTAGCCTCGTTGGCGCAACGATCTACGCGATCGGGGCCGATGTGGGCCTGGCCTACCTGGGCCTGAGCGACGTCGGCGTGGTGAGCTGGGGCACCGTGCTCTACTGGGCCACCACCAACTCTAGTATGCTCGTCGGCGCATGGTGGACGTTTATCCCGGCCGGGCTGTGCATTGCGCTGGTGGCCTTTGCGCTGGCGATGATCAACTACGCCCTTGATGAAGTGACCAATCCACGCCTGCGGGCCGAAAAGGAGGTTTCCAATGCTCTCAACGAGCGCACCCGCCGCCACATCCTTATCACTCCAGTCCGCCGTGGCTAGTCCGGCGCTGCTGGCGATTCGCGACCTCCAGGTCGACTACATGACGCCGCAGGGGCCAGTGCGGGCGGTCAACGGCGTGTCGTTCGATATCAAACCTGGCGAGGTGTTTGGCCTCGCAGGCGAGTCGGGCAGCGGCAAATCGACCATCGCCCACGCGCTGATGCGCATTCTGCCGCCACCGGCGGTGATCAGCGGCGGCAGCGTGCTCTTCGATGGCGACGACGTGCTTGACATGGGCCTAGAGGAGCTAGAGCAGTTCCGCTGGCGTAGCGTCTCGATGGTTTTCCAGAGCGCCATGAACGCGCTCAACCCCGTGCTCACCGTTGGCGATCAGATTAAGGACGTGCTGCATACGCACCAGCCTTGGCTGACCAAGCAGCAGGCCAACGCGCGCGCCGCTGAGCTGCTGGACATCGTTGGCATTGAAAAAACACGCCTCAGCGCCTATCCGCACCAGCTCTCCGGCGGCATGCGCCAGCGCGTGGTGATCGCGATTGCGCTGGCACTCAAGCCGCAGCTGATGATCATGGACGAGCCAACGACCGCGCTTGACGTGGTAGTGCAGAAGGACATCCTCCAGCAGATCGAGACGCTGAAGGATGAGCTGGGCTTCTCGATCTTGTTTATCACCCACGACCTGTCGCTGATGGTCGAGTTCTCAGACCGCATCGCGATTATGTACGCCGGCGAGATTGTCGAGCTAGCGGCGGCCGGCGAGCTGTTCAACAACCCGCTGCACCCGTACACCCGCGGCCTGATGAACTCGTTCCCGGCGCTGACTGGCCCCAAGGAGGTGCTGACCGGCATCCCTGGCTCGCCGCCGGATATGCGCCAGCCGCCGCCTGGGTGCCGCTTCCACCCGCGCTGCGACCGCACCATGAGCCACTGCTCGCTGACGCACACGCAGCTGCGCGAGGTCGCGCCGGGTCATCTGGTCGCCTGTCATCTGTACTGAGCGGCACGTGGGAGGTGTTGCTATGCCATTTCAACCATCATCACATGTTCATGCGCCCGAGCCGACGGTGCTCGAAGTGCGCAACCTGACCAAACATTTTCCTGTGGGCAGTATCAGTAGATCACAGGATTGGCTCGGGTGGCGTGTAGGGTCGGTACGGTGCGAGCGGGATAGCCCGAACCATGCCGTAGATGGCCGTTACGGCA
>JABXJS010000166.1 GCA_013538855.1 Herpetosiphonaceae bacterium
GAAGATCAGCGCGGTGCTGCGTTCAGGCGTGGAGCTGCTGGAGCCAGGCGCTGGGCTATCCCGCCCGCCGAGCGGACCATTGAGCCGTGCGGATTGCCCGCACACAGGCTGGCGACGGAGCAGGGCGTGTGTTTTTTAAATAAAGCTAGCTGCTGGCTCCATCCTGCGAATGATCGCAGATGGGCAGGTTTCGCCTACACTAAGGGCATTGTAAATGGCCTTCTTTGATGAGGTGAACCTGTGGACAACTCAGCCCTGCTGGACCTCTACGACCGTGAGTGTCGCATGCAGCTTCACTACCCCGACCAGCTGCTAGAGCGCTGCGATGGCGTCGTGCGGCGCATCCGCCCTGCGCCTGGCGTCAATATTGTCGCCTACTGCGCTGTCAGCGCCGCTGATCTCGATGCCACCATCGGCGCACAGATTGCCGACCTGCAGCCGCGCCCGCAGCCCTACGACTGGACCGTCTGCGCCCACGACCCGCCGCTGCTCGCCGCGCGCCTGCTGGCCCATGGATTTAGCACCGATGAACCAACCGCCGTGATGCTGCTCGATCTGGAGGCCGTGCCAGCGGCGCTGCGCGCACCGGTGACCGCCGATGTGCGCCGCATCACCGACCGCGCCGGGCTGGAGGATGTGATCGCCGTCGAGGAGCAGGTCTGGGGCGGCAGCTTCGCCTGGATGCGCGAGCGCTTCGGCCGCTACCTCGATACGCCAGGGTTTATGCAGCTGTTCGTGGCCTATGTTGATGCGCAGCCTGCCAGTGCGGCCTGGGTCTTTCTGCATCCGCAGAGCCAGTTTGCCAGCCTGTGGGGCGGCTCGACGCTGCCGCAGCTGCGCTGCCGTGGGCTGTACACGGCGCTGCTGGCCCAGCGCGTGCAGGTTGCCCGCGATCACGGCTACCGCTATTTGCTCATCGAGGCCGGCCCGCAGAGCCAGCCAATTGTTGCCAAGCATGGCTTTACGCTGCTGACCACGGTGCAGCAGTTTGGCGGCCCAGCGGCCCCAGCCGAAAGGAGCGCACAGTGAGCGAGCAGTCTCTGCGGGTGCTGATCATCGGCGGCGGCATCGGTGGCCTGGCCACGGCCATCGGCCTCCAGCGGGCTGGGATCGAGGCCCACGTCTACGAGCGCGCCCCTGCGCCGCGCGAGGTCGGCGCGGGCCTGTCGCTGTGGGCCAACGCCCTGCGCGCCCTCGATCAGCTTGGCCTCGGCGCGGCGGTGCAGGCGCTTGGCGCACCGTCGCTGAGCGGCGGCATTCGCACCTGGCGCGGCGACTGGCTGCTGCAAGCCGATGATGCCCAGCTTCAGCAGCGCTTCGACCCAGTTGTGGCCGTGTTTCATCGCGCCGAGCTACACGCGCTGCTGGCCGCCCACGTCGCGCCCGAGTGCCTGCACTACGGCGCGGAGTGCACCCACATCTCCGCCGACGCCGAGCAGGCCGCCGCCTACTTTGTCGATGGCACCGTCGCCACCGGCGATGTGCTGATTGGCGCAGATGGCCTGCACTCGGTGGTGCGCGCCCAGCTGCACGGGCCGCAGCCGCCGACCTACGCTGGCTACACCGCCTGGCGCGCCGTGATCGACTGCGACCCGGCCCTCGTGCCCGTCGCTGGCGAGTCCTGGGGCCAGGCCGCCCGCTTTGGCCTCATCCCCATGGCCAACCAGCGGCTCTACTGGTTCGCCACCCACTCCACGCCTGCCGGCCAGCGCAGCCCCGACGGCGAGCAGGCCGCGCTGCTGCGCATCTTCCGCGGCTGGCACGCGCCGATCGAGCTGGTGATCGCCGCCACGCCTGAGGAGCGCATCCTGCGCCACGATCTCTATGATCGCCCGCCGCTGAGCTGGTGGGGCCGCGACCGTGTGACGCTGCTTGGCGACGCCGCCCACCCGATGACTCCCAACCTCGGCCAGGGTGCCGGCCAGGCGCTGGAGGACGCCGTTGTGCTCACGCGCTGCTTGCGCGACAGCGGCGATGTGTTCGCGGCCCTGCGCGCCTACGAGGCCCAGCGCATCCCGCGCACCACCGCGATTGTGCGCCAGTCGCGCCTGATCGGCCAGGCGGGCCAGCTGTCGAATAGGCTGGCGACGCTGGCCCGTAACGCCGTGTTCAAGCACGCCCTGGCTCATCTTCAGGAGCGCCAGCTGCTCGCGCTGCTCGACTACCCGTTCTAGCGAAGGAGCTAGCTATGCTTGTGCAGACCAATGCGCGCCTGCTGTTTATCGGCGACTCAATCACCGACTGCGGGCGCGCCCGCCCGCTTGGCCGTGCGCCCTACGGCCTGGGCAATGGCTACGTCAGCCTCGTCGATGCGCTGCTGCAGGCCACCTACCCAGAGCGGCAGATCGAGGTGCTCAACGTCGGCGTTGGCGGCGAGACCGTCCGCGACCTGCAGGCCCGCTGGCAGTCCGATGTGCTTGATCTGCAGCCAACCTGGCTGGCGGTCTTCATCGGCATCAACGATGTCTGGCAGCACTTCGCCCCGCGCCGTCTGGCGCTGGTTAGCCGCGAGGAGTACGCCGCGACGCTGGCCGCGCTGGTTGCCAGCGTGCGCCCGCGCCTCGCTGGCCTGCTGCTGCTGACGCCCTACGTCATCGAGCCTGAGCCGAGCGATCCAATGCGCTCGCTGATGACCAGCTACGCCGCTGTGGTGCGCCAGCTGGCCCCTGCCACCGACGCGCTGCTTGTCGATACGCAGGCCGTGTTCGACGCCTCCATGCGCCACCACGCCCCGCTCCAGCTCGCCGCCGACCGCATCCACCCCACGCTCGTCGGCCACACCCTGCTCGCCCGCGCCGTGCTCGGCGCGCTGCAGTACCAGTGGCAGCCGTAGCCCACAGCCAAGCGCCGCTCCTCAAGGGCGAGGAGCGGCGCCGGTATGCTCCAGCCCAGCCGCTCCTGGCATAGCCTCTGCTGGCCCTTTGGTCCATTGACTGTTTTGTGGAAGCGAGGTATGTATGCGGAGTGCAGCGAAGTCGGTCGCCTGGGTCGGGATTATTCTCGTGCTGGTCACGGGCCTTATTCACGCGATTGAGACGCCCGAGCACTGGGAGAAAGCCGTGTATGTCGGCGTACTGTTTGTGCTCAATGCCGTTGGCGCGGTCGTCGCCGCCGTCGGCATCTATCGTGGCGCCAAGAGCTGGGGCTGGGGCCTGGGCTTGCTGGTCACCGGCGGCGCATTTGTTATGTATATCATCAGCCGCACCGTCGGCCTGCCAATCTTTGGCCGTGGTGAGTGGCGCGAGCCAATCGGCATGCTCTCGCTGGTTGTCGAGGGCCTGTTTGTGCTGCTGGCGCTGTGGGCGTTTATGCGCACGCCTGCGCCGCGGGCTGTTGGTCCATCAGCAGCGGCCCACCAGCACTAGCGCTCCGCCGAGCGCGGCCAGCTGGCCCCGATGGTCTGCTGATCGCTGGCGCGGGCTGGCGTGCTGCTGCGCCAGGGCGAGCCAGGCAGCAGGATGTAGTCATCTGGCTGTAGCCCGCCAGGGTTGCTGAACAGCGGCTCGCCGTAGACATCGCCAGCCCCTGCCGCCGGCCCTGGCTCGCTGCCTGCCCAGCCGTTGTGCTCGAAGTGCAGCCCGTCAAGGCTCTCGATCACCGCCACAGGCCGCCCGGTGGGCTGCACGAAGGCGTTGGCCGCAATGCGGTTGGCGCGGTGCGCGAAGTCCGGCGCTGATTCGCTCTCGATGCGCAGCGCCGCCTCGCTGTTGTCATAGAAGGTGTTGTGCTCGATCACGGTGTTGTGCAGGCCGCCGCTGCTGCCGCTGGCTCCCTCGGCGCGATAGGTGCTGAACGACAGCCCGAAGCGCCCGCCGACGACAATGTTGTTGCGAATGATGTTGTCGCTCAGCCCCGGCGTCGCTGGCCCCACCTCGTTGCCTAGCTCGATGCCCGTGGCCGGCTGGCGGAAGCGGTAGAACTCCGGCTGCTCCAGCGTGTACACCATGTTGCGCTCCACCAGCGTCGCCTGCGCATTGTCGAGGTAGATGTTGACCGAGTAGTTGTCAAAGGCCGTGTTGTCGGCAACCAGGCCATGGTTTGCCGCGATGATGATGCCCTCGCCGTAGTTTTCGCCCACCAGGTTGTTCGTCACCGTGAAGTGCGTGGTGCTGCCGATCAGCAGCGCTGCCGGCCAGCCGCTGCCGTATGCGCGCGGCACCGGATTATTCACCAGGCAGGTCTGCTCGATCCGGTTGCTGTCAACCTCGATGTCGCTGATTGACCCAGGCGTGTCGTGGCCCACGTAGATGCCGCCGTGCTGCGCGTGGTGCACCCAGTTGCTGCGCAGCCGTATGTGGCTGCCACCCCACACGGCGATCCCGCTCTTGCGCGCGTTGGCGATCTCTAGGCCGTTGATTTCGATATACTGGCCTAGCAGGATGAGACAGCTTGTGTCCGGCTCGGTCTGCGCACAGTCCAGCGTCGCTAGCTCGCCGGGGTAGGCGCGAATGACGATCCAGGCGCTCGGCGTGCCGCTGATGCTCGTCTTGATCACCGAGCGCAGCTGGTAGGTGCCGCCGCGCAGCAGAATGGTGTCGCCTGGCTGCGCCCCCTGCAGCGCCCGCGCCAGGCTCGCGAACGGCTGCTCAACGCTGCCCGCTGCCACATCGCTGCCCTGTGGAGCTACAAACCACACCCGATCTTCAGGAATATCCATGATCGGCGTTGCCGTGCGCGGCTGGTGACGGCGCTGTGGCGCAGTGCCAAACGGCGACCACGGCCCGCCGCCGCTGGCCAGCCATAGCCACACGCCAACAATGCCTACTCCGACAATGCATAGTACGCCAAATACACGCTGTCTCGCCCGCACACGCTGCCTCCGTGAGTAGCTGCTGAGAGAAGAAAAAAACGGATCGGCAAGAAACGAGGGCAATCAAAAACCGCTCCTCACTGTAAAGAAAGGAGCGGTTTTGGTGGTCGGGGTGATAGGATTTGAACCTACGACCTCAGCGTCCCAAACGCCGCGCGCTACCAACTGCGCCACACCCCGGCTCCGCATAGTATAGCCGAATCAGCCCGCGCCGTCAAATGTGCTAGGCGCGCTTTTGTGCCATAAACCAGCGCAGCGCCAGCGCGTACCCCGCCGCTCCCAGACCGCTGATCTGCCCGGTTGCGATCGGCGCAATCACCGATGTGTGCCGGAAGCTCTCGCGCGCATACACGTTCGATAGATGCACCTCGATGATCGGCAGATGCAGCGCCGCCAGCGCATCACGCAGGCTCAGTCCGTAGTGCGTCAGCGCGCCTGGGTTAATGATCACACCGTCAATCGCATCCCAGTGCGCCTGAATGGTGTCGATCAGCGCGCCTTCATGGTTCGACTGGAAAAATGTTAGCTGCACCTCTGCCTCACGCGCAATCTGCGCTAGCTCGGCGTTGATGCTCTCCAACGTCGCTGTTCCGTAGATGCCTGGCTCTCGTTTGCCAAGCATGTTTAAATTTGGCCCATTTAGCACTAAAAGATGCATGATTTTGCTCCAGTAGCTCGATTATTTGTTGATTACCAGGGCTCTGTACTCGTTAGTCGGTGTGTTCACGTGTCTGCGCGCTGGTGTGTTGACGGGCGCAGCGCAGGTCGGCGCGTATCCGCTCCGTGATGGGCAAGCGGCAGGCTGGCGCGTGGGTTCGGCTGATGCCTAGCCCGCGACGCTGGGCAGTCGGTGTGTTCACGTATCTGCGCGCTGGAGTGTTGACGGGCGCAGCGCAGGTCGGCGCGTATCCGCTCCGTGATGGGCAAGCGGCAGGCTGGGCTGTCGGATCAGCGCTGCATGCACTGACGGGCCGTGAGGTGCTGCCCCACGGCCCGTGCTGCGCTGTCGGCGCGCGATCAACTAGAAGTAGCGGCTCAAGTTCTCGAAGATCTTGTTGATCTCGCCGGTGCCGCCCTGCACCAGCTGGGTGCGCGAGAAGTCGGCGATCTCGGTGAGCACGTCGGTGGCCGCATCGCTGCCGTAGGCGATTGGGAAGATCTGGATGTTGGACTCGCCAAACTTGTCTTTCATCTGCTGTAGGTTGATCAGGCTGGCGGTGTCCTCGCCGTCGCTCAGCAGGATGATCGCATTGATGCGCTCGGGCTGCTTTAGCTCCTCAAGCTGCTGGCGTGCCAGGTCGATCGCGTCGTACATCGAGGTGTTGCCGTTGGGAATCAGGCCCTGCACCTGCGTCTGCAAGTTGGACATGTTCTCGCCGCGCGGGCCAAGCGGCACCAGCACCTGCGCTGTGTCCGAGAAGCCAATCAGGCCGACGCTGTCTTGGACCGGCAGGCGGCCGAGGAACAGATCGACGCCGGCCTTGGCCTGGTCCATCTTGTCCTCGTTGCGCATTGAGCCGGAGCTATCGACCACGATCATGATGTTGGCTGGCTTGCGGTTGCGCGCCCACGCGTCCTTCGCTGCCACGATCACGTCGGCGGCCGGGATGGCCAGCGACTGCTTGGGCTGCTGCGGATCGACGCCGTACTGTGGCGTCAGCGGGTCGGCCAGCTGCACATTGACGTTGGCCGGGCGGAAGCCGTACTGCATCGCCAGCTTCTGGCTCTCCTCGCTGAGCAAGTAGTCGTAGAAGACTTTAGCCGCCGCCTTCTGATCGTCAGTGGCGCTGGACATCACAATAAATGGGTCGTCGTGGGTGAAGGTGCCCTCTTTGGGATAGATGGCGACCAGCGGTGTGTTGGGGCCTTGCTTGTTGAAGTCGATCAGCGTGATCTCCTCCATCGGGAAGGCCGAGATATAGGTCATGCCATACTTCTGCATGTTCTCGCTGAAGACCAGCGTGTTAAAGCCATAGTGCTTGATGCCCTGCGCCAGATCGCGCAAGAACTTTTGGCTGGTCTCGCTCTGCACATCATCGACGGTCAGTCCGCTGGTTTTGCCAGTCGCGGCGTACAGCTCGGCCAGCACCGTTGACAGCGCGCTGGTGCTGATCTCCGGGTCGGTGTGGCCCCACGAGAAGCGGCCCCACTCTGGGTGGCCGTACTTGCCCCAGCCCTGCGGATCGTTGATCAGCTCCAGCAGCTCGCTCCAGCCGATCGGCTGATTGGGCCAGCCGAGCGCCTCGGCCATCGGCTTCCACATCGAGATGACCACCGGTGTGAGCACCAGCGGCTGCGGGTTTGGCTCGGCAATGTTGGGATTGCCCGTCTCCTGCTTCAGCACCTCTAGCCAAGTGGAGGCCGATGGACTCCACACGACCGTTTGGAGCGCGCCAGTGCGAATCTCGGTGCGCGCCTGTCCGGAAGAGACATTTTTCCCCTCGATGAAAATCTTTTTACCGTTGACCTCGTTGTTCTGGGCGTTGAACGTGTTGATGCGCTCGGTCAGCCAGTCTTCTTTTTCCGGGCTGTAGGCCATCGTAACAACAACTTCGTCGGCGCTCGTAACGCGGGTAGCCTGATCTGTGCCGCTAACGCTGGTTGCGGCTTCCTCGCCACAGGCGGCCAGAATCACCAGCAGCAGCACCAGGGAAAGACGTTTAATCATCGCCATGCTCCTTATAGCTTCGTGCGATTTTCGCAGCTAGCATACCATATCGCCTTTTTTCTGCATACGGAAGGGCTGGCGGTGGAGTTGCTGAAAAAATTGCGGTATGCTGAATGTATTCTATCGAAGAAGTCTCTGCGAGGTCACCATGATACGCTGGTTTCGTCGGCGCTCGCTGCCGCTGGTGCTGCGCCTAGCGCTTACGCTGCTGCTGATCACAGGCATTGCGATGTCGCTGCTTACCGCTGCGAGCTTTCTGTCGGTGCGCAACTACGAGGTGCAGCGGCGGATTGGCAATCTGGCGCAGGAGGCCGACTTCTACGCCGCCTTTGCCGAGCAGTTGATCGCTGGCAATGGCAATCTGCTGGCGGTCACGCCCATTCTGGTGCAGCGCTCGGTGGGCCAGGGCGACACGGCCGTGCGCGTGTTTGGCTCGGCCGGCCAGCTATTTGGTGGCAGCGGCTCCTCGGCACCGTTTCCTTCGCGCTCGGCTTCGCAGCTGCTGCCAACCCGCGTGCCGCTGCTGCTGGTCTCCGAGGCGGCTGATCGGCGCTATGCTGCCCGCGCCATCACGTGGCAAGATCGCGTCGTCGGTGTTGTCGAGGTATCGCAGACCACCGAGGAGGAGCTGCGCTTAGAGCTGCTGCTGCGGCGCGCCTTTGGCCAAGCAACGATCATCGCCACGCTCGCCGCGATCATCGGGGCCATCATCGTGGCGCGCTGGCTCGCCCGGCTGATCAGCGGCCTGCGCGTGGCCGCCGCCAATATCGCCGCCGGCGATCTCAAGGCCCGCGCCGTTGAGCGTGGCCCGCACGAGTTTGTGGTGCTCACCCAGGCCGTCAACACCATGGCCGATCAGCTGGCCGAGCGCCTGGCGCGCATCGAGGAGCAGTCCGCCGCCCAGCAGCGCTTCTACCGCGATGTCTCGCACGAGCTGCGCACGCCGCTGATGGCCCTCGGCGGCTATCTGGAGAACATCGAGGATGCACCGCCTGGCGCGGAGCAGGAGCGCGCGCTACAATCCATGCAGCGCGAGGTCGCCCGCCTCGGTCGCCTCGCCGACGAGCTGCTGCGCGCCGAATCCGCCCCACAGCTCCAGATCGGCCCGCTTGAGGCGCTTGATCTTGGCGCGCAGATTGGCGAAACGATTGCGAACCTTCAGGGGCGGGCGCAGCGCGGCGGCGTGAGTCTGCGCGCCGAGCTGCCGCCGTCGCCGGTGCTGGTGGCTGGCGACCGTGATCGCCTCAAGCAGGCGCTGCTCAACCTGCTCGACAATGCGCTGCGCTCCACGCCGCCTGGCGGTGCCATCTTGGTGCAGCTCGCCGCTGGCGATCCTGTGACCATCGATGTGCGCGATACTGGCCCCGGCATCCCCCCCGAGCTACAGACCGCTGTCTGGCAGCGGGGCGTGCGCGGAGCCGATGGCGGCTCTGGGCTGGGGCTGGCGATTGTGCGCTCGGTGCTTGAGGCGCACCACGGCCAGGCGCTGCTGCTGCCAAGCGCGCACGGTGCCCACTTCCAGCTGCAGCTGCCGCCGCTCGCCGCGCAGCCAACCATGCAGGCTTGATGCGCATAGAGTTAATAGGCGTTCACTTTTTGCTCACATGCAGTTTGTCGGATTGTAAAAGCCACGTGCTACGATACATACAGACGCACAAATACTAGGAGGAACATAATGCGTACTCGAGTTTTTCTTAGCCTCATGATGCTGATGAGCCTGTTCTTGGCCGCCTGCGGGCAGGAGCAGATCACCGCTGAGAACATCGTCTCGCACATGCGCGAGACCCAGACCAACACCAACGACATGCACGCCGTGGTGACGCTGAACTACGCCGCTCAAGATGAGTCCGGCTCAGTCAAAGGTGAGTTCTGGATGCGCAAGACTGGCGCGACCGATGCCGATGGCAATCCGGTTACCGCAGTGCGCGCGAAAATCCTTGAATCCAGCACCGCCGAGATGGTCGGCGCAGAGGCCGTGTTCAACGGCGAGAGCGGCTGGGTCTACTCGCCAAGCGATAACACCGCCATCGTCGGCAGCCGCGACGACCTGAAGGACATGGAGCAACACCAGCAGAGCGCTGGCACCACCAGCCAGATGGATATGATGCTGCAGCTGCAAGACCTTGTCCAGCAGGGCCTCGACGCTTTGGACATCGAGATCCTCGGCGAGGAGACCGTCGCTGGCCACAATGCCTACAAGCTGAAGATTACGCCGAAGCAGGAGATGCAGAACCAGCTCCAGCTGCCGGTTGAACTGCTGGTCGAGACTACGCTGTGGGTCGATAGCGAGCGCTGGCTGCCGCTCAAGCTCCTGGTCGACGCCAAAGATATGGGCCGCCTAGAGATCACCGCCGAGACGCTCGATACCAACACGGGCCTGGATCAGTCGCTGTTCGAGGGCCAGCCCCCGGCCGATGCCACCATCAAGCAGCTTGCCGATGTGATCGCCGAGATGAAGGATGCCGCTGGCTCAACCGAGGCGACGACGCTCGACGAGGCCAAGGCCCAGGCTGGCTTCCCGGTGCTGACCGCCAGCGATGAGACCGCCGGCGCGCAGCTGGTCGATGTGCAGCTGATGAACCTGCCGCAGGCTTCAGCCGTGATCCAGAGCTTCTCTGGCCCCAGCATTCAGTGGAGCCTTGTGCAGTCCAAGGGCGACCTGCCCCAGGGCATGCGCGGCAACGCTGGCGGTAAAGAGGTCGAGGTGCGCGGCACCAAGGGCACGCTCGTCGAGGGCCAGGGCAGCGGCTTCCTGGTGCTCACGTGGCAGGAGAACGGCGTCGATATTGTCCTCGCTGGCAATATCACCGCCGATCAGGCCCTCAAGATCGCCGAAAACCTGCAGTAGCTTCGCTAGCTCAGCAACGGCGACGGGACATGGCTTTGGCTGTGTCCCGTCGTCGCTTTATACGCTGACTTGGCTGGTGCGATAGGCGCTGCTGTGTGCCCTCGCTCAGCCCGATTTTTATCATGATGCACGTATGTGTCATGCACGCAGCGCAAATCTCGCTACAATAAAGCAAACAATGCAATCCAAGGAGGGTGCTGATGACCGAACCGTTGATCCGCACGCAAGATCTACGGCGAACATATCAGATGGGCAGCACAACCGTCTCCGCGCTTGATGGCGTCAGTCTGACCATCGACCGCGGCTCGTTTGTGGCGCTGGTGGGGCCGTCTGGCTCTGGCAAATCGACGCTGTTGAACATGCTCGGCGGCCTGGATCGCCCCAACAGCGGCGAGATCTGGGTTGGCGCAAAAGATATCGCACGCGCAACTGACCGTCAGCTGGTTGAGTTTCGCCGCGATCAGGTTGGCTTTATCTTTCAGAGCTTCAACCTGCTGCCAACCAATCGCGCCTGGGAGAATGTTGCGCTGCCGCTGATGCTGGCTGGCGTTGGCCGCGCCGAGCGCCGCAAGCGCGCCGAGCTGCTGCTCGGTCAGGTGGGCCTGGCTGGCCGCACCGAGCACCGTCCAAGCGAGCTGTCCGGCGGCGAGCAGCAGCGTGTGGCTGTGGCCCGCGCGCTGGCCAACCATCCAGTGCTCATCTTGGCCGACGAGCCAACCGGCAACCTCGACTCGCGCACTGGCCGCGAGGTGCTCACGCTGCTGCAAAATCTTGTGCGCACGCAGGATGTGACGCTGCTGATGGTCACGCACGACTTAAACGCAGCCAAGTTTGCCGATCGAATTTTGCATATGCGTGATGGTCAGCTCGAGCGTGATGAAACTGTGGATCAGGCGGAGGTCGCTGCTGTATGAGAATTCGCGATATTTTCTCGACCGCGTTCACAAACTTGACGCGGCGCAAAGTGCGCACAAGCCTCACCGCGCTTGGCGTAACCGTGGGCATCTTTACGATTGTGGTGATGGTCTCGCTCGGCATCGGTGTGCAGACCGAGATCAATAAACAGTTCGAGGCCATTGGCCTAGAGAACATCTTTGTGCAGCCGCGCTCGAGCAACCAGGATGAGTTTACTCGCTATCTGCGGCCGCAGCGCGAGACACCGATCACCGCCGCACGCATCGCGGAGTGGCGCAAGCTGCCCAATGTGGTCAGCGTGAATGCGGTTGTTGATGTGAATGCCGCTATCAACAAGCGCCTGCGCATCGCTGGCGACGATACGCGCACGACTGGCTTTCAGGTCGATCCTGGCGTTGGTATCGACGAGCCGTTCCAGACGCCGCCGACGGCGCTCGCCGGCAAGCTGCGCCCAGAGACAAACGGCTCGATTGTGCTGTCGCAATCGACGGCACAGGCCCTCGACTTAAGCGGCGATGCGCAGAGCTGGCTCGGCCAGCCGGTTCAGATCATCTTGGAAAGCCCGCGCGGCGAGACGCAGACCTTCGACTATACCATCGTGGGCATCACCAGCGTCACGGAAGAGCGCCAGGTCGCGCTGACGCCTGAGGACAGCTTGGGCTTGAAGGCGTGGTGGTTCAACGACCCCGCTCTGCTAGAGACCGAGGGCTACGATTTTGCTGTCGTGCGCGCTAGCGATATCAACGCGGCGCGGCTGCTGGTGCCGCAGCTGCGCGATGAGGGCTTCCGCGTGCAGTCGCTGGAGACGGTGCTCGACCTAGCCTCGCGGGTGTTCTTGGTCATCAACATTATGCTTGGCTCGGTCGGTGGGCTGGCGCTGTTTGTGGCCTCGATTGGCATCACCAACACCATGGTCATGGCGATCTACGAGCGCACGCGCGAGATCGGCACGCTCAAGGCGCTGGGCGCGTCGCGGGCCAATATCCGCCTGCTGTTCATGGCCGAGGCGGGCATGATCGGGCTGCTTGGCGGCATGATCGGCCTGTTCTTGGGCTGGCTGGCTGGGCTGGGGCTGAATGAGGTGGCGGTGGCCTATCTCAAGCGCGAGCAGGTGCCGCTGGAAGGACCGTTCTTCTTGATCACGCCCAATCTGATTTTGCTGGCGCTGGGCTTTGCGCTGCTGGTTGGTATGCTGGCTGGTCTGTACCCGGCCATGCGGGCCTCGCGCCTCGATCCGATCAAAGCCCTCCGCCACGAGTAGCCTATGCTGTACGCAGGAGACGCAATGCGGCGCTGGATGCTACGACTGGGCGTGCTGCTGCTGGTCGGCTGTGGTGGTGCTGCACCGCCGACCACAGCCGATATTCAGCCTGTTTCGACGGACCAGGCCGCCTTAGCTAAACACATCAACCTGCCTGGTCCGCCGCTGGCTGTGCAGTGGATGATCACATCGCCAACCATCGACCCTGAGCGCGGCCCCGGCCCGGCGCTGTACACGCTTGTGGCCGTGCTCGAGTACGACGCAGCCACGCTGGCCGACCTGACGGAGCAGGCTGGTGCGCCATCCGCCCCGAGCGGCTGGATGTACGCCGGTGATCTGCGCGATTGGCAGCCGGAGGCGCTGCGCCTGGCAACCACGCCGAGTGCAACAGATACACGTATGGTGAACATCGCGCTGCCGATCTATGACCCGACGCCGTTTTTGCGGGCTGATACAGGCTGGCAGCCAGGCTACTGGCTTGTGGTCGATAGCTATGTGGTAGTGAATCTTTGGCAGGGCGGCTAGAACGCCTCCAGTAGCAGCAGGCAGCCGAGGCCGATGAGCAGCAGACCGCTGGCCTGAATCACGCGGCGGTACACTGGCCCGCTGAGGAAGCGGCTGGAGTGGAAGACGACCTCGGCAAGCACCACTTTGCTGCCGACCAGCATGACATAAAATCCACCTAAAAACAGCGCTACGCCAAGCACGCCTGTGCTGCGGTAGCCTGCCACGAGCAGCGGCCCGCCGACTGGCAGCCAAAAGAGCCATGGATGCGGGTTGACCCAGTTGGTGATCATCGCGCGGCGCAGGCTGCCCAAGCGACTGCTGGTGCTAACCGCAATGTTCGTGCTTGTGCGTAGGGCGTCAACGCCCATCCAAACCACAAAGCCACCGCCAACGCTGCTAAGCACCTGGACCGCCCAGCCGGGCAGCGTGCCAACCACCAGCAGCGCCAGCAGAATAATCGGCGCGTCGGTGAGCAGCGGCGCTGCCGCGACCAAGCGGCCAGCCTGACGGCCGTGCTGCAGCGTCTCGCGCACAACCAGGCCCAGCATTGGCCCTGGCAGCACCCCCGCCGTCAGACCGAGCACAATCCCTTTGATCAGCAGTGCCAGCATCGTCGCGTCTCACACCATCATCGTTTGCTCTGCGACCTACTGAGCGCGATCCAGCTCGCGGATGCGCTCCTCGGCCTGCTGCCGCCAGCGATCATCGACCGGGGCCTGGGCAATGATGGTTTGATAGGCCTCGCGGGCGGCGTCAAACTCATTGGTTTCCTGTTTCGTTAGGCCGTAGAAGTAGCGCGCCTCGGTGTAGCCAGGGTTAAGCGTGAGCGCGCGCTCGAAGCTCTTGAGCGCCTGGGATGGCCGCTCTTGCACCCGATAGGCGCGACCTAGCCAGTAGAGCGCCGCTGTGCTGTTGGGATCGCGGGTGACGGCTAGCTCAAGCGCGTCGGTGGCCGGGCCGACCTGGTTGAGGCTCAGCAGAATTTTACCGCGCAAGAAGGGGGCAGTGGCATTGTCGCTCAGCAGGCTGCTCGCACGTGTGTAGTCGTCGAGCGCCGCCTGGATTTGGCCGAGGCGCTCGAAGATTTGACCGCGCTCAAGCAAGGCGAGGCCGTAGCTTGGTCGGCGCTTAAGCGCCTCGTTGAGCATCGTCTGCGCCTGCTCGGTGTAGCTTGCGGCCTGGGCTGGATCGTCGGCCGTCGTGAGCAGCGCTAGCTGAGCATAGGCGCGCCCGGCTCCATAGTAGGCCTCGACGTACTCCGGATCAATTTGCAGGACAACATCGAACTCATCGAGGGCGCGGTTATAGTAGCCCTGCTCGACCAGGGCCTGCCCAAGCCAAAAGTGTGGTGCGGCGGCGGTGGGATCAAGGGCGATTGCGCGGTTGTAGTAGCCGATGGCCGCCTGCCAGTCGCGCTGATCGGCGGCGGTGCGGCCGAGGCCGACGTAAGCCTCGGCGCTGTTCGGATCGGTGTCGAGGACGGTGTTGAAGGCGGCGATGGCCTCATCGAAGCGGCCTTGGCGGCGGAAGCTTTCGGCGATGCCGATTTGGGCTGGCAGGTAGATATCGCCAGCAAAGCGGGCCTGAGCAGCGCGCTCGCGCTCACGGGCCTGCTCATAGCGCCCTTGTTCGAGGTAGGCTTGGGCAAGTGCGTGCTGCGCCTCGGGCACATTAGGATTGAGGCTGACCGAGCGCTCGAGCGCCTTTGCGGCCTGCGCATACTCGCCAATCTCTAAAAAGGCTCGGCCTAGGTCCTCATAGTTGCGCGCATCGTTGCCGCCCACCTCGATCGCCTTCTGATAGGCCGCGATGGCCTTATCGGGCTGATTAAGCTCGTGATTGTACATCTGCCCCAAGGCCAGGTACGCCTCCAGGTAGTTGGGGTTGGCGCTGATCGCCTGATTAAACGCGGCCTCGGCGATGGCATACTCGCCGCGATCCTCCATGAGCTTACCGAACTCATAGGCGGCGAGGGCGTTGGTGGGATTGAGGTCGAGCGCGCGGCGCAGCACGCCCTCGGCGGTCTCCAGTTGATCGGCCTGCTCGTAGACGAGCGCTAGCTCCACCAGCGCGCGCGGATCACTTGCATTGGCCAGCGGCAGCAGTGTGCGCTCGGCCTCGGCGAGCATGTTCAGCTTGCGCTGGACAATGCCAAGCCGAATCTGCTGGCTTGTCAGATCGGGGCGGTGCTCGGTGAGCCATAGCAGCGGAGGCAGCGCTGCGGCCCAGTTTTCCGTCTCCATTTCCAATCGCGCAAGCAAAATATAGGCAGGCGTGAAGCTAGCATCAGCGGCGATGGCCTGCTGGAGGGCATCGCGGATGGTCGCATCGCGCTCATTCGATGGCTCATGCGTCTGATAGAACACGCGGGCCAGCCCATACCACGCCTCGGGTTCCAGGCTGTTGATCTCGATCGCCTGGCGAAACTGATCCTCGGACGCACGGCTGGCCCCGATCAGCAGATTGACCCGGCCGAGCTGGACGTGGGCGCGGTAGGTTGGGTCTTGATCGATCTTGGCCGTCAGAGTCTGCTGTGCCTGCTCTAGCGGTGTGTCGGAGCCAAAGACGGCGTTCCAGACGCGCTTGATGCCGCCTGGGCGGTTGCGGGCGCTGGCGATGCCCTCCTCGGTGAGCGCCACCGCGCGCCAGTAGCGGGCATCATCGAGCAGCTCGCTATAGATGCGCGCATTGCTCTCGTAGATGCGGCCTTGCTCGGGCTTGCCGGCGGCATCGGCGCTGGCGGCGTTTTGGCGGGCCTGCAGCGCCTGCTGCTCGAGCGTGCTAGTGGCGCGATCGAGGCGCTCGCGAATTGCGGTGAGCGTGCTCTGCGGCAGCGCTGGCGCGATCCACAGCGCCCAGGTGGTATGCTCGCCGGCATTGACGAGCTGCGCCAGCTGAAAGCGGCCGACGACGAGATTGACGCGGGCGTTGTTGGGGGCCAGCTCCAGCGCTTGATTGAGCGTTGCCGCCGCATCGCTGAGCTGATTGGCGCGCTGCTGCGCGGTGGCCAGATCAAGCAGCGTCTGCAGGGCGTCGGGCCGCAGCTGGTGGGCCTGGAGCAGATCGGGGATGGCGGCAGCTGGATCAATGCTCGTAAGCATCAGCAGACCACGGTTGTAGAGCGCCTGCGGCAGCTGTTGCTGCGCGCGCTGATCGGCAGTATTGAAAGCCTGCACGGCAGCGTTCTCCTGGTTCTGCAGCGCGAGCGCTACACCCAGGTTGTTCCAGTACTCTGGCTGATTGCCGCCGGCTAGCTCAAGCGCACGGCGGAAATCCAGCTCGGCGCTGGTGGCCTGATCCTGCATCAGGGCGATGCCGCCGCGCAGGGCATAGAGCAGATCGCCGCGCAGCGTGCCATCGACGGTGTAGCGATCAATCAAGCTGTTGAGCTGGGTGAGGGCGCGGTCGATCTCGCCAGACTGCACCAGATCGAGCAGATCGAACACCTGGCCCAGCACCGCCTCGCCGTTGATCGGTGTGCTGGAGAGATCGTAGACCAGCGGGAAGGCGAGGCGCTCGCGGGTGATGAGGCTGTTTTCAAATGGCAGCTGACTACGCGGCAGCCAGAGCAGCTGTGGGCGCAGGCTGGGGCTGTTCGCCGTACCGCCAGGGGTGATACTGCCCCACACCACCGCATCGGCATTTTGCGCATGGAGGATTTGGAGCGCCTGCTCGGCATCCGTGATGGGCGTATCGATCAGCAGCAGCTGGATTGGGCGCTCGAGCCGGTGGTTACTGCCGCTGCTCCACTCGTTGATCAGCGTTTGCACCACCGATGCGCCATCGCTGGAGGGCGTGCCATCGGCGCTGGTGAATGGCGCGAGCACAACCACTAAGTTGGGGTGCTCGGGGCTGCTTTTGAGCACGCGCGAGACCTGAATTGCCAGCAGCAGGGCCACGACAATAATTAAAAAGAACACCAGCCCGCCCATGCGCCCGCGCGACTGCACCTCATCGCGCACCAGCACTAAAAACGAGCGCTGCTCTAGATCGCGGCTGCGGATACGCGAGTCGCGGCCGACCCGGCTGTTTGGCGGCGTAGGCCGACCATTGCGGCGACGCTGGGCGCGCTGATACTTATCGTAGCGCTGCCAGAGCCGCCAGCCAAACACTAGGCAGGCGACAAGCAGTATCCAGCCCCATATCATCGTGCCTCCAGCCGTTTCAAATGCAGCATGAACGAAAGATACTCTGGGAGCAGGCCCACAGTTGGCTGTGGCACATCGAGGATCATCTGGCTGATGCTTGGCGGATCGGCCAGTGGATCATTGGTTATGAGATGGACAATCGGCACGCTGGGCCAGCGCTGGCGCACTGGATCGAGCGAGGTGCTTGGTGCAGCCTCAACGAGAAAGACAATTTGCGGCTCTTCGTCTGTGTGCGTCACGTCGATGATCTCCCAATGCTGCTGCTCACAGATCTGGTGCACCGCTTGGCCGAGCGGTGAGTGATCGGCGATCACCCCAACCTTTGGATACACCGGCGCGTGTTGATGTATCTCGGGGGCGTCTGTGTTGCGGCGGTCGATGACATAGCTGCTGCCGAGCACGCGCTTCGCCTTGTGCTTCATTTCGGCCGCGAGCTGGCCGATCTCAATGTACGACAGGTCGGGCTGATGCTCGGTGGTGACCACGCCGATCGAGAGCGTCTGCACTGGCAGGTGGTGAATCGGGCGCTGCTGCTGCTCGGGCAGCACAAAGCCGCGCTGCAGGTCCGAGGCGTCGTACATGGTCACGATGCGCTCATCGAACTGCTGGACCAGCGTTTTGCAGAACTCGACGACCTCATCGCACTCAAGCAGCACCGTGAAGTCATCGCCGCCGATATGGCCGATGAAGAGCGGCTTGAACGGTGGCGTTTGGCGCAGTTCGATCAGCAGCTGGGCCAGCATGCGAATCACCTGATCGCCGCGGGCAAAACCATAGGTGTCGTTGAACACCTTAAAGTTATCCAGGTCGATGTAGACCAGGGCAAAGGGCCGCTGCAGATTCAGGTAGTAGCGAATCTCCTGCTCGATCAGCACATTGCCTGGCAGGCCAGTGAGCGGATTTTGCACCGAGCGCCGATTGGCGCGCTCAAGCTGTGAGCGCACGCGCGCCAGCAGCTCGGCGCTATGGAATGGCTTGGTGAGATAGTCGTCGGCTCCGCTTTCAAAGCCTGTCACCACATCATCAAGATTTGTCGACGCCGTGAGCACAATAATCGGCACATGAGCAAGGCGTGTATCGTTGCGTATCTGGCGAATTGCCTCGTAGCCGTCCATACGCGGCATGAGCAGATCGATCACCAGCAAATCTGGAACGTGGTCCTGCGCTTTTGTGATCAGTTCAACGCCATCGACTGCCGTTTCAACATCATAGCCTTCGTCATTGAAGGTATCGGTCAGTAGCTCACACAAAAAGGGGTTATCATCGGCGATTAGAATCCGTGCACCCATCGCGCATACTCCGCTGGATCGCTAAATAAGCAGCTGGGCATATAAGCTCTC
The DNA here is from genome assembly GCA_013538855.1 of Herpetosiphonaceae bacterium. GTDB lineage: Bacteria > Chloroflexota > Chloroflexia > Chloroflexales > Herpetosiphonaceae > OHK22. The sequence continues at coordinate 18,498 of JABXJS010000166.1, forward strand.
CAGACTTAGATCGCGCCGAACAGTATCTGCGGAGGCCAGGGTGAGGGCAGCGGCGCTGGCTCCTAAGCGTACAGCTTCATCGACTGGCAGTTCGTTCATCAGCCCAAAGAGCACTGCAGCTGCCAGTGCATCGCCAGCCCCAGTCGCATCAACAATTTCGGTGGCTAGAGTGGGGATATGCCCATGTGCATCAGCTGTAGCATAGACAATGCCTTGGCCTGCGAGGGTGACAATCGCAATTTCAACGCCCAGCCGTACCAGCTCTTTCGCTGCTTGGGTGGCGTTCTCTGGCGTTGTTACCTCGATGCCGGTTAGCGCCTGGGCCTCGCGCTCGTTGGGTGTCACCAGATACAGGCCGCGCAGGCGCTCGCGGAAGCGCCCAGCCAGGCCAAAGGCGACTGGCTCCATGCACACCGGAATGTCTTCGCTCTGGCAGAGGCGCAGCACAAAATCGGCGGCAGGTCGGGTCAGGTTTGCATCGATAAAGACCACATCGGCGCTGGCGATCAGGCTGGCGTTTTCTTGCAGGTAGTCAGCGGTGAGCGCGCGGGCGCAGTGGCTGTCGTCAAGCGCTGTCACCAGCAGGCCGGTGTGGTCGAGCAGGGCCAAGTAGGCCGCCGACGGCTCGTCCTCGACGATCAGCACCGCGTCCGTGTGCACCCCGGCCTCTTCCGTTTGGGTGATGATCATCTGACCGAACTCATCGGCACCGACAGCAGCGATCAGCGTCGTATCGACGCCGAGCCGGGCTAGATTTTCGGCGATATTGCGCCCAACCCCACCGACACTGATGTTCAGCCGACCAGCGTTGGATGTGCCTTCGATGAGTGGTTCATGGAGGCGGCCCTTGATATCGAGGCACGCCCCGCCAATTACAACTGCATGCCAATCGGTGTCCAACGAGTGCATGACGATCCCTCCCGAGATTTAGGTTTTTGAGGTGCCGCTGGTCGAGCCGCTTTTACTGCTGCTAGAGCTGGAACGATACTGCAGACGTTTATGTTCCTCAAGCGCCAGCAAGAGCAAGCGCTGAATGTCGTTGGCATCCAGATGCGCATCGTACTTCTGCATTGATTCCATAAATTCGTTGATCATTTGCAGTACTGCCAGCGAGTCGACGTTGTGCTGTTCGCGCAGCGCCTGGATCTCGGCCTCAAGCTGTTTCTGCTGATGGGCCTCTTCAAGCGAGTACTGCTTTTCTAAAATTTCTTGCTCGGCCTTGGCGACGATGCGCTTGCGCAGCGCCTCGATCTCGGCCTGGAGCCGGGCCTCGCGCTCCTGGGCCTCAAGGATGCGATCTTTGTAGAAAAATTTGATGCGCTCAGGGTCAAGCTCGACCTGGGTTAGGCTGACTTCCAGCATCTCTACGCCCCAGTGCTGCACTTTCTCTTGGAGGCGCTCTTTGAGCACTGCTGCGATCTGCGCCCGGCGCGCCGAGATATCCGTCGGCCCCAGGAACGTTGTGCCGCCATCCTCGGTGGGAAAGGCGTAGTTGTGGATGATATCGCGCAGCTCTTCGTCGACATCGTGGGCGATCTGGAGCTGAATCGCCTTGATCCAGAAGTCGGCGGTCATGCGCGCCTCATCAACAGGCTTGCCCAACTCCTCGGCGATCTGTTTGAACACGCGGTCGCGATTTGGGTAGTGATTGGGCAGCCGCAGAAAGCCTTCGTAGCGCAGCTCAACCGGCAGGCGCTGGTTGGGGCGCTCGGGATAGTGCTGAATAATCCGGCTACAGGTGTCAACAGAGATCAGCGAGACGCGGTGCAGGTACTTGGTGTCGATGTTCTCCAGCGTCACATCGGTCTCGATGTTGTAGCTGGGCATAATCGCGATGCCCTGCTCCAGGCCCGCCACCATCGGCGAGTGCAGCCCTGGCGGCCGAATGACATGCTGGTGGTCCATGCGCCGCTGTGAGATCAGGATCTCGCCCTCTTCGACGTTGAGACCCGAGCGTGAGACGAGCGCGATAAAGCCCATATACAGCGCCGCCAGCAGCACAGGGGCGCAGATAAAGCCGATCAAGTTGTTGTTGAGCTTCCACTGCCCGAGCAGCGCTGCACAGGCGAGCGCACTAAAGCCGGTGAGGATGCCAAGCATGCGCCGTGATGTTTCGCGCTGCTCGATCGTGCCGCCACTGAAGGCCAGAAACAGCCCTAGCGCGAGGATAACCAACGTGATGATCCCCACCAGCAAGCGATCTTGCTCGCCAGGACCAAGGAAAATAAACAACAGACTGACCATCATGATGATGACGAGGACCGATGGCGATAGTCGGCTCATTGCGGGCCTCCCTGCTGGCTCAGGTGCATGTAGTGTTCACTCCCACGCTGTGCTCGCCGCTATTATACACGAATGCTGCAACCTAGCACAGTTTGGGCCTTTGTTATCGACTGAAAGCGTCGCGTGAATGTAAAGTGTTGTCTGTTTCAATCCGCAGAGTCGTGCAGCGCCCACCGCTGACCAAAGCGTGGGCCACGGCCAAGGCTGATCGCTGCGAACAGCTCGGGCTGCTCGACGGCGATGATCTCGCGCTTGGTTAGCTCCAGCACCGTCCATAGCGTGACGATCACAGCGGCACGGCTGGTGGCAAGGTCCAGCACATCCTCAAATGAGCAGAACGCCTGCTGACTGAGCAGATCCTCGATGCGGGCGGCGACCTCGGCGATGGTGATTGTGCGCGGGCGTGGGATGGGCACGGCCGGCGGCTCGGTGGCCGCCAGCAGCTGCAGGCGGCGCTCGATTGCCTTGATCAGCGCCGCCATTGGCTGCGGCGGCAGCGCTGGCGGCTCGAAGCTGGGTTGTGGCGGCAGACCTAACCGCTCCCAGCTGCGGCGGCCGGCGTGCTCTAGCTCGCGGAGATGCAGGGCGGCCTGCTTAAAGCGGCTATACTCGCGCAGCTGACGGGCGAGCTGCTCGGCTGGCTCTTCGTCGCTGCTCAGCACTGGCTCTGGGCGCGGCAGCAGCGCCCGTGATTTGATCAGCAGCAGCTGGGCCGCGATGGCCAGAAACTCGGCCACCGCCAGCGGGTCGGGGGTGCGCAGGCTGCGCACATGCGCCAGGTACTGATCGGCGACCAGCGCCAGCGAGATGGCGGTGATCTCGAGCTCATTCTTTTCGATGAGCCGCAGTAGCACATCGAGCGGCCCTTCAAAGTCAGGCAAGTGCAGCGTGTAGGGGTGCGAGCTGGCGAGAGGCATAGCGCTCCTTGCTAGTGCTGTTGATCGGCCCAGCGAAGCAGTGCCGCCTGCCCGCTGGGGTTGTCGTCGTGGTAGTGGCGCAGCATGGCCACAATCGCGGGCGGCGATCCAGCGCGCTGCGCCAGCGCCGCCCCAAGCGGCCCATGGTGGGCGTAGCGGTAGAAGTAGCGCCGTAGACCGCGTGGCGAGGCCGCCAGCAGTGCGTAGGTGTGCGGCCACAGCCGCTTGAAGATGACGAGGCCGCCGTACCACAGCAGCGGCACTGGCCGCCCCTGATCGTCAACTTTGCCTGTGTCGTGGAACAGCGCGGCGCGCAGCACCAGCGGGTCAGCGATCTGGGCGCGCACCAGTGTGTGATAGACATCGAGGCAGTGGCGGCGGTCGCGCTGCGGCATGCGCGTGTACAAGCCCAGCTCAAATGGTGGCAGCACCGTACGCACCAGCGCCTCCTCGTCTTGGCTGACGCGCCCGCTCAGCGCGCGCCAAAGCTGGCTAAGTCGCTGGATCATCGGCCGTGTGAACACAGTAGCAGCAGCCGCCAACTGGCAGCAGCAGCTTGGTAAAGAGCTGATAGAGCGGCGCGACCATCGCGCTCAAAATATTAAAGTCGATGCTGAATGTGTTGGTCTGTGCGCCGATCCAGGGCACCAGAATCAGCACCATCAGAATCATGGTTGCTGGTCGCCGCACACGCTCCAGCGGCGTGACCCAGCCCTGTGGCAGGAGGCCAACGGCCGTATTAAAGCCATCGAGCGGTGGCAGCGGAATGAAGTTGAACGCTGCTAGCCCTAGATTGATCACAATCACGGTGTACAAAAAACTTTGCAGGGCCGGGCTGAGCGCATCCTGAAAGCCAAGCTGGATGGGGATGGAGGCGATCGTTGCCAGCAGCAGATTGCTGGTTGGCCCCGCCAGCGACGAGAGCGCTAGCCCACGCCGCCCGCCCCGGATGCGCGCTGTGTTGATTGGCACCGGTCGCCCCCAGGCCAGCGGTGCATAGCCCAGCGTCACAAACAGCATCATCATTGCGCCAAGTGGGTCGAAGTGGACAATCGGATTAAACGAGACGCGGCCTAAGTTGTAGGCGGTGTCGTCGTCGAGCCGCCAGGCCACAAAGGCGTGTGAGAACTCATGGATGGTGACGCCGAGCACGACGGCGATGAGGTTCGCGATCAGCGTCTGCGGGTCGATCGTGTTCATGCTTTTGTCCTAACGCTGTGCATGGAGCAGCTGCGCACGAGATAGCGGCAGCGCTCAAGCATACCGCAGATCGCTGTCGGATGCAAAGTCGATCTGGTACAATGCTCCAATTCTGCCACCACCATCTATCAATAGTATTGAATGCTATGCGGAGCCAATTGACCACTATCCACTATCAAACAGGAAGGATGCACGTATGCCGCAGGAGTTAGAGCGCTATCTTCGTGAGCGCACGCCCGACTTAATCGACGAGCTAGGTCGCTGGATTGAGCTTGAGTCGTTCTCGCGTGATGTCACGTCGGTCTCTTGGATGGTGAATCTGGTTGGCGAGCGCTTGCGCGAGCTAGGGGCGCAGGTGCGCTTGCTCAGCGGCAAGCCACAGGCCGATCATCTGCTGGCCAGCTGGCCAGGCGAGGGCGCGCCGATTATCATCATCGGCCATGTCGATACCGTCTATCCGCCAGACACCCTGGCTGAGTTCCCGTTTCGCGTCGATGGCGACGTTGTGCGCGGCCCTGGCGTGAGCGATATGAAAGGCTGCGTGCTGCTGGCCTGCGCAGCGCTCGAGGCGCTGAAGGCGCACAAGCGCTGGACCAAGCGTCCGCTGCGCTTTCTGGTCACCAGCGATGAGGAGATTGGCAGCCCCACCTCGCGCCCGCATATCGAGGCGCTGTCACGTGACTGCCGCGCGGCGCTGATCATCGAGTCCGCCGGCGATGGCGGCTTCTTAAAGGTGTGGCGCAAGGGCGTCAGCATGTACCAGCTCCAGACCAACGGCCGCGCCTCGCACGCTGGTGTTGCCCCGGAGCTAGGCGTGAGCGCGGTGACAGAGCTAGCCCAGCAGATCACGCAGATCGTCGCCCTGGCCCGGCCGGAGCTGGGCACGACGATCAATGTGGGCCTGATCAACGGCGGCACAGCCAGCAATGTGGTTGCCGCTGAGGCGTCGTGCACCATCGACGTGCGGGCGCGCACACTAGCCGAGGCTGAGCGCATCGACGCGGCCCTGCATCAGCTTACGCCGCAGCTGGCTGGAGCCAGCCTGCACGTGAGCGGCGGCATCAATCGGCCGCCTATGGAGCAGACACCGGCCACCATGGAGCTGTATACCGCCGCCGAGGCTATCGCGGCCGAGCTTGGCTTTACGGTGACGGCAAACGGCACTGGCGGTGGCTCGGATGGCAACTTTACCTCAGCGATCGGCGTGCCGACGCTTGATGGCCTGGGCGGCGTTGGCAGCGGCTCGCATAGCCTTGATGAGTGGTTCTCGATCAGTCAGTTTGCACCACGGGCGGCGATGTTGGCGCGCCTGATTGAGACGATCTAGCGCCTAAAAACCCAGGAGCCGCGCATGTCCACCATTCATGCGCGGCTCCTAGTCCAGTAAAGGTAGAGAGAGGAAACGCAGCTATAGTATTATCGATTCAGATGAGCGTAGAATGAGTGTGCGCTCAGGAGCGGATGAATCACTCTGCGTCGAACAGCGGGGTGCTCAAATAGCGCTCGCCGTTGCTGGGCACCACAAAGACGATCGTTTTGTCGGCATTTTCAGGCCGCTGCGCCACCTGTACCGCCGCCCAGGCCGCTGCGCCTGAGCTAATCCCCACCATCAGCCCTTCTTCGCGGGCGAGTCGGCGCGCGAAGTCGAAGGCGGTGTCGTTTGATACCTGGATCACCTCGTCAATCAAGGCAACATTGAGCACGTCGGGCACAAACCCCGCCCCAATGCCCTGGATCTTGTGCGGCCCAGGCTGGCCGCCAGAGAGCACAGGCGATGCGGATGGCTCAACGGCGATGGCTTTGAACTCTGGCTTGCGCTCTTTCAGCACTGACGCCACGCCGGTGAGCGTGCCGCCGGTGCCAACGCCAGCGACCAAGATATCGACCGCGCCGTCGGTATCGTTCCAGATCTCCTCGGCGGTGGTGCGGCGGTGGACTTCAGGGTTGGCGGGGTTTTTAAACTGCTGCGGCATAAACGAGTTCGGCGTCTCGGTGGCGATGGACTCGGCCTGGCGAATGGCACCAGGCATGCCCTCGGCTCCTGGCGTGAGCACAAGCTCGGCCCCAAAGCCGCGCAGCAGCTTGCGGCGCTCCATGCTCATCGTGTCCGGCATCGTCAGAATAATGCGGTAGCCTTTGGCGGCGGCCACAAACGCCAGGCCAATGCCGGTATTGCCGCTGGTTGGCTCGACAATCGTTGTTTCGCCAGGCTTGATGAACCCTTGCGCCTCGGCGGCCTCGATCATCGCTAGTCCAATGCGATCTTTGACGCTGCTGGCTGGATTGAAAAACTCTAGCTTGGCGAGCACAGTCGCCGCGCCAGAGTAGACGTTGTTGAGACGAACCAGCGGTGTATTGCCAACTAACTGCGTGATGTTGTCATAGATGCGTGCCATCACAACTCTCCTTTGCTAAGATTGTTGCTCTACAAACCTAACAATCAGCATAGCATAGAACGAACGGCTGTCAACAGGGCTTAAGTTTGACAATTGCTCGTCAATTTATGGGCCATGATCCGGCGGGCGCACGTGAGATCAGGTAGAATAACGCATAGGTTCACAATCGTAGGGAGGACCACCATACATGACCGCACATGAACTCATCATCATGGGAGGCCTTGTTATCTGTCTCGGGATCTTCACCTTTGTGCTCTCAGAGCGGCTGGCGATTCCATCGATTGTCCTCTTGCTGGCAGTAGGCGTGCTGGCAGGCCCCGAGGTGCTGCACCTGATCAACCCTGACGAGCTGGGGGTGGGCCTCCAGGTGCTCGTGCCGCTCCTCGTTGCAATTATTGTTTTTGAGGGTGGTCTGGTGCTTGATATCGAGGCACTGCGCCAAGTGTCGTATCCAGTCCAGATGTTGATCAGCGTTGGGGCGCTCGTGACGTGGGGTGGGGCGACGCTGGTCGCGCATTGGGTGGCCGGGCTGTCCTGGTCCCTGGCGACGCTGTTTGGGGCGCTGGTCAGCGTGACCGGGCCAACGGTCATCACGCCGCTGATGCGCCGCTCCAACGCTCGCGAGCGGCTGCGCGTGCTGCTGCAGGCCGAGGGTGTGCTGGTTGACGCTGTTGGTGCGATCCTCGCCGTGGTTGTGCTCGATGTGCTGGTGACCAGCAGCACACCGCTTGGTGGCGCATTTGAGTGGGCCGAGCGTCTGGGCATCGGCATTGCGATTGGTGCTTTTGGCGGTGTTGTGCTTGGCTATCTGCTGCGGTTTATTGGTGCCAAGCTCAGCGCCGAGACGACGCGCCTCTCAACGCTCGGCGGGGCGCTGGCGATCTTCACGGTGGCCGAGGCGCTATCACCGGAGTCCGGCATCGCCGCTGCGGCAATCTCAGGCATTGTGGTGGGCAACATCGACTTTCCGCACGAGGATGAGGTGGCGCACTTCAAAGGCGACCTGACCATCCTGGCCATCACGATTATTTTTATCCTGCTGGCGGCCCGGCTGCGCTTTGCCGATCTGCTGGCGCTTGGCTGGGGCGGCGTGCTGTCTGTGGTGCTGCTGATGGTGGTGGTGCGCCCGCTGTGCGTGTTTGCCTCAACGCTTGGCTCCACGCTGAGTATTCGCGAGCGCTTGTTTATCTCGGCGGTCTCGCCGCGCGGTGTTGTGGCTGCCTCGGTCGCCACGTTCGCCGCTCTAGAGCTGGATCGCGCTGGCTTTGAAGGCAGTAATCTGCTGATCGGCCTTGTGTTTATGACAGTGATCGGCACGGTGGTGATTCAGGGCTTTACAACGCCGTGGCTGACGCGCATTCTGAGGGTAGAACCAATGACGACGATTATTATTGGCGCGAATGATATTGGTCGAGCGCTTGGCAAGCAGCTGGTGAAGAATGATCGCGATGCCACGCTGATCGACAACGATGTTGATAATGTGCGCCTTGCGCGCCAGGTTGGCCTGATGGTCGTTGAGGGCGATGCAAGCGAAGCCCCCGTGCTGCAGAAGGCTGGCATCCGCCACGCCGAGACGCTGGTTGCGGTCACCGAGAGCGATAAGCTTAATCTGCTGGTGTGCCAGATGGCGCGCTCGCAGTTTAATGTGAAAAATGTGATCGCCCGCGCCGACAACGACAGCACAGCGCAGGTGCTGAATGATCTGAATATCCGCACGATGAATCCGCTCGGCGCGTCGGTGATGCTGCTCGACAATATGGTGCGGCGGCCCTCAACGCTGTCGCTGCTCTCTGACCTTGATGCTGGCAAGGCGGTGCGCGAAATTCTGCTGACCAACCCGCGTTTGTTTGGCAAACAGCTTAAGAATATCAATCTGCCTGGCGAGGTCTTGGTGGCGATGCTGCGCCGCAATGGCTCGCTGTTTGTGCCCCATGGCGCAACCCAGTTTCAGCGCGGCGACGAGGTGACCTTGATCGGCACGCAGGAGTCGGTGGAGCAGGCGGTGCAGCTGTTCAGCGAGGTTGGGGCGGATATGCTGATCTCGCCAACTCGTGGCTAGCTGAAGCCACCATGGACCCCGTCGGACGCTATCCACGCTCTCGGCTGATCAAGGCCGCGCTGCGCGATGCCTGGCTGATCTGGCGCGACACTGGCCACTGGCTTGTGCTGCTGATCGTCGCCTGGCTGCTATTTGCGACCTTGATCAGGCTCTGGTACCACGAGCTGCCGATCTGGTCGTTTGGTGCGGCGCTGTATGTGGCCTTCTCGCAGATGCTGCTCGAGCCGCAGCCGCTGCCGCGCCAGTGGTGGTTGCAAATCTTCTTCTACGTGATGCCAGCGCTCGCATTTGTGCTGCTTGCGCGCGGTGCGCTCAACGCTGGCCTGCTGGTGTTTGATAAGCGTAATCGGCGGGAGGCATGGCAGATGGCGCTGGCATCGACGTTCAACAAGCACATTATCGTGTGTGGCTTGGGCAAAGTTGGCTACCGCGTGGTGCGCCAGCTGCTCCTATCGCAGCACGATGTGGTGGCGATCGATATGAGCAGCAATGGCGAGTTTAGCGAGCTGGTCAGCGGCATGGGCGTGCCGGTGCTGTTTGGCGATGCGCGCCAGCCGGAGCTGCTGCTGCAGGCCGGCCTGGAGCGGGCGCACTCGCTGGCGGTGGTCACCAGCGACGACCTGACCAACCTCGATATTGCCCTCACCGCCCGCGAGCTGCGCGGCGACATCTCAATTGTTATGCGCGTTTTTAATGATTCGCTGTCGCGTAAGCTTGGCTCGGCCTTCAACATCACCACTGCATTCAGCACCACCGCGCTGGCCGCCCCCACCTTTGCTGCCGCCGCCATCGGCAGCGGAATCACCAATGCGCTGTATGTCGCTGGCAAGCTGCTCTCGACGATTGAGGTGCCGGTGGTGCGCAATGGTGTCCTCGATGGTCGGCTTGTCCAGACTGTCGAGGATGAGCACGATGTCTCGATCCTCTATGTGCGCACGCCCCACAGCCATGATCAGCGCCCGCGCGGCGACCATCGTCTTAGCGCCGATGACGTTGTCGTTATTATCGGGCCGCTTGAGTCGATACACCGTATCCAGCAGCTTAATCAGCCGAATGCTGCGCCGCACTCCCCAATCCGGCGAACCTAGCTTTAATATTTCACTAACTATTATGAACGTCATGTAGCCCGATGGTGCTATGGCGTGTGCTCGCTCTATCTCGCATCATGAAATTGGGCACACGTATTGCTATATGCTGTGTCGATCAACTGATCGGCTATGTCTCGGCGCTCGTGCGCCAGGCGTTGACGAGGGCTTAGGTCTGGCGATTAAGCTCTCACTGCGAGCACAGATGGACGACAACGAGTCTGCGCGCCAGCGCTGGCTGCAAGGCTGGCGGCTGGGGCTAAGCGTTAGTGGTGTGGTGCTGCTGGCCTATCTGGGCACACTCGCCCCGACTGTCTATACACTCGACAGCGCCGAGATCGCGGCAGCGGCCTACAGCTTTGGCATTCCGCACTCGCCTGGCTACACACTTCACCTTTTCTTGCTGCACATCTTTCAATGGCTGCCACTTGGCGATATTGGCTACCGCAGCAATCTGTTCTCGGCGGTGTGCTCGGCGCTGACGGCAGGCTTGCTGGCGGTGTTTCTGGCTGTGCAGACACAGCGCTGGTGGATTGGCGCGCTGCTAGCCTGTGTCTATGGCTGGGCCTACTACACCTGGTCACTCTCCGTGGTCGCCGAGGTCTACACGCTCCAGGTGCTGCTGCTGGGGCTGCTGCTGCTGCTGCTGTGGCAGTGGCGCGCGACCCTGCGCACCCGCTATGCCATGGCGAGCGCGCTGCTGCTGGGCCTGCTGCTTGTCAACAATCCGGCCACCGGGCTGTGGTGGCCTGGCCTGCTTGTGCTCGGGCTGCCGTCGCTGTGGCAGCATCCGCGCCGCTGGCGTGTGGCTGGGCTGAGCCTCGGGATGCTGCTGCTGGCGCTGCTGCTGGTGCTCTATCTGCCCCTGCGCTCGGCGTTTGATCCGCCGTTTGTCAATATTGGCACCTACGGCCCCACCGGCCGGTTCGAGCCATTTGACCTGAGCACATGGCGCGATCTGCGCTGGTATCTCAGCGGCGGTCAGTTCGAAAATTTATTTTTTGCCTATCCGCTGCGCGAGATCGGACAGCAGATCCTGCTGTTTGTGTATCGGCTCTGGGGTGGCTTTCTGGGCTTGGGGCTACCGCTTGGGCTGTGGGGCATCTGGCAGCTGTGGCGGCGCGATCACGTGACAACGCTAGGCTGGCTGTTGATCCTCATCCCGCACAGTATTTTCTTTATTGGCTATCAGGTGCCCGATAAAGAGACCATGTTCCTGCCGGTCTACTTTATCTGGGCGATCTTTTGTGGCTTCGGCGTTGCAGCGGTTGTGCCGCAGCTTCCACAGTCGCTGCGCTGGGCTTGGGGCCTGTGGCCAGCTGCGCTGCTGCTGATCAACTGGTCGTACTGTGATGTAAGCGATCAGTGGCAATATGCCGCAGTGGCCGAGGCGCGGCTGCAACACGCTGCGCCCCACGCTGTCTATATCGCCCGCTGGGGCGACGCCGAGCTGATGCGCTATAAACAGGTGGTGGAGCGTCAGCGCTCCGATATCAACATCGTCAATGCGTTTTTCGTCTCCGCCGATGGCTTGCATCGCTTAGTCCAGTGGTCGCTCGACCATAGATTGGAGGTCTACACCGCCGAACCAGAACCTGTCTTATTGCAGCACTACGTTCTAGAAGAGTATAACCACGGCTGGCGTATTGGCAGCCGTGAGCCTGATTCTGAAGTCCGCCTGCGCTGATTAAGCACGTGTGCTTGTTCAGCATATGCAGTCGGAAATAGAGGGGATTTATCGTGAAGAAAACCGCACTTAGCGTAGGTGGCGTAGTGTTGCTGCTGCTGAGCATTGGGTTGCTGCCGGTCTTTGGCTTGCCGTACCAGCCACTTCGAACAATCCGCTACGACTACCCGTACACGCCGCCAGATGAGACGCCGACCGCCACCGCTGGCACCGAGACGCCGACCGCCACCGCTGGCACCGAGACGCCGACCGCCACCGCTGGCACC
>JABXJS010000167.1 GCA_013538855.1 Herpetosiphonaceae bacterium
GCGGATCGCTCGGACGCGAGGTTTCAACGTGGTTCACCCCCGAACTCGGGGATGCGGTCTTTGACCCACGGACCTTGCTCGTCCCGCTGGATGTTTACGACGACTCCAGCCGCAATCCTGCACGGGTTGATGAGGTTACCTTTATGACCCTTGGCGGAGCACCAGGCGTTGGCGATCTTTTTATTACCCATGGGCCAACGTTTTATTTGGGGCAAGCGGTCGAAGCCGGGATTGTGCAGCAGGTCGTGCCTGCGGATATTCACCTTGACCCAGTGACAGGAGCAATTACTTTGGACAATGGCACACAGGTATTGCCCAGTGGGCGGGCCATCCTGCGCGATGGCACCGTCATCACACCGGATGGCTGGGTGATTAAGCCCGATGGCACACGCATCCCGCTGGAGGGCACCAGATTCACCGCCGATGGCTCCTACCGCCTCAGCGATGGGACGGTGGCCCGATGAAGCGTGTCGCTCGTCTCACCCGTGCTGTCTTGCTTGTGCTCAGCTTAATTGCCATCGGAGGATGTACCATGACTACGCCGCTCCCCACGAATGTTGAGATTACGACCACACCAGTTCCACTCCAGCGCCTGGCGCAGCCGTTTGGCACCTATGCTGGGCTAGCCTGGCTGCCTCAGGGCCTGGTCGTGCAATCGGAGGCGTTGACCCCGCCGACGATCTCACGCCTCTACTGGCTCGCGCCCGACGGCACCCTTGGAGACCAAATCCCCATTCCTGACGAGCAGGGCTGTATGTTCTTTGAGGCGCGCCGACCCATGCGCCTCCCTGACAGCCGTCTCGGCTTCATTGGTACCTGCATAAACTCGATTGAGTCTGGGCTACCAGATAAGAGCTACCTGCGCGCGTTCGATCTGAACACGAACACCATCACGCCGCTCCTCGATAGCGCGATGCCCACTGAGAATGCTGGAGGTGGCATCTTTGCCTGGGCACCGGACATGCAACTCGCCTTCGCCACCGATGGCGGGCGGCTTGCCACCAAGCTCTACTGGTTCACGCCGGGAACCCGTGACATTACCAAGTTCCCCACCCGCATCCCCCTCGCCGCCTATGTTGACTGGTCGCCCGACGGCTCCACCATCGCCTGGGATGGCGCGCCTGGCTCGGCCAACCGGGGCGTGACGAGTGCGCTTTCGGCCCCCTACAACCTCTACCTGATGGAGCCAGATGGGAGCAATCTGCGCCCGATTGTCACCAGCTATCATAACCCTGCCGGGCTAGCGTGGTCGCCCGATGGCCGCTGGCTGGTGCTGATCGCCAACTTCGACGGCCACACCGATGCCGCCTGGCTGATCGACCCGCAGACCGGCAGCCGCCGCATGCTGGCCGCGGGCGACTTCCAGTGGCCCGCCTGGTCGCCCGATGGCTCCCAGCTGGCGCTCGTCGCCACTGATAATCGCCAGTTCGGTCCCAACTGCTACCTCGTCATTTTGGACACATCCGCTCTTGACAGCACGGAGTAGGCGCGCACAATCCGTGGCACGTGCTGAGAGCTAGGCAGGGCGAGAAGCGCTTGTGTGCACAGCGGCACGCTTGGCTCGTTAAATCGAGCGTGCCGTATACCGACCAAGCAGGCTGCTGCTACAGATCATACCCAGCGGCTGCACTGCCGCCGTTCTACATCTACAGTATGCATGGTTGGACAGGTCGCTCCCTGTCCAACCAAAGCCAAAGCACGTGCGGAATATGGTTGAGTGATTGCTGCCGCAAGTGGGGCAGGCCATGCTGCTATGCTGCACCACGCCGAGCAGGTTGCGTCTGCGCTGGCCCACGTTTTCGAGACCTGCACCATGGTTCCCTGTTTCCCTCGCGGAGTGCCCGCCGTATGCAACCAGGCTTTGGGGCGCAAGCTTAATTTCCACACAGCGGTTCTCGCTACGATTCTCAGCTATACTACGTATGCTATGAGCGTACTTGTTTGCTTTATTGATGGATTAGGACTCACTGATCCGGCCCAGCCGCCGTGGACGACCGCACGTCTGCCAACCTTGCGCGGTCTGCTTGGCGCTGTGCCAACAAGCAGCCTGATTATCGACCAGCCTGCGCTGGCGTTCCGCCCGATCGACGCGACGCTTGGCGTGCCGGGGCTGCCCCAGAGCGGCACCGGCCACACAACGCTATGGACGGGCGTAAACGCCGCCGCACGCCTCGGCCGCCACTATCCCGCCTACCCTGCACCCTCTCAGCGCAGCATGATCGCGGAGCACAGCCTGTTCCGCCGCTGTGTGGCGGCCGGCTTCCGCGTGCAGTTGGCCACTGTGCACCGCACACCCTACTGGGAGCTGGTCGCCCAGCGCAAGCAGCGCGCCACCGCCGCAGCCTTCGCCGCCCAAGCCGCAAACCTCGATCTGCCAACCCCTGCCGACTTCAAGGCGGGCTGGGCCGTGCCCTGGGATATTACCGGGCAGTTTTTACAGCGCTGGGATGCATTCGACAAAGCTGACATCATCAGCCCCCAGGCCGCAGGCCAGCGCCTAGCCCAGCTCACCAGCCAATCTGACCTTGTGCACTACGAGTGCTATCTGCCTGATTTTGTCGGCCACGGGCGCATCGAGGCCCCGGCCGAGCTTGTGCTGGAGCTGATCGACGCCATGCTGGCTGGCGTGCTCGCCCACCTGCCTGCACATGCTGCGCTCATCGTGGTTAGCGACCACGGCAACATCGAGGAGCACGAGCACCATCGCCATACCTTTAATCCCGTGCCGCTCTTGGCCACCGGTGCCGCCGCCCCTTTCGCCGCTAGCGTGCGCGCGCTCGACGACGTCGCTACCCTCATCGAGCGGACGCTGCATGCCCAGGCTAACACGTGATCAAAAAATAGCCGTTTTTCAGAACCTTAAACTCCCACTTTTCATGCTGAAACCATCGTTATTCACATTAAATCCCCCACCCACACTCAATAAACTACGAACTTGACGAAACCTTCACCACCTACACCCCACTTTTCTGTCTTGACAGCAGCGAAAAACGCGGTACAATACTAGCTCGGTGACACTAATCACCGAACGGCAAAATCGCGCCTTCCCGGCAGCTCACGCCTTCACCGTGCTGAGTTGACCGGCCTGGACCCACTGGTCGCGTGGTGTCAGGTGGCCTCCGGGCGGGCTTATCTGAGGATTTATGAACGTCAACAGAACAATCGCACGCCGCGACTGGTCGTGTTGCGTTGCATGCATCAAGCCATCAGGGCCGTTTGGTGAGCCTCCCTCTGCTGTCTGGCGCGCATAGCCGCAGATCAACAGAGATCCCTCTCGCCTGCATCGCCCGATGCGGGTTTTTTATTGCCCAATGTTTTGCAACCACCGCCAGTCCACCAGACTTGGCATCGCTTGTGTTTGCATCTGACATTGGGAGGCACCTAGAATAAACACCGTTTTCTCGCGTTCACTGCTCAATCAACTCAATCAAAAGGAAGCGGCTCCGGTTAGTGCTCAAGACCGGGCCTTAGTGTCGTGCGCACCACGGCAGGAGGACCACGTCCAGTTGAACATGCAAACCTACGCTGACTACTTGAAGGATACGTATGGCTTCGAGGGGTCTGGTGTGTTGACTGATTTTCTCAGCCGCCGCGATGAGCGGTTGTTGCTGGGTGAGACGGTTGATCTAGCGGCGCTGGCACAGCAATATGGCGCGCCGTTAGAGGTTTCGTTTTGTCCCCTGATTACGCAGCAAGTTCAGCGGATGCTGGATTACGCCACCCTCGCCCAGCACAGCAGCGGCTACCAGGGCGAGTTTGTGTACGCCTACGCAACGAAGGCTAACTTTTCCGAAGAGGTCGTGCGCACAGCCTTGAAGGCCGGCGCACACTACGAGACGTCAGCCGCCGCCGATGTGGTCATCGCGCACCACCTGTGGCGGCAGGGCGTGCTCTCAGCCGAGCGCTATATTTTCTGCAATGGCTCCAAGGAGCGCGCCTACATCGATGGCATCCTCGCCCTGCGCCACGCCGGCTATGAGCGGGTTGTGGCCGTCCTCGACGATCTCGACGAGCTGGACACGCTGCTCGCCGAGTGCCACGAGCCGCTGCTCTTTGGCGTCCGCGAGCGCCATGATCCAGCCGTCGTCGACCGTGACCACGCTGGCGGCGAGCGCTTCGGCATGACCCAGGCCGAGATCACCCAGGCGACCCAGCGCATCGCCGGGACCCAGCACCAGCTCATCGTCTACCACGCGATGGTCGGCTCGCAGATTGAGGACGCCGCCAAGTGGGCCGCACGCCTGGAGCGCTCGGCGCGCAACTACGCCCGGCTCGCCGCTGTCACGCCCAGCTTGACGCTGTTCAACTTCGGCGGCGGCATGCCCACCTCCGGCTACGAGCTTGGCTTTAAGTTTGACTACGCCGGGTTTCTGACCAGCCTGATGCACAACGTCGCCCAGGTCTGCGCTGAGCAGGGCATCGCGCAGCCAGCGATCGTGGCCGAGTGCGGGCGCTATACCGTCGCCAACCACAATGTGTACCTGATCGAGGTTGGCACCACCAAGCAGGCTGGCGCGCTGGAGCAGTGGTACCTGCTCAACGGCTCGCTCATGGTCTCGGCTCCCGATACACTGATCGTCGATCAGGAGTTCGTGATCCTGCCGCTCAGCGGCTGGGATGCCGCCCTGGAGTGGGTGCGCCTCGGCGGTCGTCGCACCTGCGACTCGGATGACCTGTACCCACGCCCCCATCGCCCTGCGCTGGCGCTGCCACGCTTTCAGCCAGGCATGGTGCTGGCTGTCTTTGGCGTCGGCGCGTACCAGGCGATGATCGGCGGCCGCGGCGGCGCACATCACTGCCTGAATCCTGAGATGCGCCGCGTGATCATCGAGCAGGACGGCGACCAGCTAGTGCTGCGCGAGGTGCTGCCCCAGGGCCTCCAGGCGATGATGACCGCCCTTGGCTACAACCGCGAGGTGCTGGAGCCGGTGCGCCAGCCCGTACGCCAGCCACTGCCGGTCCACGCCAGCGTCGAGCGCATGCCGCTGCCCGCCCGCCCGCTGCGGGGTTCGCGTCGTCGCCAGCCTGCGCCAACCTTGCGCGGCTCGCTGCGCGCCACCCGCGCCTACGCCGCCGGTCGCGCCTAGGTATCCACAGCTTCGCTCACCCTCGGCTTCGACCAGCAGCGCTGGCGCAGCCGAGGGCTTTTTGTGTTTCGCGCTAACCTGCGCCACCATGGCGGCAGAGATTTCGTTCGGCCACAGCTTCGCTCAGCCGAGGGCTTTTTGTGTTTCGCGCCAACTTGCGGCACCATGGCGACAGAGATTTCACGGCGCACAGGCTTATGCTCTGCGAGCATGCTGGGCGCGCCGTAGCCGCTCACGTGCTGCGCGGCTGTTCAGAAGGAAGCAAAGGCAGGTCAACTATGCGCACATCCGCTCCGGTAATCATCGTCGGCGCAGGCCCGGCTGGGCTGGCGCTGGCCTATGAGCTACAGACGCGCCACGTGGACTACCTGGTGCTCGAACGCCAGCAGATCGGCTGGGCCTGGCGCAACCACTACGACCGGCTGCACCTGCACACGCTCAAGGAGGTCTCGGGCCTGCCTGGCTGGCCGATGCCCGAGGACTATCCAAGCTTTCCCTCGGCCCTCGACGTGGCACGCTACCTTGAGCGCTACGCCGCCCACTTTAGCCTGAACATCCAGACTGGCGTGACGGTGCAGCACGCCAGCTTTGAACACGGCTGCTGGCAGATTCAAACAAGCCAAGGCCCCTGCGCAGCACCAATCCTCGTGATGGCCACCGGCATCTGGTCCACGCCGGTGCGCCCGCAGATTGCCCAGCAGGAGCAGTTCGCCGGCACGCTCATCCACTCGGTGGACTATCGCAATCCCACGCCGTTTCGCGGTCAGCGCGTGCTGGTCGTCGGCACTGGCAATAGCGGAGCCGAGATCGCCGTCGATCTCGCGCAGGCGGGCGTTCAGACCAGCATCGCGCTGCGCTCGGGCATCAACATGGTGCCGCGGCCGCGCTCGGCGCTGGCAATGCGTATCAACAGCTTCGCCCTGCGCCACTTGCCACGCTCGATCGCCAACTGGCTGCTGAAGCAGGTGCGGCGTGACTTTAGCAACATCGGGCTGCCGCCGCTGCCGGTCGCGCCAATCGACGCCTATCCGGTGGTTGGCTATGGTCTGGCCGAAGCGGTCGCCCACGGTCAGGTGCAGGTGTGCGGCGCGCTCCAGTCCTTCACGCCGACTGGCATGCGCTTCAGCGACGGCCAGCAGCACGATTTTGACGCGGTGATTCTGGCGACTGGCTTTCGCCCAACATTGCAGGCAGTCGCCGACGCGCTAGAGCTTGACGCTGCGGGCTGGCCCATCCTCAATCACTGGCGCTCGACGCTCAATCAACAGCTCTTCTGCTTGGGCTACAGCTATCCCACTGTCGAGGGCTGGCTCCAGTCGATCGGCCGCGCCACCAGCGCCGTGGCCAAGCAGATCGCCGCCGACGTGCAGCACAGCCAGCAAAGCCGCACCTGCCACCAAGCCGCTGAGCAGCACAAAGCGCGCTGATGTGATCGCCCAGCCCACTGCTCAACGGCCCACAGGGCACACGCGCACCAGCGCCGTTGGCCGCGCCATCACACCGCAGCGCAAACGAGCGTGCGCACAACCACC
>JABXJS010000168.1 GCA_013538855.1 Herpetosiphonaceae bacterium
GACGGTGACGGTGGTTGGTGCGGCCTGATCGAGCGTGACGACAAAGCCAAACGGCGTCGGCCCGGCGTTGCCCTCGGCCTGCGTCACATCATTGATGCTGAGGGCGGCCTGAACTACGAGTGTGCTCTCGCTGGCGCTGTTGTTCTCAGCGTTGGCGTCGTTGATATCCGCGCTGACGGTGGCCGTGTTGGTAAACAGTCCGGCAGCGGTTGGCAGCACCGTAACGGTTACGGTTACACTCGTGCCAGCGGCGATGCGGTTGTCGATTGGTGCAACTGCGCCAAGATGCAGCAGCATCGTGCTGAGCATCGCTTGGCCGCTGGCCAGATTGGCGTTCGCAATCGCCTCCCACGGGAAGGCCAGGAAAACGGTGTTGCCAGCGCTGCTATAGACACCGGCTGTGCCGTTCTCACTGCTGAATCCAGCAACGCCGTTGCCGGCGGGCGTCAGCGTATCAGAGTAGTCGCTGAACGGATAGCTTGTCGGATACGGGCCAAGTGCAGCGAAGGCGTTTTGGCCGCTGATGGTGCTTGCGCCCACATCATCGACGATTGCGGCGATGCCGAGCACTGAGTTCATAAACGTGCTTGGTGTGCCCTGGAGACCATAGGCATAATCTTCAGCGGAGAGCAGCAGCTTGCCGCCGCCCTGGATGTAGCTGGTCAGCACGGCCTCCTCAGCCGCCGAGGGCGTTGCATCGGTATCGTAGCAGCATGCTCCACCATCGAACCAGATCACAATATCGTACTGTTGCAGCGTCGCTAGATCAGGCTCCACTCCATTTGCGACCTCAAAGATGCTGTAGTTATAGCCAAGCGCCGCGAGCGCGGCTGCATAGTAGGGCTGGACATCGGGAGTATTGAGGTCGCCATCGACCAGCAAAATTGAGGTTGGTGATGGGATAAAGCCGCCCGCCGTGCAGGTGACGACTCCGCCCACAGTACTGCAGGTACCGGCGCTGGGCACAGCGCTGATAACGCTCATGCTTGCGGGCAGCGGATCGGTGATGGTGATCGACGTCGCCGTCGCGGGGCCGTTGTTGGTCGCCGTCAGCGTGTAGGAAAAAGGCTCGTTGATGTAGGTTGGGTCGCGGCTATCGACCTTGGTGAGCGCCATGTCTGCCGTGTTAATGATGATGGTCGTGTCGGTGGCGATATTATTGGATGCATCGGGGTCTGTCACTGGCTGCGAGGGGCACTCAACAGGACAGGGTGGCGCAGTATCAACCTCAGCGGTGTTGACGATCACGCCGGAGGCGCTGGCGTTGACCGTGGCGTTGACCATATAGGTGAGCGTTGCGCTGGCTGGTAGCGTGACCGTATCAGCAATGGAGCCGTTGCCGCTGGCCGCGCAGATGGCGCCAGCGCTGGGGGTACAGCTCCAGGTGACGTTGGTCAAGGCGGTCGGCAGCACATCGCTGACGTAGGCGTCGCTGATAGCCTGTGGACCAGCATTGGTGACCACGATCGTATAGCTGAGACTCGTGCCTGCCTGCACACTGTTCAGGCCATCGGTCTTGCTAATCGATAAATCAGCCTGCTGCTGAATGACCGTATCGACATCGGTGGCGCTATTGTTGGATGGATCGAGGTCGGTTGCGCCTGGAGGCACGCTCACCGTGGCTGTATTCGCGACGGGGCTATTCTGGTAGGCGAAGTCTTGCACACGCACGCGCGCCAGCAGCGTCGCCGAGCCGCCTGCGAGCAGATCGACGCTGGTGTTGATACTACCCGTGTTCGGGCCGGAGGCGGCGCAGCTTGAGCCAGGGGTGGCGCTGCATGTCCAGCTGATACTGCCAAAGTTAAAGTTAAAGGTATCAACAACCGTGGCTCCCACTATATCAAGCGGGCCGCTGTTGCTCACAATAATCGTGTAGGTGATCGTGGAGCCAGCGACAACGCTCGTCAGTCCGTCGGTTTTGCTGATGCTCAGATCGGAAAGGCCGCCGCCCTGGCTCGCACCTCCGCCGCTGCTGGCTGTGGCAGCGCGTGGTGTGGGTAGCTGGGCAGGGGTGGCTTGCGACTGCACGTCAGGCTCGCGGGCTGCTGCCGGAGCAAGACCACTCGTCAAAAGAATCACCATGGCGAACAGAGCGGCCCATCTGAAAGGGGCCGCTTGGCGACGGATAAGAGGCGTCATCACCAAGACCTCGCGATGCTAGAGAATAAAGCTGGCTTTTATGCGCCACATAGTTTTTGGTCGGGTTTGGCGGATTATAGCACAAGGCCCACACATTTTGCGGATGAGTTTTCGATGGCGGTTTTAAGGATGGAATCAAACTTGCAGTCCCGAGCTGGGTTAAGGAGTATATATGCTTGATACACCTGCGGAGCAAGGCAGCTACCATGGGCTGCTCCCGCATCACGACCCACTATTTGGATTTTTTGTGGCCGATGTGCTGCCCCGCATCCTTGATGCTCCAGTCAGTCAGCCTGAGTTCGAGGTGTATGCGCTGCATCCAGCCTTTCTGGTCGCTCGCTACCATGAGCGCTCAAGCAAGCTTGATCTGGTGTGTAAGTTCTATGGCAATAAGCTGCCATCGAATGGCTCACGCCCTGAGCCGGAGTATTTTCTGCGGCTGCTTGAGCAAGAGTACAGCAATATGCAGCAGATCTGGGAGCTGGGCTTTGATCGACCGCCGTACCGGATTGTCCAGCCGCTAGCGATTAATCCAGCGATCAACTTTGTGCTTGTGGAGGAGTTTGTGGCTGGTCCCAAGCTCGATGCATTCTTCAAAGTGGCGCTGGATGATCCATACTCGCTGATGCTGGAGCAGCGGCTGGACGATCTCGCTGGCTTTCTGGCCCACCTGCACACGCGCTCATCCTCTGACCGGCCGCTGCGTCTAGAGTATGCCACTGGCTACTTTGGCAAGCTGATCGACCAACTCATCGACAGGCACGTGCTACGTGATCAGGAGCCGCAGGCGCTCCAAGCGCTGCGTCACACCTGGGCGCAGCGCGCGAGCCTGACCTATGGCACGCAGGCGCTGCTTCACGGCGATGCAACGCCGGTTAACTTTGTCTTTGGTGCGCAGCATGAGGTGGTCGCGATTGACCTTGAGCGGGTACACTGGGGTGATCCATACCGCGATGTTGGCTGCGTAATGGCCGAGATTCTGCACACGCTGCGGCTTGGCGGCCAGCATGACCGTGGCCGTGCGCTAGCGCAGCGCTTTGCAACAACCTATCAGCAGCGTGTGCAAAACGCCGCCCCACCGCAGATTGCCCAGCAGCGCTTGGCGCTGTGGACAGGACTGACGCTGCTGCGGATCTGTCGCAATGACTGGCTTGATATGCTGTATCGAAGGGAGCTTATTCAGGAGGCTTGGCAATGGCTGAAGTAAAACCACGGGTTCTGCTGTTCGACTGCTACAATACCTTGCTTGATATCCGCACCGATGAGCACGATCCTACGGTCTGGAGTCAGCTGGCGCGCTTTTTGTCCTACCAGCGTATAACGATCGACAGCACGACCCTGCACGATGCTTATTTTATGCACATGCGCGCAATGCAGCAGTCCAGCTCTGAGCAGTATCCAGAAATTGACATAATAGAAATTTTCAACCGTGTGCTTGCCGCGCATGGCCATGATGGCACACAGCTACAGCCACAGCTTGCGCAGCTGTTTCGCGGCTTAACGATTTGTCATCTGCGTCCGTTTCTTGACACGCTGACGAGCGTCAAGCGCCTGCAGCGCCGCTATACGCTGGGCCTTGTGTCCGATGCGCAGCGCTTTTTTATCGAGACCGAGCTGCGCATCAATGGGCTGGCCGACTGCTTTGCTGTGCAGGTGATATCCTCGGACTGGGGCTATCGCAAGCCCGACCGGCGGCTGTTCGACTACGCGCTAGAGCAGCTGCACGCCGATCCGGCGGAGACAATCTATCTTGGCGACAATATCTATCGTGATGTTTGTGGTGCCCATGCCGCTGGTATGCGCGGGGTACTGATTCGCCGCCATCAGTATCAGGAGAAGCGTGCCACCGCCTGCACCCCTGATCACATATTTCCAAACTTGGCGGCGGTGGAGAGCTGGCTAGAGGGGCTGCCTGTCGCACAATCGTTTGTGGGCAGCTAGCTGGCGCTATCGATATCCGGCGCAAGGTCGATTGTGGCGTTTGCGATATCCTCGCGCGCCACGTAGCGGCTCGGCGTATCGAAGTTCGACCAGCCGCCAGCCTCGCGTAGCTGCTGCACCGAAACGCCCTGCCGCGCCAGGCGCGTGGCCCATGAGTGGCGCAGATCGTGGGGTGACAGATTGGCAATGCCGATCAGCTTGCCCAGCTGGCGCACCCGCTTGCGCAGCGCCCGCTCTGTGAGGCCAAAGCCATTCTGGTTGCCATGCTTATCGAAGCGGGCAAGCAGCGGCGTGTCCCCTGCGCCATGCAGCAGCGCGCGATAGCGGCGCACAGCGCTCAGCGCATCGCCAACGAGCCGATGCCGCTGCTCTTTTTTGACCTTGGGCCGCCGCACGCGCAGCAGCTGGTCATCAAGGTCGCCCCAGACGAGGCCCGCCGCCTCACCGCAGCGCAGCCCGAGGTCGGCCAGCAGGCAGATCAGCAGGTAGTCGCGCTGCGCTAGCTCCACTGCTGGCGCTGTCGGGTTAGTCAGCGCCGCCTGCTTAAGCTGCGTAATCTGATCGGTCGTGAGCACATTGGGATCGGCCTTCTTTGCGCTCACACGCGTCTCGTGCTTGGCGGCACGGCGTGAGCGATCGATGTTCTCGCCCTCCGCTTTGCGATAGCCCGAGATCGCTCGAATGCGGCTCCAGGTCTCTGCTGAGACAACGCCCGCCTGGTGCGCCAGCCGCGCATAGGTGCGCACCGTCGAGAGGCGCACGTTGATCGAGCCGATGGCGTACGCCTGCTGCAGCATCCACACCCGGAAGGCCAGCACCAGCCCGCTGCTGACACCGGCCCAGGCTTGCTCCTGGGTTGCGAGCACTGGCACCTCATCGGCATCGACGGGCACGACGACGCCAGCAGTGGCGAGGAAATCAGCGAACACCTTGAGGTCTGTGTTGTGCCGCAGCACGGTGTTGGGTGTGAGCCGCGCCCGATACTCTGCAAAGATGAATGCAGCCGCAGAGCGATCTGCCGCTTGCCCGAGTGCGTGCATCCCGCGCGCTAGCTCCGTGAGCTGGGCTGGGGTGGCAGCTATTTCATGTATTTCGCGTGGATCAGGCAGTGGGACAAGCTCATGCTTCAACTGGAACCTCCTTGTGATACTGCTAAGTCTAGCACGTCCATTTTTGCATGTCAAGGTTCCTATTTACTGCCCAAATAGGAACTCAAGCTAGACTTCCTCTATGGATGGTAGAGTACTACGGAGCACAGCATGGGCGTGACATTCTTGCTTGAGACGGACATTGGTGTTTGTCCGCACACGGTTGGCGACACCGACTTCAAAGCCTGGTGTCGTCTTATTGATGCAGGCAGTCTTGATCCGCGTCCCGCCGCGGAGCTTATCGCCTTGGCCAACGCCCTCAAGCTCGATCTTGCACCGCTGCTGCGCACAACCGCAGGCTATGGGAACGATGAGCTGGCCGAGCTACCAGTTGCTATGCCCGCCGAGGAGCAGCAGAAAATCCGCGCACTGTGGGCCGTGGCGGTGGCGCAGGCCGAGGCATCCTGGCAGGATATTGCTACGTTCACGGCTTATCTTGAGCGCTGGGTCGCTGCGCTCGATCAGTTTGGTCGGCGCTTCAAGTACCAGACTGTGCCCGCTATTGTTGAGACTGTGAGCGAGGCTGTTGATACGCTGCTCCTGCGGACTCAGACCGCCCACGAGCATGGGGCCACCTGCGTGCGCATGGTTGTGCGCTACTAAAATTGTCCGTGCTGGAACTTTAATCGCCAGCGCTGCGTCTTCATCAACACCACACCTGACCCCCACTAGTCGCGAGCTGGCCGCGCGCAGTGAGTATGCGCGGCCAGCTCGTATTGGAGAGTTGATGATGAAGTATGCCGCAATCTTGGCGCTGCTCCTGCTCTTGAGCGGGTGCGCGCTATCGACCGCCGCCCAAACTCAGCCGTCGCTACAGCCAACAACAGCACCAGCTCAGCCCACGCTCGCAGCGCGGTCGCGGCCAGTGGTCCCTTTCCGTCCGATCCATCCGAGTCAGACTGGCACCGTCGAGCAAGTGGCTGAGAGCTATGGCCGCACGCGGATTACGACCTTTAGCGCCACAGCGGACCCTGCTGCGATCAAGCGCTGGTATCAGCAGGAGCTGCTAGCGGCTGGCTGGCGCACCAGTACCAGTACTGATCCAACGGAGTATGCGCTCCCTGCAAGTGATAGCTACCTCTATAGCAGTAATTGGAAATATCAAGGTGCTGGAGAGCCACCGCCAGTGTTTGAGCTGCTCGTGCAGGTCGAGCCATAAGGGACGGGCAGCATAGTGACGCTTGCGCAGAGGCTGTCTGGGCCTTTTAGCTCGCGAATTTGGCCACCAGATTAGCCTGACTGGTAGATAATACTAATCAGACGCTTGAGACGATCCTCACTAGCGACCATGTTGTCACCCAGACGGTCGCAGATGGTTCATCAGTAGCACTGTGGCCATCTTTTTCGTGATTTATGTAAACAAAGGAGCACAATGCTGGCTACGATGTGGACTGTTGAGGGTGAAGAGTTTGCCGTCGATCAGTTTGCCGCTACCTACCAGATTGATCAAGATACAATCTGGCGCAAAGGCGAGCCGCGGCGCCCTGGGTATGTGCCGACCACCTCGGGCTTTCGGCTTGCTGTGACTGAGGCCGAAGCGTGGGATGCAGCTATTGCTGAGCTACAGGTATTTCTGCGCGACAAGCAGCCAGCCATCGCGGCGCTTGGCAGGCTATCGGTGCGCCAGGAGCTAGACATCGGCTTTACGGTTGGCGGCGAGCCACACACCGACTCAGTCAGTCTACCGCCTGCGCTGCTGGCCCAGATTGCGGCTGCTGGTATCACGCTGGTGGTCTCGGCCTACCCGCTGCACACGCTGATCGAGTAAGGAACTATGCTAGCCGTAGCCTGGGCATAGTCTGTGCTGCTGCTGCAGGTAGGAACATTGAGTAGAGTTTTTAGGTTTATGTCAAATAAAACAACGGCCTATCTTCAGCTTGCGGCTGGAATGATCACCTTTGGCAGCGGCACGCCGGTAAGCAAGCTCGTAACAGGCGCATTCCCGGTGTTCGTCGCCGCCGGGCTGCGCATGGTGCTTGCGACGCTGGTGCTTACGCCGTTTGTATTCAAGCAGCGTCAGCAGCTCAAGCACTATAGCCGCAAGGACTGGCTGATCATCGGCCTGATTGCGCTTGTCGGCATGTTTCTCTTCAGCATTCTGATGCTGTATGGCATGCAGCAGCTCTCTGGGGTTATCGGCAGCATCGTGATGAGCACAACACCGGCCGTAACAGCGCTCGGGGCCTTTTTGCTGCTCCAAGAGCGGCTTGGCTGGCGCAAGAGCGCGGCAATCGCGCTGGCGGTGGCAGGTGTGCTCATCCTCAATCTGGGTAGCCACGCCGCCAGCCAAACACAGGGCAATCTGCTCTTGGGCACCCTGCTTATTTTCGGCGCGGTGTGCAGCGAGGCTGGCTACACACTGCTTGGCAAGCAGGCCAGCGCGCATGTTCAGCCGGTGATGATCGCGGCGCTCGCGGCAAGCGCTGCAACGCTGCTTTTTCTGCCGTTTGCTGTCTATCAGTCGCTGCACTTTGACTTTGGTGCGGTTGGCTGGGGCGACTGGCTGGCGCTGCTTTGGTGGGGTGTTGGTACACTGGCGCTTGGCTCGGCGCTCTGGTATAGCGGCGTGGCCAAGGTGCCCGGCAGCACCGCTGCTGGCTTTATGGGCGTGATGCCGGTCAGCGCGCTGGTGCTCGCGTACCTGCTACTTGGCGAGCCGTTTCGCTGGCTGCACGTGCTCGGCTTTGCCGCGGTGTTCAGCGGCGTTCTGCTGATTATATACGAGCATACACGCACGCACAGCTAGACATTCACCCATCGCGCACGGTTTTTTGAAAAAAAGCGCCGCAAGCAAAGCGCTCGCTAGCGGCGGCACGCCTCTGCCCTGCGGGCAGCGCAGGTGCCAAACCACTCGTCCGATCAGCTGCCCCACACGCTGAAGCAGCCGTGATTGAGCGAAACCACCACGTAAGGTTAACAAACTATTCTCCTGAACAGCTATGTACAGCGCTATGCTCGCATGGGCACAGAATACGCTGCGCCAGCGGAGTAGCAATCAGGAGACCGTTATGACCACAACGAAGTCGGCATCGCAAACAAATATCTGGCTCGTCGGCGTGCTTGTTGTTGCGCTTATCACTGTGCTGGGCACAATCGCACAGCAGTCTGAGAGCGAAGCACAGAGCCTCAATCCGACCCTACGCTCGCTGGTTGTTGTTGCGCCAGACGCACACATCGCCGATCTCAGGCCGGGCTTCATCCAAGTTGATCTCGTCAGCGGCACAGCGCCACGTGCGCTCGTCGAGGGCAGCGTGCTTAGCGATAGTGACTGTACGCCAGACGCGCAGGGTGTTTCGCACTGCCGCAATCTCATCGACTATGCAGGCGCACGTGTCGAGGTGCGCCACCACCATAAGATGACCGAGGAGCCGTGCCTCAGCCCCACCGAGGCGGTCAATCTGATGAGCACCGAGGCGTACACTGCGCTCCAGAGCGCGTATCACTAAGCACGCTGCCTCATCAAAATAGTGCTGCCCGCATGCCTGTGCATGCGGGCAGTTGCTGTACCATACCGTCCATTGGCGGATAGCACGATTTGACGTTGCCCTTGAGCTAGCCAAGCCCTAGGTATCTACACGGCGGAGAAAGCTGCTCAGATGGGCGATCCCTATCGTGGCAGATATCCATTGTAGTTTAGGCAAGCCCATGCATGAACTGTTAGACAAGCGTCTTGAGACGCTTAGCTCAATCAGCTATGGTATCCAGAGAACCACCGATGGGCGCGTGCTCCTGCTGCGCTTTGATGGTGTGTTTGGCAGCGGCACCAGCGGCAATGCTGACGGAGCATTCATCTGCTCGATTTCTCACTGCTGACCTACACCTGGGGATTGGCGCTCCTGCAGGTGTTCCAAGCTTTTGAGCAGTACATGCACAGCCCAGACGAGCCAGCATTTCCGGTCATTGTGGAGACATCCGAGCGCTCACGGGATGGCGTGCTGGGGTTATTTGGCACAACAGCAGCGCAAGCGAGCACATGGCACTATACCAGTCTAGCGGCAGCGCTCGACGCAGCCCTAGCTGCCGCGAATGACTGGTACAGCGCCTAGCCTAAAGTGTGGCAAGTAGCTCTGCCAGCGGCACACCAGCCTCGATGCGCTTAAGCAACTCAGCGTTCTGAGCATAGTCGCCGTGGTTGGTCTCGGCCTGGTAAGCCAGGCTGGCCTGAAGCAGTGGCAGTGCCTGCTCTACGTTGCCGAAGCGCACAAGCTGCGTGCCGTACTTCCAGCGCACATCGGCCTCGCTCCAGCGGTCGCCGATGCTGGCGAGGATACTCAGCGCCTGCTGGTAGCTGGCGTGGCCCTGCTCAACGGCGCCGCTGGCCATATACGCGTGCGCCAAGTAGCCAGTGATGATGCCGCTGCCCTGGAGGTGGCCCTCAGCCTCCGCAATCGCGGCGGCCTGCTGGCAGGCAGTAATCGCTGCATCAAGCTGGCCCAGCGTAATAAATGTCTCGCCCATATTGGCCAGCGCCCGACAGCGATCCATCTGATCATCAATGCGCTCAGCGAGCAGCAGCGCCTGCTGGTAGCACTCGAGGGCTGTTTCTGGCTGGCCCAGCTTGGCATAGGCGATGCCCATGTTGTTGAGGCACAGGCTCTCCTGTGAAATCGACTCATCGAGCGTGCGATAGGCAGCGATTGCTTTTTGGTAGAGCTGGATAGCCTGGTGATAGTTCTGCTCGCCACCGCGGTACACGTAGAGGCTCGCCAGATCGGTGCGAATATGCGTGACACGCGATGTTGACCCCTCCGCCGCCAGCGCCGCGAGCGCTGCCTGGAAGTGCTGCTCAGCGGCGTCGATATCGCCGGTCCAGATACTATTCACGCCAACCCGCCAGTGCAGCTCGCCGCTGGCTGCTGCATCGCCAAGCTCCTCGGCGACTGCTAGCCCGCGCTCCATCAGCCTAGAATACGCATAGCGATACTCCTGACGAATGCCGCTGAGATTGGCCATGGCGACCGCGATATCGACCAGCAGGCGTGCGCCATCCGGCTGCTGGCTGTGCGCCTCGGCCCACTCTGCGGCAAAATCGAAGTGCAGGCGCTCAGAGTTGAACAGGCGCAGGCTCTCCTCACGATTTCCACCAATATCAACGTGGGCGTCCAGAATTTGTGGCATCAAGCTGAGCACAGCCCGCGCATAGCGCCAAGTTATGGCTGTGCTCTCGGCGTGCTCCAGCTTACGCTGGGCAAGGGCGCGCACGAGATCGTGGAGCCACCAGCGTTCGCTGTGCGCATCGTACCTGATCATCGTGCGGCGGATAAGCGTATACAGCTGCGTGTAGAGATCATCGGACTGCACAACCTGCGCGGCCAGCTTGACCGAAAAGTCACCGATAATCACGCTGAGTTGGCGCAGCACCGCCTGGGCCGCAGGCTCAAGCGCCTGATAGCCAAGCTCCAGCGAGGCCGCCACATTCAGATACCTGTCATCTGGGTCGGTGAGCGCCCCCAGAACCTGGTGGCGGTCGCGCAGGCGCTGCAGATAGTTGGCCACTGGCAGGGCCGGGTTGTTGACCAGGATGCTCGCGCTGGTGCGCAGGGCCAGCGGCAGGTGCCCACAGCGCTCAGCCAGCTCCAGCGCCTCGGCAGGCTGGAGGCGGCGGCAGATTGTTTGCAGCAGCGCTGCTGACTCGGCGCTGTCCAGCAGCGGTATGTCGATCACCGCCATGCCCGGCAGCACAAAGCGCTGGCGGCTGGTGATTAGCATTGCGCTACCGCTTGGCGGCAGCAGCGAGCGCACTTGATCGGCGTCGCGGGCATCATCAGCAATGATTAACACCCGTTTGCCGTGCAGGCACGAGCGATACTGCGCCTCCAGCGCCTCGCGCGACTGCTCCTGCTGCTCATCGGGAGCAAAGAGTTGCACGACCTGCTGCAGCAGCTGCTCCGGTGTGCGCCACTGCGCGTGTGACCCATGCAGCGCGAGCATCAGCTGCGCATCAGGATAGCGTGCGGCAACCTGCTGCGCAGCTGCGAGGGCTAGCTCGGTCTTGCCGCTGCCACCCATACCCTGAATGCCGATAATCGGTGCGTGATCAGTGGCGGGCTGGAGCGCCACCTTCAGCGTCTCCAGCAGATCGCTGCGGCCTTGAAAATCTGCACTGGGGGTGCGCAGTTGGTGCAGCGCCTGGCGCTGGTGCACACGCGGCCCAGGAGCATGGGCGCTGGCCGCGCGTGCGGCATTGAGCAGCGTTGCCAGATTACGAAACAGCTCACGCTGATGGCGATGGAATGTTGCGCGATGAACATTCAACAGGTCACAGTAGGTGTCCACAGATGCTCCTGGGTAGCTGATGAGCACGTTGAGCAGCGTATGCTGCTTTTCCTTAATCGGCAGCTGCCTGACAGCGGTGTAGAGTGCGTCGATACCGCCAAGTGCGGCGATGTGCTCGCGCCAATCGTCTGCTTCGAGCAGTTGGCGTGGGTTGCTCAACAGAAGCTGAACATGATCCTCGGTCCATTGAGTTGGTTGATGGCCTGACATCCTTACTCTCAGTAGATCACAGGATTGGCTCGGGTGGCGTGTAGGGTCGGTACGGTGCGAGCGGGATAGCCCGAACCATGCCGTAGATGGCCGTTACGGCATCAA
>JABXJS010000169.1 GCA_013538855.1 Herpetosiphonaceae bacterium
GTGATAGGGAGCGCGGTGGTTGCGGTGCGGTCCGCGCTGCATCGGCGTGGTGGTGGGCGTCCCGCCCGCTGTCAGGCGCAGGGCTTGGACGGCGAAGTAGTCGCGCTCGTGCGACGGTGGGAGCAGGTTGGGCGTGTGGGTGATAGGGAGCGCGGTGGTTGAGGTGCGGTCCGCGCTGCATCGGCGTGGTGGTGGGCGTCCCGCCCGCTGCCAGGCGCAGGGCTTGGATGGCGAAGTAGTCGCGCTCGTGCGACGGCGGGAGCGGTTGGGTGTGTGGGTGATAAGCCCATGGTTTGGCCAATCGGCGTCGGGCAATCGCCGATAACGGCGCGGGCTGGCGTGGCTGCGGATTGAACGCCGCCAGCCGCAGCGCGAACCACCGCGCTGGACATCAACATTGCGCAGGCGGGTGGTGCTAGGCAGTGCAGGGTTTGGCCAATCGGTGTCGGGCAATCGCCGATAACGGCGCGGGCTGGCGTGGGTGCGGATTGAACGCCGCCAGCCGCAGCGCGAACCACCGCGCTGAGCATCAACCAGCATATGCGCCTGCTGCTGGCTGTGTGTGCTCTGTAAGCTGTGGCTAGGAAAGGTATTGAATTTTAGATCGTATTGTGACATAATTTTGCTGATTAAATAGTTATTAATGATTGGCAGGCAGTGTGCTGCTGCTAGGCTGAATCCCAATTCATGGTGGTATTCCCACCTGTGTGAGCAGGTTTGGGGCGCGGTCCAAGCCCCAGCAGGCTTCCACCCTGCACCGAGGATGCGGGACGGGCCTATCTCAATGGTCGTAGCTAGAAGGGAACAAACGGCTGGGAGAGGGAATATGACAGATTCGTTATCGTTTGGCGCGTGGGCGAAGCAGCGGCGCGCAGCGCTGAACCTGCCGCCAGCGAGCGTGGCCGCGCAGGTGGGCTGTGCGCTGGTAACGCTGCGCAAGATCGAAGCGGACGCCCGCCGACCGTCGCTTGAGATCGCCGAGCGGCTGGCGCGCTGTCTGCTGCTACCGCACGAGGACCAGAGGACATTTGTTCAGGTTGCCCGTGGCAACTTGAGCGCCGATCATCTGCCGCCGCCAACGTATGTAGCAACGGAAGCCGCCAGTACAGCAGCGGCAGCCCCGCCGCAGGTGGCAGCGCAGCTGTTTGGGCGCGCCGACGATCTAGCGGCGATTAGTGCGTTGCTCGCCGATCCGACCGTGCGCATGGTGACGCTAACTGGGCCGCCAGGCATTGGCAAGACACGGCTGGCGCTGGCACTGGCCGCCGCGCTGACGGCGCAGTTTCCTGATGGCATTTGGTTTGTCGATCTCACGCTGATCAGTGCGGCCGAGCTGGTTATGGCGCACACAGCGCAGGTGCTGGGCCTTGGTGCGCTGCCGCCGGCGCTGGTGGTGAGCAAGCTCGCGGAGCTGCTTGACGGGCGACGCTGTCTGCTGATTCTTGACAACGCCGAGCATGTGCTGGCCGCCGCGCCACAGCTCGCACTGTTGCTGCAGCAGACCAGTCAGCTCAAACTGCTGGTGACCAGCCGCGAGCTGCTGCGTCTCTCTGCTGAGCATGTCTACCTGGTGTCAACGCTGGCGCTGCCTGCTGTGGCGGCGCGCCCAAGCCTGGCGCAGCTGGCGCAGTCGCCTGCTGTCGCGCTATTTGCGGCCCGCGCCCAAGCGCGCCAGCGGACATTTGCGCTCAGCAGCGCGAACATCGCGGCGGTGGTGGCGATCTGTGCCCAGCTCGATGGGCTGCCGCTGGCGATTGAGCTGGCGGCCACGCGGATTGTGCTGTTTGCGCCCGACGTGCTGCTGGCGCATCTCGCGCCCTGTTTGCCGCTGCTGACGCGGGGCGCGAGTGATCGGCCAGCCCGTCAGCAGACCCTGCGCCATGCGCTGGACTGGAGCTATGGCCTGCTGACTGATGGTGAGCAGCGGCTGTTTGCCTGCC
Source organism: Herpetosiphonaceae bacterium (assembly GCA_013538855.1). Taxonomy (GTDB): domain Bacteria; phylum Chloroflexota; class Chloroflexia; order Chloroflexales; family Herpetosiphonaceae; genus OHK22. The sequence continues at coordinate 1,941 of JABXJS010000169.1, forward strand.
TAGGCGTGTTCCATGGCCCGTTTACGCTCGCCGCAGTGGTGGATGTCGCGGCCAGCATTGGTCTAACGCAGCTTGATAGCCTGGAAACCCTGACTGGCCTGGTAGAGAAAAGCCTCGTTGCTGTTGACACGGCGTGCTCACCGCCGCGCTACCGGCTGCTTGAGCCGATTCGTGAGTATGCCAGCGAGCTACTGGTGGCAGACGACACTGCGCCGCTCGTGTGGGAGTACTGCTGTCGCCACTATCTTGCACAGGCACAGCAAGCAGCAGTGCAGCTGCAGGGGCCAGAGCAGCAGCGCTGGATGCAAGCGCTCGCCGCCGATCATCCTAATATTATCGCTGTACTTGTGTGGCTTGAGCAGCGCGGCGAGATCGAGCGTAGCGCCGAGTTTGCAGGTGCGCTATGGTGGTTCTGGCTGGCGAGCGGCAGAACGATTGAAGGACGGCCATGGCTGGAGCGTGCGTTTGCCTGCAAGGAACGTCTGCCGCGCTCACTAGAGGTGGAGATTATCTGCGGCCTTGGGTTTCTATGTCTGAGCCAAGGCGATGTTGCCAACACGGGAACCTTGTTTACCCAGGCGCTCGCGCTAGCGCAGGCCGAGCAGAATCTATGGTTGTGCTGTATGGCCTGGATTGGTCTCGGGCGAACCGCAGGTATCTGCGGCGACCAAGAGGGTGAGGCGGCTGCGTTCAATTCAGCGCTACGTCTGGCGCGGCGCGCGGGCTACCCGCTGGGGATTGCCTGGTCGCTGTCGCAGCTCACGCGGATTGCCGTCGAGCGCGGCGACTTCAGCACAGCGCAGCAGCTTGGCCCAGAGGCGGTGGCGATTTTTCGCGCGCTGGGCAACCAGATTGGGCTGGTCTCCATTCTGGTGGTGCTGGGCCATGTGCTGCTGGCCAGCGACATAGCGCAGGCGCAGGCGCTATTTGAGCAGAGCTTCGATATCTACACCGAGCTAGGGCATGGCTCGGGCATGTGTTGGGCGCTGCGCGGGCTGGGCGCAGTTGCCGAGCAGCGCGGCGACCTAGCGCGTGCGCGTCAGCTCTACGAGGCCAGCCTCGTGCGCGCCTATGCGATTCAGGAGTATCAGACGATCAGCGCTGTGACGCAGAAGCTAGCCGAGCTACGGGCGCTAGATAGCTAGACATAATACAACTGTCCTTGACCAGCGAGCATGCCGAGAAACGGATTATCGAGGCCGCCGCAGCTGAAGGTGCCGATCAGGTCGTGGCCGCCGAGCATGACGTTGATGCGAAGAGTGCTGGGGAAGAAGCCAAGGTGAAAGCTGAGCGGGCTGCCGACAAACCCCTCAAGGCGACCGTTAGTCCAGCCGGTGCCCCAGACCGTTGCGCTGCCCGCTTGGATGCCGCCGCCGGTGCCGCTAAAAAAAACCTGCGTGCCAGCAAAGCCGATGACCACCTGCGTGATGCGATCCAGCGCAGTGTACTTTAGCTCCAGAGAGTACAAGTACACCTCGCGGCCTGCGTGGTGCGTGCGGTCCAGCCCGAGCATCTGCTGCTCAAGGGCTGGCGCTGGGCGGATAGCGCGGCTGTAGCCTTTGATCGCCTCCAGCGCAGCGGATAGATCGGCGTTAACAACAGACTGGGCGCGTGAATCTCTCGTCTCAAACTCGTACATGGCGCTCTCCTTGTGTGCCTACGTTAGGATATAGCCGATGCACATAGTCTAACCGCGTGAGGCTGTCAATGCCACCCCCGCCGCGATACACGCGCGATACAAGAGTACTGCTGTTGAATAGCATGCACCTGGTTGCCGGAAAAGGTGGTGACATTCGACGGCTTGAACAATCCGCCAAGCACTGGTATGCGGGTATGACGCGTGATCACGTTATACAGTCTGACATAGTTGTAAACATCAGCAGTGCTCCGCCGGTGTAGGTGAAGCTGCCCCACGTGGTTGGTGGCGCATCGGCGGCGATACATTGGCGCTGGGCTGCTCCCAGTGCTGCCGCTGCATCGAGGCCGCTGCTGAGCGCAGCATAGAAGTGCTCCAGCACTGCGCGCGTGCTGCCATCGTAGAGCCGCCACATGCTGGCGAGCACCCCCGCCGCCCCGGCGACCAGCCAGCTCCAGGCGAGGCTGAGATTTTCTTCGCCCGCGAGCACATCGACCATGGACCCGCTACATGTTGAGAGCGTAATCAGCGCCTGCTTGATCGGCAGCCGACTGATCGTCTCTAGCCAGAGGTTGCCATCGTGGAGCACAATGTGGCCGGCGATGCCATGATCTTGGCGCATAAAGGCGTGGCTGGCCACATGCACAATGCCGTAGCTGCTCCACTCGGCGAGCGTGGCGGGGGCGCAGAGCGCGGCAACGCTGCATTCGGCATTGCGGCGCAGCGTGGTTGGGCCGGGCCATATCTCGGCGATGCGCTCGATCTCTGGCAGCGCGAGCGGCAGATCCTCGATTGGGTCGGGGAAGGTGCTACAGCCAAGCAGCAGCGCTGCGCTGCTCGGCTGGGCTGGCGGCTGGGTGAAGAGCGAGAGATGCGGCACAAGCTGCACGTCACAGTATTCGCACAGCCAGCGGTCGTTGAGGCGCAGCGTGGCCCAGGGCAAGGTGTGCAGTGCGCCGCTGGGCACAATGTACAGCCGGTGCGTGGCAGCCGACGGCTGGATGAGGCGCGCCTGCACTGGGGCTGGCAGCAGCTGCTGGGCCAGCTGGGCCAGGATGCTCCAGCGTGTGGTGGTGCGCTGGGCGTGGAAGTCACGGTCTTGATAGATGCCCCACTGGGTGCGCGGATTATTGAGCTGGCCCACATGCGCAGCATCAGCCTGCGTCCAGGGCAGCATGCTGGTGGTAAGGCTTGTGGCGGTGAGTGTCGATAGGACAAGCTGCTCGTTGTGGGTGGAGTAGAGCAGGACTGTCCAGTGGGTGCTGTGGCGCTGGTTAAGCTCGTGGCGCAGCGCGGCGATATCGACTGTTGCGTCTGGCTCGAACTCGACGGCGGTATGTTGGCGCTGGAACCAGATCTGCTGGGCATAGGCATGGAGCAGGCTATCGAGCTGGGCGGTGCTGTCCGGGTCGCGCAGATTGGTGTGCTGCAGCGTTGCGCTGAGCTGGGCCTCAAGCTGCTGTAGCTCGGCGCTACTGCGGCTCTGCCAGCGATTCTGCAGCGCGTGGCGCAGCGTCATTGTGCGCTGGCGCTCCATAAACTGGAGCACATCGAGGTCGCTGCCGTGGCTCAGCAGGTGCTGGCCGGCATCGTGGAAGAGCTGCTGGGCTTGGCTGAAGAGCATACTGCTGAGCTGCTCGTGGAGCAGCTTTTGGCGCAAACTGAGCACCGTTTGGGTTGCGCTGGCGTAGTGCTCACGGGCCAGCTGTAGCGCGCCGACGGCCTCGGCGCAGCGGGCCAGCCCATGCAGCGCGCGCCAGCTGAACATCGCTTTATCGTGCAAGGTCACGAGCGCTGTCTCAAATAAGGATTGGGCAGCCGCATAGTTCTGCTCATCAAGCAGTAGCCAGCCGTGCTCAACAGCGCAGCGGGCTATGCCTAGCGCATTGTTGTCGTGCTCGAAGTGCTGCTTGGCGGCGGCAAGGGCTGTAGCGGCGGCGGCGTGGTTGCCTTGGAGCCGCTGCAGGCGCGCCTTCAGCAGCAGTGTCTCATCGAGCGTTTGGCGATTGTTGAACTGAATGGCCAAGGGCGGAATGTGATCGAGCAGGTCGGCGGCCGCCGCGAACTGCTCTAGCTCAACGAGCGCGCGGGCCTGGTTGTAGTAGCAGGCGGCGAGGCGTCCAGCGGCATTGAGTGCGCTGAAGATGCTGCTCGCACGGGCGAACTCGGTCTGGGCGGCCAGCCAGTGGCCGATCTCGAGATAGGCTCGACCAAGCAGAAAATCGCAGCTGCCGACCTCGAGCAGGCGCTCGTGGGCCAAAAACAGCTGTCGCGCTAGGTGCGAGTGGTAGAGCGTATGCCCAAACTCGCCCTGCTGGAGAAAGCAGATGCTGCGATTATTGGCGCACATGGCGCGGCGTAGCGGAAGATCGTAGGCGGCAAAGACCGCCTCGGCCTGCTCGAAGAGCGCCTGGGCCTGCGCGTAGTTGCCGCGCAGGGTGTGCGACCAGCCCTGCAGCATGCGGCAGTGGGCGATCTCATGCTGCGAATCGATGAGCGTCAACGCCTGGATCGCTGCATCGAGCTGTGCCAGGCCCTGCTCATGGGCATCTTCGTTGATCAGCGTGCCGCCGTGGAGGCGCAGCAGCAGTCCGCGCTCATAGTGGTCAGTGGGCGCAAGGCGTGGGAGGTACGCATCGACGACAGCGTGCACCATGGGCGAGTTGCGGGCGCTGTTCCAGGCGCTGGCGAGGTGGACAGCAGTGCGCGCGGCCTCCTCAGGCTGGCCGTGATCACCATACGCATCGATGAGCGCTTGCCAGTGCGCGATGTCGGTGGGCTGGCGCGACTCGAGGTCGCACTTGAGCAGCGCACGCTGGCAGTGTAAGATCAGCAGCGGCTGCTGTTGGGTTTGGCTGTCTGCAAGCGCATGGGTGAGCGCGGTGCGGGCGCTATCGACGCGCTCGTTGGCCAGCAGCACACAGCCAAGCGTGTAGCAGTCGACGCTGCTGGTTGGGGGAATGATCTTTTCACGGGCGAGCTGGAGGGCGCGGAGCGGGTTGCTGCGAGCGAGCTGCAAGAGTGTCGTGTGGAGCGCCGGGAGCTGGGAAACCACAAACATAGAACCTCTAAAAATAGTTGGTAGGCGCGCCGCGCTAGAGCTGCGGGGCACAAGGACAGTTGCAGTGCTGGCTGGTACGGGCTACAGCTGATAGTAGCATAAAACAGTAACTCTATGCTACTATGGTCTAGCCCAATAGCTCATCACAGCGCATTCATCTGGAGAATTAAGGAGAGCGATGAATCTTCATGAATGTCAGGTGCTCGTAACCGACTACTGCCGTGCGCAGGGTTGGCAGCTTGACCCTGCCGAGTACGCAGCGTGCAGCCAGCTGGTGCTGCACATCGCCCAGGATGGCGCTGCGAATCCCCACAAGATCATCGAGAACTACTATCTTGATCACCGGCTGGTGGCCGCCCTGCAGCGCGGTGAATCCGCAGCGGACGGCGCGTGGGAGACGCTGGTGCAGTACGTGGCCAAGATTGTGCACAAGCAGCAGTACTCGAGCCTGGCTGCGTTCGCGCAAGACCATGATGATCTCGTACAGACAGCCCTGCTGGAGATAGCGCGCGGCCTGCCGTCGTTTGCCTATCGCAGTCGCTTTACAACCTGGGCGGCACAGGTGGTGATCAACGTGATTCGGCGCAATCACCGCGATAACACCACGCAGGGGCGTAGCGGTGCGCAGCACAGCGTTCCCTTAGATGAGGCAGTGAAAGATGCGATTTGCCTTGATGCGCAGGTTGCGCTCAATCAGCTCAAGGACGAGATTAAGCAACGGCTAGCGGCCGCTGGCGATCAGCGGCTGGTGATCGTGTTTAACGCCTATGTGCTGGAGGAGCAGCGCATCGTTGATATCGCCGCGCTGCTTAACCTTAGCCCTGGCCGCGTGTCAGGGCTGCTTAAAACCGCCCGTGCGCTGCTGCGCCGCGATGCTTCCCTGCGCGAACAGGCGCGCGCTGCTGGCATCATCCTTGATGCTGCTGACGATCCCGGACCTGATTCCTAGCAGTGGATTGAAAATATATTTAGGCAACGGCACGTACTAAGTACGAGTGATCTTAACTATTTGACGAAAGAGGTGTATGGATGGGCGCAACTGAAGTACCCTGCAGCGAGTTTCTGACATGGCTCAGAAGCTACGTGGGCGTCGCCCGCGCTGCTCCGCTGCCGCCAAGCATGCTTGCGCATGCCGCTGACTGTCCGCAGTGTCAGGCGCGGCTCTTTGCTTTAGCGCAGGCGACTGCGCCGGTGCCACGCACGCCGTGCGATGCGCAGCATGTTGCTGACAGCCCGGATTTGGCGGCCTTTGTCGATCTTGAACATACAGATGAGCTGCTGGCGCGGCAAACCTATCCGCATATCTGGAACCATCTCTGGCTGTGTGCTGCGTGCTTAGATGTGTACACGCGACTGCAGGCGACGCTGGCCGATCAAGCGCTGCTGGACATGTTTGGCGCAGCGGTGCCGCCGGCGCAGCCTCCAGCGTCCTGGGTGACGCGCATGCCGCTGATGGAGCTGGACACCAGCTTGTTTCGCTGGTCGATACCGCCGCAGGCACTGCAGGGCCAGATGCGCCGCTCGATGTACGGCGAGGATGATGAGACCTTCGAGGTGATGCCGCCGACAGCGACGCTCAGCAGCCAGTTTAAGCTCTCGATCGATGTGCAGACCGAGTCGGCGGAGCTATGGCGGCTGCTGATTCAGGTGGTGCCGCCAGCCGAGGGCCGCCTAGCGGTTGAAGTGAGCGACTTCGCTGCGACTGCTCTGCTGGTTGATGGCCGCGCGCAGGTCGAGATACCAGCGCGCTATTTTCTTCGCAGTGAAAAAGATGTTTTGCGGATTGCTCTGCTCGATCCTCCCACTGGATAACCTGATCAACGGATACCGCTAGAGCCAGGATGGCGTACCCCATCCTGGCTTCGTGTTTAATCTGGCGCGGGCTGCGGCTAGGGAGCCGCCGGGAACTGCACGCTGCCAGGATAGGCGGCGTTGTTCAGCAGCGGCACGCCGCCCTGCACAATGCTGCGCCCGTAGAAGTCGGTGATGCGCAGCGTGTATGGGCCTGGCCCCATGTTGGTCTGCACAAAGTAGTTGTACTGCTCGCGGTTGATCGCCTGGAAGCTGCCGCTGCTGTTGAGAAACTCCAGGCGGAAGATGGGCGTGCGGTGGTTGCGAATCTGCATTCCAGTCCACCACTGGTTGCTGCCATCCTTGAACATCACGCTGATCGGGCTGGTGATGCCTGAATCGATCACGTGCCAGCTGATCGGCACACGGCCAGCGATCAGCGGCGCGATCTGCTCGAAGGCCTGCGGGCTGAGGTCGAGGTCGCCAGCGGCGCACTCGGGGCAGCGGTCGACAATGCGTACCACAACGCTGCCGTTGGGGCCGGTCACGCTGACGTAGGCCCCGCAGTAGAGCGCGCTGTGGTAGTCGGGGTCGTTCAGCGCGGCGACCATGAGATCGCCAGGCGATGCGTCGAACGAGCAATTGCCGGTGCCATCGGCGGCGTAGTAGGTGCCCTCGCCAGTGTGGGTAGCGTAGGGATCAATCGGCAGCCCTGGCGCGATCGGGTGGCTGTAGAGCGCCAGGTGCGGCAGGTAGAGCGTGTGCGTGTCGCTGGGATGGGCGGCGTGGGTGCTAGCGCTGGCGGGCGTGGCTATGGCCGGGCCGAGCAGCGCCACGAGGATGCAGCCAAGCAGACCATAGCGCCAGCCGAGCCGCTGCAGCTGTGCGGAGAGCGGTTGAGCGAGCATAAGCGAAGCTCCTTCTAAAAAGTGCGTCGAGCAGCAGTCAGCACTGCTGCTATGCTGGCTATTGTAGCGCAATGGGCGCTGTTGCTTAACCCGTAGCGCTAGCTGTCCCTAATGACCACATAGTGGTTTCTGAGCACGTCTAAGGCGGTGTCCCACGCATTAATCACATTGCCGGGCACCTCGCCATTTTCCCTGAGCATGTCTACATGCTGGTAGAGCATCTGTGGCTCCTTGACGATGTGCATAAAGGACTCGGCGCAGAACTCCTCGAACTTCTCGGCCTGATACTTCTGGCGGCCGGTGGGATTCATCACCGAGCCAAGATCGACGCCGAGCATGTAGCGGCCCTCGTCTTGGCGCAGCACGAGCCAGGCATTGTAGAAGGCCAGGCCATCGCCCTCGAACTTTTGTAGCTCGCGCTGGAGGAGCTCCTGCTGCTCTACCAGCTCGCCCATGCGCTCGGTCTGCTGCCAGAGGTTCTGCATACGGCCAAGCTTTACCTTGCGCATATCTTCAACCTGGCCCTGCGTCATGTTCGTGATCTCTTGATCCAGGCGCGTGATCTCCTGCTGGATATCGCCAAAATCGCCTTGGCTGACCTGTGGGTCAAGCTTGTCTTTGAGCAGGCGCTGCTGAAAGGTGGCGTGGCCGATCTCGTGAATCAGCGTGCGCAGAAAGACATCCTTCGGCTCTTTGCCTAGCTTGTCCTCCAGGTGGACGACGCCATCGCCATACATGCCGCCGATGCCCTTGGCCTTGCTGGAGTTGAAAATAAACTTGAGCTTGATCTGCTCCATATAGCGCATGAGGCCCTGCTGCTCCTCCATCAGATCAAGCGTTGCGAGGGCGTTGCCGCGGCCAGTGCTGGCTAGGCCCTTGCCGAACACGCCGGACTGCTCGCTGATGCGCTCGTCGTTCTGGCGCATGCGCAGGCCGATCTGCTGGGCGCGCTGGTCTTGCACGTCTTCGCCTATGAGGTACACCTGGCCAATGCTGCTGACGAGCTGGGCTAGCTCCGGCAGCGAGCAGTCGATCTGCTCGCCGCTGGCGATGATCTCGCTGATGATGGTCGCGACGGTCTCGGGCACCTGGACGATAAAGCTCGAGGTACACTGCTTGATAATAAAATCCTGCGCCTGCGAGTCCAAATCGCTGTAGGCGGTGATGGGGGCCTGGTCCAGGGTTAGCCGCCGCTGGATGGCGCTGCTGCGCGTGCGCTCGCTGCGGCCAAGCTGGCGCATGACGGTCTGGTTGCCGACGATGCGCTGGAGCTTGAGCACCTGCTGTGGGCTGGCACTCGTGTGCTCTGGATTGCTATGGAGCGTAAGGGCGGACTGTGGCTGCTGGAGCGTGGGCTGCGGGCGCTGGGCCTGCTGCTCCAGCGGCTGACGGCGTGATCGTCTGCGGCGCATGGCTGGCTCCTTTGCTGGCTGTGGTGCTATACTGAGCCTCATTCTACCAATGTTTGCTGCATACCGATAGGGTTAGTCGGCTGCTGGATCTTTCAGCGGTCATGCCGGTGCTTCTTCCTTGGTCAGCGTCCGCCATGCTGAGTGCGGGGTATGTCGCCGCATTTCTGCGTATTTAGCGTTGCTTCTCCTGGTTCCGTTTTCGTCTTAGGAGGTCAAACTATGCTTCGCTCGCACGTTTTAATGCTGATCGCGACCATGCTTGTGCTGGTTGGGCTGGTGACGGTGATGGCCCAAGCGCCTGACGCGGTGCGGCAGCCAGCGGCTCCCGCGGCGCTGCTCGCGCAATCAGGCGAGTCGATCACCTATCAGGGCCTGCTGCGCACTGGTGGCAGCCCGGCTACCGGCACCTATGACTTTCAATTTGGCCTCTTCAGTGTATCGAGCGGCGGCACGGCGCTGGCCACGGTGAGTGCCGACAATGTGGCTGTGGATGCTGGGCTATTCACCACAGTGCTGACCTTTAGCGAGGGCCTGCTGACCGGCGAGGCGCGCTGGCTCGAGCTGGCGGTGAAGACCGATGCCGGATCGACCTACACGACGCTCAGCCCGCGCCAGCAGGTGACAGCCGCCCCGGTCGCGCTGGCACTGCCGGGGCTGTGGACCTACCAAAACACGACTAGCTCCAGCGTGATCGGCGGCTATGCAGGCAACACGCTGAACACATCCGCCGTTGGCATCACAATCAGCGGCGGTGGTGTCTCAGGTAGTCAAAACAGCGCCTATGATAACTACAGCACGATTGGTGGCGGCGCAGGCAATGCCGTCGGCAGCAACGATGGCAACGCCACCAACGATGTCTATAGCTCCATCGGCGGTGGCTTGAGCAACACCGCCAGCCAGGAGTACATCTTCATCGGCGGCGGCCAGAGCAATAGCGCTGATGGAGCATGGAGCATGATCGGCGGCGGCACAACTAACACCATAACAGCCCGCTGGTCGGTGATTGGTGGCGGCACCACCAACACGCTCTACGACGACTATGGCACCATCGCTGGCGGCGCGAGCAATACTGTCGGCCAAAGTGGCAGCGGCACAGATCAGCCCTACGCTACCATCGGCGGCGGGCGCAGCAATCTGGCCTCCGAGGACTATACGACGGTCAGCGGCGGCTATACCAACATAGCGAGCGACGTGTATGCGACCGTGGGCGGTGGCCAGAACAACACAGCGAGCGATGACTATGCCACCGTCGCTGGCGGCAAGAGCAACACGGCGAGCTCTACCTACATCGCGATTGGTGGCGGCAATAGCAACACGATTACCCAGACACTGGGCACCATCGCTGGCGGCTATCTGAACAAGATAACTGGGAGCACGAGTTCCATTGGCGGCGGGCGCAGCAATCAGGCTGCTGGCACCTACAATACGATCAGCGGTGGTGATGGGAACCAAACGAGCAGTCTTGCTTCAACTGTTGGCGGTGGTGTTCAGAACACCGCAACAGGGTATGTTTCTACAGTTGCTGGTGGTGTGTACAACGATGCGACCAACACCTACACCACCATTGGTGGCGGTATTCAGAATACAGCTTCAGGTGCAGGCTCCATTATCGGTGGCGGCCAGAACAATACAGCTGCTAGTTCGTTCGCGGCTATTCTTGGCGGTGCTAACAACTCGGCGCGCGGCGAGTACAGCACGATTCTCGGCGGCCAGGCTAATAGCGCCGATGGCTCTTACGCCATTGCTGGCGGCCAAGGTGCTAGCGCTAAGCATGACGGCTCCTTCGTGTGGGCGGGCGCACAGGCCAGCAAGGCCGACACGATCAGCTCGACCGCGCCCAACCAGTTCATCGTGCGCGCCGGCGGCGGCGTCTGGTTCGGCAAGGGCACGCAGGTGAGCATCCCCGACGGCGCGCTGATCGCCACCGACTCGGGCGCGTACCTGAGCAAGGGCGGCAC
>JABXJS010000018.1 GCA_013538855.1 Herpetosiphonaceae bacterium
GGGCGTGTTGGTCGGCGTGGGCGTGTTGGTCGGCGTGGGCGTGTTGGTCGGCGTGGGCGTGTTGGTCGGCGTGGGCGTGTTAGTGGGATTAGACCCGCTGATGCTGAACGGCCCGGCTGGCATAGGCTGGCGCGTGCTATTGCTGCCGCTCCAGTTGGCCGGATCACCGATGGCGGCGAGCAGCGCGCTGCGTGTGCCGCTGGTTGGGCCGCTGTAGCGCGCGTTATCGATCTCGGAGATCGCCACAGCGCTGAGGCCAGCGACGAGGCCGTCTGGCAGCGCCGATGTGTTGGAGTTGGTCGCGTCGTTATCCCAGCTGGCGGAGCCATTGTTGTTGAAGGCGTAGAGGAACGTCGGATTGCTATCCGTTCCTTGGTAGGCCAGAATCTGGTCGCCGGAGGTGGAGAAGGCTACGCCGCTCAGCGTTGGCTGCACGACTGTGCCTGCTGCCAGCGCGCTGAGCGCTGTCCAGGTGAAGCTGCCCTCACCGCCACGAAAGTGATGGGTCTTGCGCCAGCCGTTGTCGGTGAAGCTGATGCTTGTGCCAGCGCCGACATCGCGCAGCAGCACAAATGCAAATGCATCAGGGTTGTCGAAGTTAGCACCAACGATGGCGATATCGCCTGCGGTGAGGGCGGTGGGTACCGCCTGCGCCGTCAGCATAGGCTGAAGCAAAGCCAGCAGCAGACCGATGGCTACCATGAACGCGATCTTTTTCACGACACCTACCTTTTTGCTAAAACAAGTACGGGATGCACCACGTGCACGTTGACGCTGGCCAACGAGGCGCAGTGGTGTAGCGGAAAGTATGGTCGCTGGCTATTATACCCTGATTAAGTTAATTTTAATTAATGACTACTGTTGACTATGCGTGGGGGTTGGACTAGCGCAGCACAAGCGGGATGTAGGCCCAGCTTGGCTGGAGCGTGCACGGGGCGCTCTGGTAGCCGCTGAACAGGCTCATGCGGTTGTTGGCTAACGCACTCGAGAGCAGCTGGCGGGTTTCGTCGCCGCGCTGCTCCTCGACCTGGATGGCATAGTTGCGGTTGGCCCCATACACGCTGAGCGAGTAGATCAGCGACTGGCTGGAGTTGCTATTTTTGAAAGCGGGCTGCGCGCTATCGGCGGCGGAGAACTCCTGCACCGGGTAGATCAACGTGCCTAGCAGCTCGGTGCGGCCGCAGGCGGCGGTGTCGATCACCGGCCCCTTGCCCTCGGTCTTCAAGCCCAAAATCCACAGGTCGCTGCCCCAGTTGCGCACCTTGGTGAAGGGCGTGCCCAAGCTCTCGGCGTTGAGCTGGCGCGCCCAGACGTGGCGCGGATGGCGCAGCCGCAGCGGGCTGATCTCGACATCTTCCAAGAACAGATCGGCGTCGCCAGCGCTGTCGATGTAGCGGTACTTGCCGTGCTTGATGGCGACCGGGCGCTGAGCCGCCTGCTCCACCGTAACGCCATAGCCAAACTGCTCGATGATCAGCGGGTCAGCGCTGTCTGCGCTCACGCGGAACTTAATGCCGCCGCCGTTGTAGCCCTGGCTATCGCCGTTGACCACCGCTGAGAAGCCGACGATGCGCTTGACCGAGGCCGGCACATTGATCGTGCGCTGATTGTAGGCAAAGTACGCCATATGCGGAAAGTAGATCGTGGCGCTGCCTGCGTCGAACAGCGCCTGTAGCTCGCCAGTATCGCCGTACCAGCGCGGATAGAAGCCCGCCCAGGTGCTCAGATCGTTGTCGTGATAGGTTGGCGTCTCGGCAATCGGCAGGCCCAGCGCGTGGGCCGGGCTATCGAAGAGACTGCGCACAGGCTGCGCAAGATACTCGCTGAAGGTTAATCCGGGCACGCTGCTGCCAGCGTTGCTGAGCGCTGTGGTATAGCCGCTGGCCGAAAGATTGCGCGCATAGAGATTGCCCTGGAAGTCGATCGCGCTCGGGTGCGAGCCGTCGCCCTGGAGTGTGGCATCAAGCACAATAATCGACGCCCAGCTCTGCTGGCTGATGATGGCCGGGCCGCTGTTGGTGCTGCTCAGCTTGCGGATGGCGAGGGTGTTGCCATCGTTGTGGATGCCAGCGATGTTCTGGCCCACCAGCGTGATGTCCTCAAAGGTGGGGCCGTACTCGGCGTGGGCGGTGGCGATGCCGTAGTCGAAGCCCTCGATGCGCACCTGCGCGATCAGGCATGGACCAGGCCAGGCGCGCGTCATGGCGAGGCCAACCTGGCCCTGGCCATCGCCGGAGATGATGTGGACATCCTGGACTGCGCCGCTGTTGTTGGCGATATAGTCAAGGCCGACTGCGCCTGGGTTGCCGCTGCCGGTGTTGATCGTCAGGCCATAGATGTTCTGGCGAAACGACATATTGCCGGCGGGCGTTTTGATCACCGCCTTAGGCGTTGTCACATCTTGATAGCCGGGGCTGCTATCGGCCAGCTTGATCACGCTGCTGCCGCTGCCCTGGCCCTGGAGCGTTACGCAGCAGCCGCGCCAGACCAGCTCGGCGCTGACGATGTAGGTGCCAGCGGGAAAAAACAGCGCCTTGGGCCGTCCATAGTAGTCCTGGTCGATCTCGCGGTCGGCATCGAGCGCGGCCTGGATGGCTGTGGTGTCATCGACCGCATCAGCACCGTTGGCCCCATAGTCAGCGACACTGATCAGCGCATCGGCGGGATAGTTGATCAGTGTTGGCGCTGCTGGTGTGGCGTGTAGCCGCTGCGGCTGCGTGGCTGTTGGAATCAGCGCCAGCGCCAGCACGACTAGGCTAAGCAAGGCTACGGGGCTGTAGCGCCAGCCAAGGCGGGATGCGCGCTGCTGATTCATTGTGATCTCCTGCTCCAGCAGCGTGTGTGTTCCGCGCTGCTTCGGGTTGGCGCTAGACCGTTGCCGACTCGAATGGGGTGATGTGCAGCCCCAGCGATTCGAGGGCAAAGGCGATGCCGTCCTGAAGATTGGCCCGAATGGTCAGCCGATTAAGATCAAGCTCCAGGCCGACGAGCGTCTGCGCCACCTCGGCGCTGATACCGACCAGGATCGAGTGCGCGCCGAGCAGATCGACCGCCTTGGTGGTTTGCAGCAGGTAGTTGGCGATCGCCGTATCGACGATCGGCACGCCGGTGATGTCGATGATCACCAGATCGGCCTGGCGGTCGACAATGGCGCTGAGCAGATCCTCGGTGACGATCTGGGCGCGACGTGTGTCGATCGTGCCAACCAACGGCAGCACGAGAATCGAGTCGTGGACTGGAATAATCGGCGAGGAGAGATCGCGCAGAATGTCGATCAGGCGCGACTGCTCGGCGACGCTCTCGTGCAGGGCGCGCTCACGTGCGAGCGAGTAGGTGGTGTAGCAGGCGTTGGTATCGCGCAGCACAAGGTCCTTGGCCGCCAGCAGCGCGTCCTCGTGGGCCTGCGTGCCTGGCTGATAGGCCTCGTTGATGACTGTCAGCAGCGCGCTATCGATGGTGCCGATAATCCGCGAGATCGAGTCCGGCGTGTAGTTTGGATCGGCAACGCGGGCCATGGTGATGCGCTCGGCGAACACCTCGATTGGTTGCTCGCCTTTAAGGTGGGCGATGACGCTGGCGGTGATCGTCGCCGTCATCTGTTGCATATTCGACTCCGACATCGTCTCGTAGATCGTCCCGGTGAGACCTCTGGCGGCGGTGGCGATGAGGCTGGCGAAGCGATCTTGCTGGCTGGCAATGAGTGTGGCTAGCTCTTCATGCTGCATGGGTCTGTCCTTTGAATGTGGCTGATGGTGGCGAGTGCTGTCGCTATTATATGCGAAACAGCCCTGCTGCGATAACTCCCCGCACGAGTGAGCAGCAGCCCCTACCCGGATTGACCCCTACGGATGCTGCTAGTGCCATGGGCCGCAGCAATCGTCGCGCTGATTAAGTCTAGATGCTTGAGCAGTGGATCGACGTGGCCCTCACCGGGAAAGAACGTTGCGGTGCAGTGTGGAATCTGTGCAGCCATGGCGTGGGCTAGGCTGCTTGGTGCCTGCACATCGCTCTCGCCGTGCCAGAGATAGACCGGTACGCTGATCTGGCTGAGGTCGAAGCCCCACGGCTGCCAGTAGGCGCGCATATCGTGTACAATGCCCTGGCTGCCCTGGCGCAGCGCCTCGCGGGCATCGGCCAAGCTGAGGGCCACGATCTCCGGTGCAAGCGGCAGGTTAGCGGTCTTGCCGCGGCGTACTTGGCGCTCCATCAGCGGCAGGCTGATGCGCATAAGCAGCGCCAGCAGCCCAGCGCCCAGCCAGGGCGTGTAGCGGCTCAGGCCAAAGATGATCTGGCTGCCGCGCTGCATCGAGCGCAGATCACGCCAGCTGGTCAGCGGCCCGATGCCGCTCACGACAGCCGCGCAGGTCAGCCGATGGGGCAGCCCTGCCGCGCAGGCCAGCGCATATGGCCCGCCGCCGGACAGCCCGAGCACAGCGAAGCGCTCGATGTTCAGCGCATCGGCGAGTGCGGCAATATCGTGAGGGTAGTCCAACAGCCCATTGGCGGGCGCAGGGCTGCTGGCGCTGCTGCCCGGTCGATCTGGCGCGATGAGGCGCAGGCCGTGCTGCTGCGCGGCTGGAGCAAAGAGTTGCAGCAGCAGGTGCGAGCCGGGCATGCCGTGCAAGCCAAATAGCGGCCGTCCGGCAGGATCGCCGTACTCGGCATAGCTGACTGTGCGGCCATCGGGGCGAACTATGGCTGATGTGATAGGCGTCATGGTTTTCCGCTCCACAACAAAAGCGCTCTGTGCCGCAGATTATACTCAATCTGCGGCACAGAGCGCTACCGAAGCTAGATGCTTAGCACTGTCTCCATGACGCCATGGACCGCGTGGCCAGCGTTGAACACATACAGCTCAACATGCGTTGCCGCCGCTGGCTGGGCCGCGCTTGTGAGGCTGTGGCGCGCGCTCTGCAGCACGAGCGGCGTGTCGCTGCCATGCTCCAGGGTGAATGTCTCATAGTAGAGCGTCCGGCGGCTGTGCTCGGTTTGGGCGACAAAGCGCAGCGCAATCACCACAGCAAGCATGCCGTAGCTGGGCTTGGCGCTAGCGAGTTGATGTTCAAGCCAGGCTGCAAGCAGTGGGGCATAGATCTGCCGCGCTGGCGCGTGCTCGCCGCTGCATGGCAGCTGGGTTGCGCTGTAGCTTGGTCCCCGCCAACTGTTCTGCTGGATCGTATGCTGGAGACGCCGGTGCATACGCCAGGCTGCAAAACGCTTGAACATTGTGCTCCTCCTAGCGTTAGTCCTCCTAACATATAAAGTGTAGCACTTGGGCTATCCTGAGCGCTCAGGCAGCAGGTTGAGCTATGCTGCTGCTGGCGTATGATCATCTGCCCACTTGGCCTCAGCCTTTCAGCGGAGCGAGGTTGAACTTTTGATGGGCGCTGAGCGTCAGATGAGCTAGCCTTTTTTCTTTTAAGGAGGATTGCGTATGTCTCAAAGCGCGCGCGAATCGTCTGCGTGTTTAGTGCAGCTCACGAATGTGGTGAAGTCGTTCAAGACAGCGGCAGGCGCGTATACTGCTCTCCATGGCGTTGATCTGCAGATTATGCCAGGCGAGTTTGTGGCGATTGTCGGGAAGTCAGGCAGCGGAAAATCAACGCTGATGAATATGATCACAGGCATTGATCGCCCAACCTCTGGCAGTGTGCTGGTTGGCGGGACGGCGGTGCACACGCTGAGTGAAGATCAGGCGGCGCAGTGGCGCGGGCAAACCTTAGGGATCGTATTTCAATTTTTTCAACTACTGCCAGCGCTAAGTCTCTACGAGAATGTGCTGCTGCCAATGGACTTCGTGCGTGTGCTGCCAAAGGCTGCGCGGGCCAAGCGCGCTGCTGATCTACTGGCGCGGATGGGCCTTGCCGATCACTCCCACAAGCTACCGACGGCTGTCTCTGGTGGTCAGCAGCAGCGCGCTGCGATTGCGCGTGCCCTTGCCAACGACCCGCTGCTAATTGTGGCCGACGAGCCAACTGGCAACCTTGACTCGCACACTGCTGATCAGGTGTTTCAGTTGTTCACCGAGCTAGCGGCAGCCGGTAAGACCATTGTGATGGTGACGCACGACCGTGATCTCGCTCGCCGGGCTGGGCGAACAATCACGCTTGCCGATGGGCGTATTGAAGCACAGCCCGAAGTGAGGATAGCGGTGTGACAAATCCACGACGACGAAAGGTTTGGCGTGACGTTTGGGCCTATCCTCTGCGCACGATGCTGGTTGTGCTTTCGATTGCGATCGGCGTGGCTGCTGTTGGCATGATCAGTGGCGCACGTAGTATGCTCACGCGCGAGATGACGCGGGCGTTTCAGGCCGTCAACCCTTCAAACGCGATCCTCTACACGCAGCCGCTTGATCTGGCCGCCCTGGAGGTGCTGCGTGCTCTGCCGACTGTTAGCGCCGTTGAGGGCCGGGCATCCATGACCGTGCGGGCTAAAGGTGGTGCCGATGAGTGGCGCAATCTTATCCTCTACACGCTGCCCGATTCTACGCAGCTACAGATTAACACCATCACCGCCGAGCAGGGATCGCTGCCGCCAGCCCCGAACACGCTGGCGCTTGAGCGCAGCTCTGTCGACTATCTCAATACGAGCATGAATGCTATGCTGACGATTGAGACAGCGCGGGGCCAGACACAGGAGATCGCTGTCGCGGGCCTCGTCCATGACCTCTACCGCCTGCCAGGCAGCTTTGTTGGCGGCGGCTTCGCGTATGTGTCACAGGATACCTTTGTTGCGCTTGGCGGCGACCTGCGCTTCAATGAGGTGCACATTGTTGCCGCTGGCGATCGCAGCAGCGCCGAGGTGGCTCAAGCTGTGGCCCAGCAGGCCCAACAGGCACTTGAGGCGCAGGGATATCGTGTAGACTCGCAGTTGGTCGCGACGTTTGATCAGCACCCGCTGGGCGGCATTGTGCAGGCGGTAACACTGGTGCTGGGCATTATTGGTGTGCTGGTGTTGGTTCTCAGCGGCTGCTTAGTTGTTAATACGATCCAGGCGCTGCTCCAGCAGCAGACCCGCCAAATAGGGATCCTGAAGGCTATAGGTGCACGCCGCAGCTCCATTGTTGCGCTCTACATGCAGGTTGTCGGCTGGTTTAGTCTGCTGGCGCTGCTGATCGGCGTGCCGCTGGGTATTGTCGGCATGCGCTGGTTCACGCATGTGATCGCGAGCACGCTCAACTTTGATCTTGTGGATCCATCAACGCCGCTGAGCAGTTTGGTGCTGGTGTGTGTTATCGGTCTGCTGCTGCCGCTTCTGGCTGCGCTGTGGCCGATATGGGTGGCGAGTCGGATTACGGTGCGGGCGGCTCTGGCGGACTACGGTGTTGATGCGCAGTTGGCCACAGGCCCGCTTGCTGCGCTGCTGCAGCGCATTAATTTTGGATCACGTTCGCTGCGCTTGGGTGTGCGCAATGCCTTTCGCAGTCGCGGACGACTGGTGCTGACGGTGCTGCTGCTGACCCTGGCGAGCGGTGTGTTGATCGCTGTGCTGAGTGTTCAGGCGTCGCTGCAGCGCACGCTTACAACGACCATGGCCTACTTTGGCGATGATGTCAGCATCGATTTTGTAGTACCTGTGCCGATCAGTGAGCTTAGCGCCGTGCTCGATGACGTTGCGCAGATTGAGCAGGTCGAGTTTTGGTCGCTCGCATCGGCAGTCTGGGTCCGTGACGATGGCTCAGAGAGCAAAAGCATTTTCCTATGGGCACCACCGGTAGCGACAACAATGCTGCGTCCAACCTTGCTTGAGGGTCGCTGGCTGACGCGTGCCGATACACGCGGTGTTGTCGTCAACACCTACCTCTTGGATACGCAGCATCCAATTCATGTTGGCGATACACTCAACCTGCGCATCAAGGGGCAGACGAGCGCGTGGACTGTTGTGGGCGTGATTCAAGGTGTGCCCAATGCTGTGCCGCCCTCGCCCTATATCTATATGGATCATACTGCCTACGCTCAGGCATTTGGCGAGCCAGGCTTGGCGCAGCGCATTGCGCTTAAGACAACCGCACACGATAGCTTGACGCGGTCACAGGTGGCAAGTTCGCTGTCATCTAAACTTAAGCGGGCCGGACTCCCTTTTAAGACCGCAATCACTGCCGATGAACTCCAAACTGCTTTTAGCTCGGTGTTTACGCTGCTGTTTCTCGTGCTGCTGGTGCTGGCAGTGCTGCTAGCCTTGGTTGGCTGCCTAGGTTTGACCGGCACTTTAAGCCTAAACGTGCTTGAGCGCAGCCGCGAGATTGGGATTATGCGTGCACTTGGGGCGCGCCGCCGGAATGTGCGCGCTATCTTATTGGTGGAAGCGCTGACGATTAGTCTGATCAGTGGCCTGCTCGGTGTGCTGCTGGCGCTGCCGCTGAGTCGTGTGTTGAGTGCTGTGATTGGCAATGCCTTGATGCAGTCGCCGCTGGTCTATACCTTCTCCTACGCTGGTGGGTTGATTGGCCTGCTCGCGTTGTCTCTGCTGGCTATGCTGTTCAGCCTGCTGCCAGCACGCCGCGCCACCCGCTTGCCTATTCGCGAGGTGTTGACCTACGAGTAGCGTATACGGCGCGCTACCGTGTCTGTGGCCGGAGTATGGACTGGCTCGCGGCGCGGCTCCAGTCCGCACCTCGGTTAAGCATGAGTGTTGTTTAATTAATAACCAATTAACTCTGCTGACCTATAGTCAGACGTGTTTGGTTAGTTCACTACAGGAGAAACAACGCTCATGCGACGAACCACACATGGATTAAGCTTGATTCTGATTGTTTTGCTGGCCCTGACGGTGCTTGCGCCAACACGCTCGGCGGCGGCGATGGCCAGCTGGCCGACGATCGGCTATGGCAGCAGCGGAACGCATGTCAAGGCGATTCAATATTTACTGCGCGCGCGCGGCTACACCAGCCTAAACCCTGATGGCGCGTTTGGCCCGGCCACCGACAGCGCTGTGCGCTCATTCCAGAGCAGCAAGGGCCTCACCGCCGATGGCGTCGTTGGCCCGGCCACCTGGTCACAGCTGGTCGTTGGCCTGGACTACTGGAATCGCAGCGAGGCGGTCTATGCGCTCGAGCTAGAGCTTAATCGCCACGGCTATCAGATGTCCGCCGATGATCTGTACTCGTTTGCGACGCGCTATGCTGTGCTCGACTTCAAGAGTCGTCACTACCTGAGCGGCGGCACCGCCGTTGGGACAACCACGTGGCAGGAGATCGTTGGATCAACCACCGTCGATCACAACACCGGCACGGCCTATCTCACGCAGTCGCAGTCCGAGGCGTATCTGTCCAATGCCGGTATTAGCTGGTCGTCGAGCGGCAACTGTTCGGACCGCAATGAGGAGACCTGCACCTCATTCAATGGCCTGCTCTCTGGCACGGTGAATGGCATCATCGCCTTCAAGAACGGCACCGGCTGCCCGGTCAACATCACCGGCGGCACCGAGACTGGCCACCAGGCGCTGTACGACTATCCCTTCACCCACAGCAACGGCTTCAAGGTGGATATCAGCGCCTATGATCGCACGTGGTGGGGCGGCCAGACCGATAACTGTGTCTCGACCTACATCAAGAATCACTTCACCTACATCGGCAAGCGCAGCGATCTCGACAACGCGCTGCTCTACGTCAACTCACGGGGCGATGTGTTTGCGCTGGAGCCGAATCACTGGGATATTGCCTTCTACAGCTACAACTAGCGCTGTGGCGGCTTGCCCGCGCCTGCCCCGATCAGCACACTTGCTGGTCGGGGCTTTTATGTGGGCTGTGTTAAAATGGCGCGGATGGTCGTTGGGTCGGGCGCGGCAGTGTTGGCCGAAGGTTCGCGCTGTCGTGCAGCGGTGTTCGGCGCAGACAGGTAGCGGTTGGCAACTTCTAGTGCTATGTTGTGAAATCTTTCCTTAAGCGCTGTGAGCATCGTGTATGCTTATGGCCGTGACGTGGTGAAAGGGTGCAAGCCCGTGAACAGAAATCGAGGCAACGCTATGGACAGGCCGGAATACGTGCGCAATACTGCGCTGATTAACTGGGTGGAGTCAATGGTCGAGCTGTGCAAGCCAGATGCCGTGCACTGGTGCGATGGCTCGCAGGAGGAGTACGACGCGCTATGTAACCAGCTTGTTGAGACCGGCACGTTTATTCGGCTCAACCCGGCCAAGCGGCCCAACAGCTTTTTGGCGCGCTCGGACCCCAGCGATGTGGCGCGGGTCGAAGATCGCACCTTCATCTGCAGCATCAGCAAAACCGATGCTGGCCCAACCAACAACTGGGTTGCGCCCAAAGAGATGAAGGAGACGCTCCATCAGCTCTTCGATGGCTGTATGCGCGGCCGCACGATGTATGTGATCCCGTTCAGCATGGGGCCGCTTGGCTCGCCGATCGCCCATGTCGGCGTTGAGCTGAGTGACTCGCCCTATGTGGTGACCAACATGCGCATCATGACGCGCATGGGCAAGGCCGTATACGATGTGCTCGGCGCAGACGGCGAGTTCATCCCCTGCGTGCACTCGGTGGGCATGCCGCTGGAGCCAGGCCAGCAGGATGTGCCCTGGCCATGCAACAAGGACCAAAAATATATTGTGCACTTCCCCGAGGAGCGCTCGATCTGGTCCTACGGCAGCGGCTATGGCGGCAACGCGCTGCTCGGCAAGAAGTGCTTCGCGCTGCGCATCGCCTCGGTGATGGCGCGCGACGAGGGCTGGCTGGCCGAGCACATGCTCATCCTCGGTGTGGAGAACCCGCAGGGCGAGAAGACCTACATCGCGGCGGCCTTCCCCAGCGCCTGTGGCAAGACCAACTTCGCGATGCTGATTCCGCCTGCCGCCTTTGATGGCTGGAAGGTGACCACCATCGGCGATGATATCGCCTGGATCAAGCCCGGCACCGATGGCAAGCTCTACGCGATCAACCCCGAGGCGGGCTACTTCGGCGTTGCGCCTGGCACCTCCTTCGACACCAACCCCAACGCCATGGAGTCGATCCGCGCCAACACGATCTTCACCAATGTGGCGCTTACCGACGATGGCGATGTCTGGTGGGAGGGCA
Organism: Herpetosiphonaceae bacterium; assembly: GCA_013538855.1. Lineage (GTDB taxonomy): Bacteria > Chloroflexota > Chloroflexia > Chloroflexales > Herpetosiphonaceae > OHK22. The sequence continues at coordinate 11,027 of JABXJS010000018.1, forward strand.
TGACCAAGACGCCGCCAGCGCACCTGATCGACTGGCATGGCAACGACTGGACGCCTGATGCAGGCCGCCCTTCCTCACATCCCAATGCGCGCTTCACCGCCCCCGCCGGGCAAAACCCGGTGATCGATCCGGCCTGGGAGAACCCCGCCGGCGTGCCGATCAAAGCCTTTATCTTCGGTGGCCGCCGCAGCACCACCGTGCCGCTGGTCTATCAGGCCTTCAACTGGATGTACGGCGTGTACATGGCCGCGACGATGGGGTCGGAGACGACGGCGGCGGCGGTTGGCGCGGTCGGTAATGTGCGCCGCGATCCGTTCGCTATGCTGCCGTTCTGCGGCTACCATATGGCCGAGTACTTCAACCACTGGCTCCAGTTCGGCCGCACTATCCCCAACCCGCCGCGCATCTTCGGCGTCAACTGGTTCCGCAAGGACGCCAACGGCAAGTTCCTGTGGCCAGGCTTCGGCGAGAACATGCGCATCTTGAAGTGGGTGGTCGATCGCGCCAACGGCCAGGCGGTGGGCATCGAAAGCCCGATTGGCTGGATGCCACGCTACCGCGATATCGACTGGAAGGGCCTCGACTTCAGCGAGGAGCGCTTCGCTGAGCTGATGTCGGTGGATCGCGATCAGTGGATGAACGAGATCGTCCAGCACGAGGAGCTGTTCATCAAGCTCTACGACCGCCTGCCCAAGGAGCTGCTGTCGATCCGCGACCTGATCATCTCCAGCCTCTGGCGCGCGCCTGAGCACTGGGAGTTCTGGGCCGACTAAGCCGCAGTCCGGCAGCGTTGATCTGCGCCACCAGCACCATCTGCGGTGCTGGTGGCGTTTTTTGGATTGGGGCCTGCGTGCGTTAGCGGCGGTGCTGCACGACCGTGATCAGTGTGGTCTAGGTGCGTGGGCTAGCTCTCTGCGGCGGCTGAGTCGGCGAGCAGCGCAACAACCTGCACGATGATTTGCTCCTCGCTATAGCCGAGCTGGCGACCAGCCGCGATGTGCGCCTCGATCTCATCCGCTGGTATCCAGTGCTGGGCTTGCTGCATCAGCATGCTTGCTGTCTTGATATCACTCGCAGACATGGAAAGGCCGACATCTTCCTGCTGCTGGAGCGCAGCGCCATAGAGGGTGAGCACCTGCGGATGGGCGCGCTCAGCGAGCAAAATTCTGGCGCATAGCTCGGTGAACTGGAGGGTACGGCGAGGATCGGGGGTGTGGGTGTAGTCTGCATAGAGGGTGCGTAGCACGTGGCGGGCGGTTGCGAGGCGCTGCTGATAGATATACACATTGACCAGATTGAGCATGATCATCTCGATGGAATCAAATTGGTTACTTGCCATGGACGCGATCAACTGTTGCCGTAGCGCGAGGGCCTCCTGCAAGCGGTGCTCGGCAACAGCAAACTGGTGTAGCTCTGTTGCTACAACCCCGAGGCTGTTCAGCAGCATTGCCACGCCGTCCTTGTCGCCGACGAGGCGGAAGCAGGCCAGCGCATGCTCGTAGCACGGCTGCGCTTCGGCATAGTGCCCCTGCCTAAAGGCCAGATTGCCAAGCAGCATGTAGGAGCCACCGATCTCGCCTTGATCGCCGAGCTGCTGGCGCAGGCGCAAGGCTTCGCGGCCCATTCGCTCAGCCTCAACGTACTTGCTAAGATGTGTAAGGCATGTGGCACTGGCATTCAGCGCGCTCGCCGTATGCCACACATGCTCGGTTGCGGCCAGGATGTGAGTGGCCTGCTGAAAGAGTGGCAGCGCGGCCGCCAAATCATTGCTATAAAAATGCCATGCGCCGAACGCCTGGTAGGCGCGGCCAACGATGAAAGGATCGGCCTGTGCGGGCACGTCTGCCAACAGTTGCCGCAGCCAGCCTTCGATCTCTGGCTCGTACACGTGTCCCCAAAAGCGCCAAATGTTGCCTGCAAGCGCCAGCCCAACCGTGGTCTGCTGCGCTGCAACGCTCCACGCGAGCGCCGCACGAATGTTGGGGTACTCGGCGTGCAGTATGCTGATCCACTCCATCTGCTGATGGCCGAGCAGCATGCGCTCGACCGGCTCAGTGTACGCGACGTAGTACTGGAGATGGCGCAGACGCGTGCTGTGCTCCTCGGCGTGCTCCTGCAGCTGGAAGCGCGCATACTCGCGGATGGTCTCGAGCATGGCGTAGCGCGGCTCGTCCGGCGTCTGGTCCAGCGTATAGATCAGATGATGGTTGAGCAGTGTCTGGATGAGCGCGTCTGGCTCAGTCAGCGGCGCATCCGCGTCGGCGCAGACGGCCTGCATGGCCGCGCTGGTCCAGCCGTCGACGAGCACGCTCAGGCGGCGAAAGACCAGCTGAGCCAGCGGCGGCAGCAGCGCGTAGCTCCAGCCGATGGTGGCCAGCAGCGTGCGCTGGCGCGGGTCAACGTCGCGCGGGCCGTTGGTCAGGAAGGCCAGCCGATCATGCATGGCGCTGGCGATCTGTTCAAGCGTGAAGTCGCGCAGGCGGGCGGCGGCCAGCTCAATCGCCAAGGCGATGCCGTCGAGCTGCGCGCAGATGGCGTGCACCGCGCCGACGGTGGCCGGGGCGAGCTGAAAGGTGTACTGCGCGGCCTGGGCGCGGGCGCTGAAGAGCTGAATGGCGCTGTTGCGCTGCAGCGTGGTGAAGGCGGGTGATGCATCGAGCGGCGGCAGGGCAAAGGGCGCGAGGTCGATGACGTGCTCGCGCGGGAGGTCGAGGCGCACGCGGCTGGTGACGACGAGAGTCAGCTGCGGCGCACGGCGCAGCATGGCGGTGCAGACGGGCATGGCGGCAAGCAGGTGCTCGGCGTTGTCAAGGATGAGGCAGAGGTACTTGGCGGCTAAAAAGTCGCCGAGGGTATCCTCTAGCAACTCGGCGCTGTCGAAGTCGATGCTGAGCGCCTGGGCGATGGTGGGCAGCACCAGGGCGGGATCGTTGAGGCTAGTGAGCGGGAGAAAGAGCAGCCCATCGGGAATGGCGGCGTGGAGGTCCCAGGCGAGCTGAAGCGCAAGGCGCGTTTTGCCGATGCCGCCGGGACCGGTGAGGGTGATCAGGCGCGTGGCGGGATCAAGGATGGCGTTGGTGACGGCGGCGCGCTCGGCACTGCGGCCGATGAGCGGGGTGAGCGGCGCGGGGAGCGGAAAGCGCGGCGGAGCCGCCGGGGCTGGGTCGGGCTGGGCCGCGAGATGGGCGGCGAGGGCGGCGAGGAGCGGACGCAGGGTGCGCTGATAGGTGACGCGGTGCATGCCGAGCAGATCAGCGTAGTGCTGGTTGGTTAGGCCGGGCTGCTCAAGGCGCAGTTGGAGGAGCTGACGCTGGCGCTGCGAGAGCGGGAGGGCGCTGAGGGCGGCATAGAGCGCGTCGAGGCCACCGTGCTGGTCGATCCAGGTGCGCCACGGCTCGGTGGCGAGCAGGCGCTGCGGCTGGTCGAGCAGCGTCTGCACGTGGTCGCTGGTCCAGGGCAGAGGCATAGGTGTATCCTTCCATAACTAGGGTGCGTGCGAGCGGTGGATTGCGGCTGGGCATGCGCACTGGCTGCGGCGGCACAGCGCGCGGCCATCTGTAACTATACACGAGGTGCTGGCTGCTGCTCAAGCAGACCGCATGGATCTGGCGGCGCAGTCGGGCTGTGGGCTGGAGGTTCAGCGAGATTGGGATACAATGAAGCATAATGCTAGCAACTGGCTCCAGACCGCTGCTATGACAGCCGCTGCGGGCCGTTGAAAGGGAACATCATGGAGCTTGGTGTGTATACATTCGGGGATGTGCCCGATGGCTCGGCCCAAAGCGCTGATCAACGGCTGCATGAGCTGCTGGAGCAGATCGAGTTGGCCGATCAGGTTGGCCTTGATGTATTTGGCGTTGGCGAGCACCACCGCGTCGACTTCGCTGTGTCCGCGCCTGCGGTGGTGCTGGCCGCAGCCGCAGAGCGCACACAGCGCATTCGCCTGACCAGTGCCGTAACCGTGCTCAGCTCCGATGATCCTGTGCGCGTGTTTCAGGCGTTTGCTACACTTGACCTGCTCTCCAACGGGCGCGCTGAGATCATGGCCGGGCGTGGCTCGTTTATTGAGTCGTTTCCGCTGTTTGGCTACGACCTCAATAACTATGATGCGCTGTTCGATGCCAAGCTGGATCTGCTGCTGAAGCTGCGCGCAGAGGAGGTGGTCTCGTGGTCGGGGCCGCTGCGCGCTCCGCTGGAGCATATGGGCGTCTATCCGCGGCCAAAGCAAAACCCGCTGCCGGTGTGGATCGCCGTCGGTGGCAGCCCGCCGTCGGTGGTGCGGGCGGCCAAGCTGGGGCTGCCACTGGCAATTGCGATTATCGGCGGCGCATATCGCTCGTTTGCCCCGCTCGTGCAGCTCTACCGCGACTCGGCGCGCAAGGCCGGTTTCGATCCGGCTACGCTGCCGGTGAGCATCAACTCGCCGCTGTATGTGGCCGATAGCTCGCAGCAGGCCGCCGATGAGAGCTATGCCGCCCACGCGCTTGTGTTTGATCGGCTTGGTCGCGAGCGCGGCTGGGGACCGCTAAGCCAGCAGCAGTACGATGCCCTGCGTGGCCCGAGCGGCGCGCTGTTCGTCGGCAGTCCGCAGGAGATCACCGAGAAAATTGTACGCCAGCATGAGCTGTTCGGCCATCAGCGCTTCTTGGCGCAGATCGGCATCGGCCCGCTGCCGCACGCCAAGATTATGCGCGCCATCGAGCTGTATGGCACGCAGGTTGCGCCCGCCGTGCGCAAGGCCCTCGGCACGCCACCGCCGCCTGCCGCTGCGGCCCAGGCTGGAGCATGACATGTCAGTATCAGTAGATCACAGGATTGGCTCGGGTGGCGTGTAGGGTCGGTACGGTGCGAGCGGGATAGCCCGAACCATGCCGTAGATGGCCGTTACGGCA
>JABXJS010000170.1 GCA_013538855.1 Herpetosiphonaceae bacterium
GCTATGTGCTCACGGCTTGGTCGGCCGCGCCTAGCGCCGCCGTGCGATGGCTGGAGCAGTGGGCTAAGCACGCACTGCGGCCCTGCCCGCACCAGCACGGCCCAACCACGGCGCTGTGGTTCAACAGCCCGCGCGACGTGTGGAACTAGCAGCACACTACGGACCTGCCCGCACCAGCACGGCCCAACCACGGCGCTGTGGTTCAGCCAGCCGCCACCGTGCACGGATCGCCAACTCGTTTGGACCATGCCGCGTCGGTGGTCGGGCCAGCGTCAGCCTGCTGCCCGCCTGCCCTCGGCCAGCCCGCCCGCTATGTGCTCACGGCTTGGTCGGCCGCGCCTAGCGCCGCCGTGCGATGGCTGGAGCAGTGGGCTAAGCACGCACTGCGGCTCTGCCCGCACCAGCACGGCCCAACCACGGCGCTGTGGTTCAACCAGCCCGCACGACGTGTGGAACAAGCAGCACACTGCGGCTCTGCACGCAGGCGCTGGCCCAACCACGGCGCTGTGGTTCAACCAGCGCTGGCTACCGGCGTGGCTGCACAACCTCGGGCCAGCCCCAGCCAGCGTGGTGCAGCAGCGCGCCGAGCAGGCGGCGGCACGCCGTATCGGCCGCAAGGGCGCGCTGATAGGCGGCCTGGTTGAGCGGAATCTGCTGCGCGAGCAGCGGCTGGAGATCGACCGGCGGCGGCGCGCCATCGACCTTGGGCAGCACAATGGCGTCGAGCGTGTCGAGCATCACCTGGATGGACTGATTGAGCACGCGCAGCGTCAGCGGATCAGGGCGCGCCGTCTCCGGCAGGGCGTGCTCGATCAGGCGCAGCGCCTCGGCCAGCGCCACGATGTTCGGCGCAAGCGCGGTGGACTGCTCGCGCGAGTGGAAGCAGTAGAGGATGGGGTAGGCCAGGTAGCGCTGGCCCAGCGTGATGATCTGGGGCGCGAGTGACTGGAGATGGGCCGTTAAGTGTTGCACGTTCTCGCCGTTCCAGGCGTTCTGAATAATGCTGGTTGGACTGCCGCCGAGCGCCGCGATGTAGGCCGCCAGCTGGCGCTTCTGCACGACCGCCGCAACCAGCGGCAGCAGGTACGTGATCGCCAGCGTCACCAGAAAAAAGCCATTGGTGGCGCACACCACCGTCAGCTGCTGCCAGACGGCCGAGCCAGCCCGATAGTCGCCGACGCCCAGCGTGATCAGCGTAAAGCCGGCATAGTAGGCGCGCGCCCAGACATCGGCGGGCTGGCTGTGCTGCGCATCAACAACCGCCTGCGGCGTCATCTGAAACAGCAGCGTCCAGCCCACCCACGTGAGGCTCACCCACAGCAACAGCGTGATCAGCGTGATCACAAAGCCGATGCGCGCCAGCCAATGGTGCGCGCTGTGGCGGCGATGATAGCCGAGCGTTAGGCTCCACAGCCACTGCGAGACCGGCGCGGTCAGCGGGCCTGCGCCCTGCAAATACAGCGTTGTCCACAGCACATCAACCACCACCAGCAGCACCAGCGCCGCGCCCATCAGCCCCCAAGCTACCTGCACAAGCATCGCCTCCATCTAGCCTCATGTCAATCAAGAATGCTACAGCAGCAGGAGCATAAACAGTGCCGTAGGACACCAGCGACCCCACGCCACTACACCGTTATCTGCGCCACACCACCCTGCGCCCGCCCACACAAGCGGCGCACATGGACGAAGCCCCGCACGCCGCCACACCGCCACCAGCGCAACACGCGCCCGCTGCACCGCACAAAAAACGGCGCACGCGGACGAATCCACGCACGCCGTCACCCTGCGCCCGCCCACACAAGCGGCGCACATGGACGAAGCCCCGCACGCCGCCACCAGCGCAACACGCGCCCGCTGCACCGCACAAAAAACGGCGCCCGCGGACGAATCCACGCACGCCGTCAATCTAGGCTGTGGCCGCGGTAGCGCTAGGCTGTTACCTGCGAAACCTTGTTCAAGCGCTGCACCTCGGCCGCGGAGAGCTGGAGCGCTGCGCCGCCAATGATGCCGTTGACCTGCTCCGCCGAGCGCACGCCGACAATCGCGCCAGTGACCGCCGGGTGCTGCGCGACCCAGGCGATTGCGACCTCGGCCGGGCTACAGCCGTGCTGCGTGCCGATCTCGCGCAGCACATCGACGATGCTGAAGGCGCGCGACACCTCCGGCTCCTGAAAGCGCGCATCGGCGTGCCGCCAGTCGTTGGCGGGCAGGCTGGCCAGCCGCTCGCGGGTCATCGACCCGGTCAGCAGGCCCGAGGCCATCGGCGAGTAGGCGATGACGCCGATCTGGTGCTGCTGGCAGTAGGGCAGGATGTGCGCCTCAACATCGCGGAAGAGCAGCGAGTAGGGCGGCTGCAGCGAGGTGATCGGCGCAATGGCGCGGGCGCGCTCCATCTGCTCAACGCTAAAGTTCGAGACGCCGATATAGCGCAGCTTGCCCTCGCGCTGTAGCTCGGCCATGGTCGCCCAGCCCTCCTCGATCTCGGCCTCCGGATTGGGCCAGTGAATCTGATAGAGGTCGATCACATCGACGCCGAGGCGCTTGAGGCTGGCCTCGACCTCCGCGCGCACCGAGGCGGCGGAGAGATCGCGGTAGATCTCGCCCTGCTGGTCCCAGCGCATCGAGCACTTGGTGAAGATCAGCGGGCGCTCGCTGCGGCCCTTGATCGCACGGCCGACCACCTCCTCTGAGCGGCCCAGGCCGTAGACTGCGGCTGTGTCGATCCAGTTGATGCCTAGATCGAGCGCGCGGTGGATGGCGTTGATCGACTGCCGGTCATCCTGATCGCCCCAGCCGTACTCCCAGTTGCCGCCGCCCATGGCCCATGCGCCAACGCCAATCGGCGTGATCATCAGATCGCTGGACCCCAACTGTCGTCGCTCCATCGGTATCTCCTTAGGTGGTATGCCACCCGCTACAAGCAGCGCAAAGAATCGAGTCGGCGCAGGAGCGCCCTGATCGAGCGCACAGCAGCAGCGTGCTGCCGCGCTGCATGGCATCTGCGCACAGTGACTGCTGCCGATCAGCGTCGATCAAGCATGCGCGCTTGACTGCGCCGCAGGCAGATCGTACCACGTATTATGATTGTGCAGCTCAATGTGGTGGTCCGGGCAAGATCAATACCAAAGTAGCCGCAGCCACAGCGATCAGCGGCGGCGCAGCGTATCGCAAGTCGGCGATGGAACGCCAGCGTGAACGCGCGATTTTCGTGTAGACTACAGATAATCGTACCCGTGGTGAAAGGTTAAGGCCTATGCAGATTACAACGCTAATCCTCTTTGTTGGGGGTGTTATAGGGTTAATTGGCGGAGCCGAGCTGCTTGTGCGCGGCGCGGCGCGGCTGGCGGCGGCGGTTGGCATCTCGCCGCTAGTGATTGGGCTGACGGTGGTGGCGTTTGGCACCGGCTCGCCCGAGCTAGCGGTGGGCGTCAAGGCAGCGCTGGGCGGGCAGGCCGATCTCGCGCTTGGCAACGTTGTTGGCTCGAACATCATGAACGTGCTGTTTATCCTGGGCATCTCAGCGCTGGTGACGCCGCTGGTGGTCTCGCAGCAGCTTGTGCGGCTGGATGTGCCGCTGATGATCGGGGCAGCGGCGCTGCTGTTTGTGCTCAGCCTTGACGGCAGCTTGGGGCGCGTCGATGGCGTGCTGCTGTTCAGCGGCATCATCGTCTACACAGGCTGGGCCATCTACACCAGCCGCCGCAAGAAGACCGCTATGCAGCGCGAGTTCAGTGCCGAGTTTGGCCTTGAGGCTAGCGAGAAGGCCGCAGTGCAGCACCGCTGGTACATCCAGCTGCTCTACATTGTGGCTGGCCTGGCCATGCTGATCATCGGCGCAGACTGGCTTGTCGACGGCGCGGTCGTGTTTGCCGAGGCGCTGGGCGTGAGCCAGCTGGTCATCGGGCTAACCGTGGTGGCGGTGGGCACATCGCTGCCGGAGGTGGCCATCTCGGTGATCGCCAGCCTGCGTGGCGAGCGCGACATCGCCGTGGGCAATGTGGTTGGCTCCAACCTGTTCAACATTCTGGCGGTGCTGGGCATGACCGCGCTGGTCTCCAAGGATGGCATCGCCGTGCCGCTGTCGGCGCGCAACTTCGACCTGATCGTGCTGATGATTGTGTCGCTGGCCTGTCTGCCGGTCTTCTGGGTCAACTACACCATTGCGCGCTGGGAGGGCGCGGTGTTCTTGATCTACTACATCGTCTACACGCTCTACCTGCTGCTGCGCACCGGCGAGCACAGCAACCTGCCCATCTTCAGCACAGCGCTGACGCTGTTTGTGCTGCCGCTCACGGCGATCACGCTGATGACGCGCGTGGTGCGCTACCGCCGCGTGCGCAAGCTCAGCAGCAACTCATCAACCTAGCAGCGCTCGCATTTCGCAATCAGCAAGGATGTGCTACTATGGGCGTGTTTTGCACGCATAAAGGAGTGACAATGAACGAAGAACTACAGGGTTGGGCCGAGCGCCTGAGCGAAATTCAGGACGAGCTAGGCGCGCTCTACGAGAAGATCGACGAGCTGCGCGGCGAGCTTAAGACCGCCGGGCGCAAGAACGACGCCAACGCCTTCAACGAGCCGCTCGACCGGCTGGCGCGCTACGGCCGCCTGTTCAGCGATATCTACATCACCTGGACCGAGGTTGATTAACCACAAGCCCCGCTGGCTCGCATAGCCAGCGGGGCCGCTCGGCGCAGGCAGGGGTGTGGTACGCTGCCGCGCCTTCCGCCGTCTAGGGCGCAACCTCCACCGTGTAGCTCACCCGATCGCTGCTCTGCAGGCGGATGAAGTAGTCGCCCTCGTCCTCCAGCTTAACCTCCAGGGGCACATCACCAGCGTAGGCCGTTCCGGAGGGGCCGTAGTTCTGATCGCGGTTGAAAAGCTGCACATCGACTGCGCCAGCATCACCGAGCACGGTCACCTTAACGGTGCGGCCAGCGCTGGCGGGGATGCGGAACATATCGGACGAGTCATCATCGCCGAGCATGCCGCTGAAGCTCGCCTGATCGGCCTTGAGCGCCTTGCTTAGCTCATCGCCGGGCGCGTCTTTCTGGCTGCCAGCGTCGTCTTGGCCGCGGAACGTGTAATCGAGGGTGTAGCGGCCCTCGCCGCCGAGGCGAATATACCAGCGCCCGCCCTCATCGCCAGCCAACATGCGCGTCAGCGAGATCGGGGCCGTCGTCACAGCCTGATCGTTGTCCATATAGTTCTGGTCGGTGTTGAAGGTTTGCACATCGATGTTGCCCTCTGCGGTGGCCACCTGCACGCTGAGCAGGCCGCCCGTCTTGGGCAGGTCGATGGCGAACAGATCCTGGTTATCATCGTTGCCCAGCTCGCCGGTGATCGACTCCTGCTTGAGCAGCGTCGCCTTGCTGAAGTCGTTGTCGCCTGGCGCATCCGCCTGGCTATCGGCGTCGTTCTGCGGCGTGGCGCTGAGGGTGAACGCATACGCGCCCTCGCCAGAGAAGCGCACAAACCACTTGCCGCCGGCATCGGCTGGCAGCAGCCGGGTCAGCGCCACGGACTCATCAGGGCGCGCAACGCCATTGTCCATATAGTTCTGGTCAGCGTTGAAGGTCTGCACATCGACCTCGCCGCTGGTGACGCTGGCCGCGACATCAAAGCGCGCGCCACTCTTGGGCAGCTCAACAACATACAGGTCGGTCTTGTCGGCAGCGCCGAGCAGGCCAGTGTAGGCGTCGAGCTTGACCGGCAGGGCCTGGGCGAAATCATCGTCGGCGGGAGCGTCCTTGCCGCTGCCAGCGTCGTCTTGGGCCTGCGCCGCAGCGCGCAGCGTGAAGCTGGAGTTGCCCTGCACTGCGAAGAAGACCGTGCCGCCATTGTCGCTGCTAAAGACATGCAGCAGGCTCTCGCGCTCGCCAACCGCGACAGTCGCCGAGTCGATCCGGCTTTGATCTTTGTCGTACACGGTGAGGAAGGCAGGGGCAGGCGAGCCAGCATCGACGGCCAGCGTCGCCGAGACCACACCGCCGAGGGGTACGTCGAGCTTATAGAACAGCGTCGAGTCCTTGACAGTAGTCTCGACAGCGCCATCGTCGATGAGCTTGGCGCTGGCAAACGAGGTGTTGAGATCATCGGGCGCGGCGGTTGCCACGCTATTATCGGGGGTGGCCGTGGCCTGGCTTGTCACAGCGGCGGCGTCCGTCGTCGCGGCTGGCGCGGCGGCGGGCGACTGAGCGGCATCATCGTTTGAGCCACACGCCGCTAAGATCAGCGAGAGAACCATCAGCACCAGCACGAACCGTCGCATAGTAAGCTCCTTAGCTACGCGCTGGTGCTGTGGTTCAACACCAGCGCAACCTACGATTGAGCGGGTTCACCCTCGCTCATTCCCAAAATGTTGTACCCGGCGTCGACGTAGACGGTCTCGCCAGTCACGCCGCTACTCAGATCAGAGCACAACCACAACGCTGTATTGCCAACATCCTCTAAGGTAATATTGCGCCGCAGTGGGGCGGTGTCGGCGAACTGCCGGTGCATGCGGCGGAAGTCGCCAATGCCCGCTGCCGAGAGCGTGCGCATGGGGCCAGCGCTGATCGCATTGACACGATAGCCCTCGGGGCCGAGATCGGCGGCCAGATAGCGCACGGTGGCCTCAAGCGCCGACTTGGCCACACCCATCACGTTGTAGTTCGGCACCACTTTCTCGGCTCCGTAGTAGCTCAGGGTCAGCGTTGCAGCCCCTGGGTTGAAGTGGGGCAGCGCAGCGCGGGTGAGCGCAACGAGCGAGTAGGCGCTCACATCGAGCGCAATGTGCCAGCCCTCGCGCGAGGTGTTCAAGAAGCGGCCGGTTAGCTCATTGCGCGGCGCATAGGCCACGCCGTGGATCAGGATATCGATCGCGCCAAAGCGCTCGCCGACCAGGTTGAACACATGCTCGATCTGGGCGTCGTCGGTCACGTCGCACTGCTCGACAAAGGTCGCGTCAACCTTCTCGGCCAGCGGACGGACACGCCGCTCCAGATTCTCGCCAGCGTAGGAGAACGCCAGCTCAGCGCCGGCGGCGCGCAGGGCCTGGGCGATGCCCCAGCTAATCGAGTGATCGTTGGCCACGCCGAAGATCAGGGCCTTCTTACCTTTGAGAATGTCCATGTCAGGCTGCTTTCCAGGTGACGCCGTCACCACTAGAGTGGGGGCCGCGCCTGGATACTGTAAGCCGGACAGGTCTACAGTATCACGCGGCGGCCCGCCAAACATGACAAAACTTGCCAAACCAATTGTCGGGCATTATATCGGGTTAGCGCAAAAAAGAGGATGGTTCAGCTGCTGGCTCGATCACGGTCATGCCATCAAGCTCAGGGTTGCACTCGCCTGCCAGCACGCGGGTCAGCCAGTCGATGCTAGAGGGCAGATGCTCGTCACAGTAGTCCCAGGTATGGCCGCCGGGATGCTCGCGATAGACGTGTGCCAGACTGCGGGCTTGGAGGGAGTGGTGGAAGGCGCGATTCTCATCGAGCAGAAAATCGTCGAGACCGCAGTCGAAGTGCAGCTGAGGAAAGTTATCGGCTGGCGCATCGATCAAGCGCCAGAGATCGTGCTCCTGGCGCTTGGCGCTATTCATCGGGCCAAATACACTCACGTTCGGCGCATCCTCAACCCAGTGCGGCGCGCCCACGGCCCCGCTGTGGCTGAAGGCTGCGCTCCACACGTCGCGGTGGCGCAGCGCTAGCATCAGCGCGCCGTAGCCGCCCATCGACAGCCCGCCGATGCCACGCGTCGTCGGCGTAGCCAGGGTCGGATACTCGCCATCCATGAAGGCGATCAGGTCGTTGACCAGAAAATCCTCGTAGTGTCGCCCATCGACGGTGTTGATGTAGAACGACCGCCCGCACTCTGGCATAACCACAATCAGCCGCAACGTGTCAAGATAGCGCCTGATGTTGGTGTAGTCGAGCCAGCACATAAAGGTATCCGAGATGCCATGCAGCAGCGTCAGAACTGCGTAGCGCCGATTGCTGATCGCATAGTCCGGCGGGACAAGCACCGCCATGGGCACATCAGTGTTCAGCGCAGCGCTAGGGCACGCCACGATGTGGAGAGTGTGCATCAGAGAGTCCTCCAGTGAGCCGGGAAAGTCGCCTTTCAGCATACCGTGTTCACTAGGGTACGTCAACACAGTGCAAAACATCACAACAAAAACGCCCGCACCCCTCAAGGAGCGCGGGCGTTGCCGACGTTGCGCCGCCTGCTATTTGAGCAGGTTGGGCAGGTAGACAAAGTTGGTGAACGTCACTGGCGTGCCGGTTGGCGTTGGCGTGCCTGCGGCTGGCGTGCCGGTCGGCGTGCTGGTAGCACCAGGAGTGGCCGTCGGCGTGCTGGTGGCACCAGGAGTGGCCGTCGGCGTGCTGGTGGCAGCGGTGCCGCTGCAGCCAACGATCTGCACATCGTCGATGTACCAGCCATCTTGATCCACACCTGAGTCGCTGCCGAGGCGGAAGCGGAAGATCACCGTCTGGCCCTGCAGGCTGCTCAAGTCTAGCACCGTCTGAATGTAGGGCACGCTGAGGCTCGAATCGCCGGTGAAGGCCATGCGATCGCCCAGCGGGTTCTGGTACTCGTTGGAGATAATATCGTCGTAGCCGTTGGCGATGATCAGCGGCCCGGCATCCTGGAAGGTCGAGCCACCATTGGTGCTGTACTCGATCACACCGCCGTCGTAGCCATCCTCCATGCTGTAGTGATGCCAGAAGCTCAGCACTGGATTGTTCAGCGTGGCCTCGATGAGCACACCATTGGCCATGGTCAGCCGCTGGTCAGTGACGGTATCAGGATCAGGCGCGAACCAGGCATGGCTGGGGCTGTGCGAGTCGGTGTCGATTAGCGCCCAGTTGTAGGTGCCAGACGAGGAGGTGGCCACCCAGTTGCTCGTGCCGCTCTCCATATCGTCGCTGAACAGCACCGTCCCTGTCTGGCCAGGCACGCACTGGCCAACCGGGGTCGGCGTGACCGTCGGCGTGGGCGTGTTGCTTGGCGTCGGCGTGATCGTTGGTGTCTGCGTCGGCGTCGATGTCACTGGGGTGGAGGTTGGGCCAGCGCCAACCTGGATGGTAAAGTTGGTGTTCGAGATGTCGAAGAACACGTTGTCTGAACACTTTACCTTGATACGGGCTGTCGTGGTGGCCAGGTTCGGAGCCGTAACCGCCTCTGCCCCGTCGTTGGGCGTGCCGGACAGCAGCGCCGTGAAAGTCAGCCCGCCGTTCACCGAGACCAGAATGTCAACGTTGGCGCAGCTAATCGGCGCAGCGGTCGTGTTCGCCACATCCCAGGTCACATTCTCGCTGGCGTTGCCGGTCCAGGTTACTGCTGTGTTCGGGGCGGTCACCTGGAAGGGGCCAGCGCTGCTCACCACGCTCAGCTGCATGGTGTCGCTGCCGTAGCCGCCGCCGTTAGGGTGGTTGTCGCGCACGGTCAGCCGCATGGTCATGGTGCGGTTGGTCGTCGGCAGTGACTCGCCGATCGTCGTGGTGTTGTTCAGAATATCGGTCAGCTTGGGAAAGATGCGCGTCGGCGATGTTGACGGGTTGAACGAGCGGAAGATCGGCCGCGAGCCGTCGTCGGTGTTCGGCGGCGCCGCCGTGCCCAGGTCGTACTCTTCCCAGTCGTAGGTCAGGCCGTCGCCAGCGTTGACATCGGTAGCCGAGCCAGTCAGCTCAAAGGGCGTGCGGCTGGGGATGGTGTAGTTCGCGCCAGCGTCGGCGGTTGGCGGCGTATTGCCCGTGGAGCTGGTCTGCGGGCAGGTGCTGCCAAAGCCAGTGGTGATGTAGTCGGTGATCTCCTGCAGGCTCTTGTAGTGGAAGTAGGGGTCGCTGTGCGGCTGAAGGTCCTCAGCGCCGCAGATGCCTGCATACGCCATGATCGTCGAGCCGCTGCCTGGCTCGTAGGCCGCCGACGAGGCGCGGTTGCCGCCGCCACACGCGCCAGTCGTGCCATTGAAGGTGTGGTTGGCCCCGAACTGGTGGCCCATCTCGTGCGCCACATAGTCGATGTCGAACGCATCGCCCACCGGCGCGCTGCTGCCGGTCACGCCGCGCGCCTTCGCGCCAGTGCGGCAGGGCACACCCAGCGAGGCAATGCCGCCGCCGCCGGTGCTGAACACGTGGCCGACGTCGTAGTTGGCGTTACCGATGACATTGTCAAGGTTGGTCTGATTCTGACCAAGCATCGTGCTGCCGCTGTTGTTGGTGTACGGGTCCGTCGCTGCGTTGGTGTAGACGATCTGGTCGTTGTTGGCCACCAGCACAAAGCGCACCGAGAACTCGTTCTCGTACACGCCAGTCACGCGGTTCACCGAGGTGGTGATCGCGGCCATCGCCGAGTTCACCGTGCCGCCGTGGAACGCGGTGTACTCGCCGGTAGCGGCCATTGCCAGCCGATACGTGCGCAGTGTCTCGCCAACGTTTACGCTTGCACCGCTGTTGGGCTGCGGCAGCGTCACGTCGGCAGTCAGCGGCGGATACTTCACAAACTCTGGCTGCTCGTCGATCTTGTCGGCGATGTAGGTGCTGCGCAGGTAGCTCATGTAGTGCGTCGTATCGCCACGGCTGTACGGATCAATGAAGATCATATCGTCGGGCAGATAGATCAGCGCGTGAAAGCCCGCCGGCGTGTGGTCAAGCCGCGCCGTCGCCAGCGGGTTGTCGATGCCCTGCGCAACATAGGTTTTAATCTCAGGGAATTTCGCCGCTAGCTGCGGCTCCATGATCGGCGACTCAAGCACGCTGAAGCGGCTCCAGCCACCGTCTGGCAGCGGCAGCGTCAAGATGATCGGGCTTTGCTTAGCGGCAGCGCTGCCCTCAAGCGGCGCACGGCCAAGCAGGTTCAGCAGCGCCGTATCGTCCACCTCAAGCAGGCGAAAGTGATCCGGTGTAATCATACGCTCGCCCTGAACCGTCACCGAAGACTCGGCAACATCAACCCAGAGGCCGTCTGTCGATGCATTCGCCGTCGGCGACGCCATCCACATGCTGGCCACCAAGCTGACGCTCAGCAGTAAGCCCACAAGGCCAAGAACGAGTACCGAAGGGGATAATCTGCGCACAGTCCCTCCTAAAAAGAGTCGCAAAGATCAAACAGCCAATACGAAGCATGCACCGCTCGTAGTGCGCCACGTGGCTCGCTCTACAAGCAGTCTGCTAGCAACTAGTTCAAAATGGTGAAGGCCGCCGTTGATGTACTACCAGCTCACGTTGGCTCCCCAGCCATGGTGGGCAGGTTTGCGGCAGCACCTCAGACTCTGCCAAGGTTCCACCCTGCACCCGGTTTGCGGGATGCTGTTCACTGTGAGAAGGTATACATATGTTGAGTAGTAATCATGTAGTTGATGGTCGAGATGTGGTTGATAGTAGGCGACACAGCAAAGTGATTGAGATAGATTGATTGAAGTGCCTATGATTTTTTGTATCGGTTGCGATAGGCCTATTATACTCTGTTTTTCCTGGTTTGGGGCAGCATAGGGTGAGCCTAAAAACAGCGACCGCCGCAGATAAGTCTGCAGCGGTCGCCTACGTTTGGCGCTATTTCAGCACAACCGGCAGGTAGAGGTCAAAGCTACTAGGCGTCGTCGTTGCCGTTGGCGTGCTGGTTGCGCTCGTCGGTGTCGGCGTGTTGGTCACGCTCGTCGGCGTCGGCGTGTCGGTCGCGCTCGTCGGTGTCGGCGTGTCGGTCGCGCTCGTCGGCGTCGGCGTGTCGGTTGCGCTCGTCGGTGTCGGCGTGTCGGTCGCGCTCGTCGGCGTCGGCGTGTCGGTCGCGCTCGTCGGCGTCGGCGTGGGCGTTGGCGTGCCGCCAGCACAGCCGCTGATCAGCACATCGTCGATGTACCAGCCGTCGGCGCTGCCAAAGCTGTCGCTGCCGAAGCGGAAGCGGAACGTCACCGTCTGCCCGGCCAAGCTGCTCAGATCAAGCACCGATTCGATGTACGGCGCTGTGCCAGTTGGTGCGCGCCCGACTAGCTGCTGCAGCAGGCTGGGCACATCAACCATCGACACGCCTGCGCGTGCTGCTGGCGAGTTGCCCACAAACGCCGGCCGCCCAGCCAGCGGGTTGCTGAAGAGGCTGGAGATCGTGCCGTTGTAGCCGTTGCGCACAAACAGCGGCCCGGCATCAACCCATGTGGCCCCAGCATCGGTGCTGTACTCCACCACGCCACCATCGTAGAACCCGGCTCCAAACTCAAAGGCGTAGTGGTGCCAGAAGCGCAGCGTCGCCCCGCCAGTTGCTGGCAGCGCCAGCGTCTGGCTCAGCGTCAGGCGCTGATCAGAGGTTGTGCTCACATTATGGACAAACCAGCTATGGACTGGGCTATGTGCGTTTGTATCAATCTGCAACCACGGCTCAACTCCAGAGCCACCAGCC
The DNA here is from genome assembly GCA_013538855.1 of Herpetosiphonaceae bacterium. Taxonomy (GTDB): domain Bacteria; phylum Chloroflexota; class Chloroflexia; order Chloroflexales; family Herpetosiphonaceae; genus OHK22. The sequence goes on from JABXJS010000170.1 coordinate 12,373, forward strand.
GTGCTCCAAGCGCCCGCGCCGCTCTCCATGTCGTCGCTGAACAGCGTTGTGCCTGGATCACAGATCACCGGCGTCGCTGTGGGCGTGCTCGTTGCGGTTGGCGTGCTCGTTGCGGTTGGGCTGAGCGTCGGCGAGGGCGTGGAGCTGGGCGTCGGCGTGCTGTTGGAGCAGCCGCCGATCAGCACATCGTCAATGTTCCAGCCCGTTGAGGAAGTCGAGGAGTCCGTCCCCACCCGGAAGCGGAAGATCACGGACTGCCCAGCCAGGCCGCTCAGGTCCACCACGGACTCGATGTAGGCCGGGTAGCCTGGCGAAGTGCTGCCAAAGCCGCGCTGACCACCGAGCGGGTTGCTAAAGTTGCTCGCGATCGTGCCATTGGGGCCATTCTGGATGAACAGCGGCGCGGCGTTGATAAAGGTCGCCCCGCCATCGGTGCTGTACTCCAGCACACCGCCGTCGAAGAATGTGCTAGAGGCTTCAAACTTGTAGCGATGCCAGAAGCGCATGTTCAGCGGCCCGCTCGCCGGCAGCGCCAGCGTTTGACTTAGCGTCAGGCGCTGATCCGACACCGTGGCAATATCCTGCCCAAACCAGGCGTGCGTCGGGCTATGCGAGCTGGCAGTGTTCAGCACCCAGGTTACTGCTCCGGTGCTACCAACAGTCGTCCAGCTGGCGCTGCCGCTCTCCATATCGTCGCTAAATAGGCTCGTGCCTGGGATACACGGCGTGCCCGTCGGGCTTGGCGTGTCCGTTGGCGTGCTCGTCGGCGTGCTCGTGCTCGTCGGCGTGCCAGTCGGCGTGCTCGTGCTCGTCGGCGTGCCGGTCGGCGTGTCGGTCGGCGTGCTCGTGCTCGTCGGCGTGCTGGTCGGCGTGCTCGTGCTCGTCGGCGTGTCGGTTGGCGTGTCGGTTGGCGTGCTCGTGCTCGTCGGCGTGTTCGTCGGGCCAGCGCTGGCCGAGCAGGCGCGCATCAGCACATCGTCGATGACCCAGCCTGGCGCGCCGCCCGAGCTATCGGTACCAGCGCGGAAGCGGAACAGCACCGTCTGCCCAGCCAGATTCGCCAGATTGACCACCGACCGCATCATCTGCGGATAGTTTGACGAGGTGCGCACAAAGGCCGCACGGTTGAACAGCGGGTTGCCGCCACCTGGGAAGTTCACGATCGTGCCATTGTAGCCGTTGCTGCTGAACAGCGGCCCCGCATCGAGCCATGACACGCCGCCGTTGATGCTGTACTCCAGCACGCCGCCATCGAACGCATTCACCGAGTCCTGCTCGAAGCTGTAGCGCTGCGAAAACTCGAGTGTGCCGTAGGAGATATCGGCGGGAATCACCACGGCGCTGCTCTGGGCCAGCCGCTGGTCACTCGTTGTGTCGAGGTCGTTGGCAAACCAGGCGTGGGTGGGGCTGCTAGTGTTGGTCACCACCAGCGTCCACGTCGAGCTACCGCTGCTGCCTGCGGTCGTCCAGTTGGCGCTGCCATTCTCCATATCGTCGTTGAGCAGCGTCAGCAGTGTTTCGCCGGTTGCGCAGTAGGGCAGCGGCGTGGCAGTCGGGCCGGTGCCGTTCACAATCGTCAGGTTGGAGCGCGTGATATTGAAGAAGACGTTGTTTGTGCACTCGACCTTAATCCGGCCGGTTGTGGTGGTCTGGTTCGGCACCAAGATCGACTCAGAGCCGTCGTTGGCCGTGCTCGCCGCCAGCAGCACCGGGAAGGTCTGGCCGCCATCGTAGGAGAGCGAGATCGCCACGTTGGCGCAGCTGATCGGCACAGCCGTCGTGTTCGCCACATCCCACGTGACGGTCTGGTTGGTATTGCCGGTCCAGGTCGTGCTGGGGCCGGGGCCGGTCACTTGGAAGGGGCCAGCGCTGCCCACCACGCTCAGCTGCATGGTGTCGGTGCCATAGCCGCCGCCGCTCACCTGATTATCGCGCACGGTCAGCCGCATGGTCATGGTGCGGCTGGTTGTCGGCAGCGACTCGCCCAGCGTCGTGGTGCTGTTCAGGATGTCGCTGAGCTTGGGGAAGATACGTGTCGGGTTAGAGATCGGCGCAAACGAGCGGAAGATCGGCCGCGAGCCGTCGTCGGTGCTCGGCGGTGCCGCCGTGCCCAGGTCGTACTCTTCCCAATCGTAGGTGAGCGCGTTGCCATCGCTGTCAGCGCCGGAGCCAGTCAGCTTAAAGGGCGTCTGGGCTGGGATGCTGTAGTCCGCGCCTGCATTAGCGGTCGGCGCATTGTTTGCGGTGGTCGTTGTCTGCGCACAGCTGTTGCCGCTGCCGGTGGTGATGTAGTCGGTGATCTCCTGCAGGCTCTTGTAGTGGAAGTAGGGGTCGCTGTGCGGCTGAAGGTTCTCAGCGCCACAGATGCCCGCGTAGGCCATGATCGTCGAGCCGCTACCTGGCTCGTAGGCCGCCGATGCGGCGCGGTTCACGCACGAACTGGTGGTGCCGTTGAAGGTATGGTTGGCCCCGAACTGGTGGCCCATCTCGTGCGCCACATAGTCGATGTCGAACGGGTCGCCCACTGGCGCGCTGCTGCCGGTCACGCCGCGCGCCTTGAGACCAGTGCGACAGGGCACGCCCAGCGAGGCGACGCCGCCGCTGTCCGTGCCAAACACATGGCCGATGTCGTAGTTGGCGGTGCCGATCACCGTGTCGAGATTGCTTTGGTTCTCGCCGAGCATCAGGCCCGCGTTGCCATTGGTGTATGGATCGGTGCCAGCGTTGGTGTAGACGATCTGATCGTTGTTGGCGACCAGCACCATGCGCACGGCCACCTCGCGCTCGTACACGCCCACCACGCGGTTAACTGTGGTGACGATTGCGGCCATCGCTTGATTGACTGTGCCGCCCTGGAAGGCCGTGTACTCGCCGGTGGCCGCCACCGCCAGCCGGTAGGTGCGCAGCGTCACCGCCGCGTTGGGGGCAGTGGGGCTATTGACCGCAGCTGGTCGGCGGGTTTCACCCAGCGGCGGATACTGCACAAACCCAGGCAGCTCGTCGCTCTTGTCGGCGATGTAGGCGCTGCGCGAGTAGCTCATGTAGTGCGTTGTATCGCCACGGCTGTACGGATCAATGAAGACCATATCGTCGGGCAGGTAGATCAGCGCGTGAAAGCCCGCTGGCGTGTGGTCAAGCCGCGCGGTTACAAGCGGGTTGTCCAGACTCGCCCCAACATAGGTCTTGATGTCGGGGAACTTGGCGGCGAGCTTTGGCTCCATCACCGCTGTCTCCAGCAGCTTAAAGCGCTGCCATGATCCGTCAGGCAGCGGCAGCGTCAGCACAGCCGCGCTGCTCTGCGCCACAGCGGGATTCTCCAGCGGCGCGTTGGCCAACACCGCCAGCAGCGCCCGCTCATCCGCAGCCAGCAGACGATAGCTATCGGGAACAATCTGGCGCTCTCCGCGCGCAACAACGGCGCTCGCTGCCACATCATGCCAAATGCCATCCATTGAGGCCTGTGCCGCAGGCGCGCCAAGCCAGACACTGGCCAGCACGCTGAGGCTCAGTAAAAGTCCACCGAGACCTAAAAACATCCATCTAGGAGATAAGCGACGCACAGGGCCTCCTTGTTCGATAGCTTCAGAAACGCTCAGCAGATTGAGAGTGTTCGCTTGTTCGTCGACATTTGGTCAGAGATTAAGGTTTGCGCGGGGGTACAGCAGGTTAAAATACACGCATGGCCGTGCAGGAGGCCTCTGTAGCAGAGCCATTCGTGCTGCACGGTTGCTGTGGATTGATTAATGAAGCATGCGTGATGCACCCAATTATACAGGCTTTGCAGCAAAATTGGAACGGTTTTCGCCTGATTTCGGTTGATAATAGGGTTGATTTTCGGCCTATCCCCAACCATACTTAAGCCCTAATCGAGCGATCATACGCTACAATAGGCCCACTGAACGGCCCACAAAGGAGTACCAGCGATGCTCAAAGCTGGCGATTTACTACGCAAACAGCTGATTCAAAGCAGCACTGGCAACATCATCGGCCATGTCGAGGATCTCCTGCTCGACATCGACCACGACCGGCTGGTCGCCTTTATCACCACCAGCCCACGCTGGCTGCGCGAGGCCCACGTTGTGCCCTGGAGCACCGTCCGCGTGATCGGCGATGTCATCTTGGTCCAGGCCGACGTCGAGCCAACCCCGATCAGCGAGTTCCCCGAGTGGAAAGCCCTGCTCGGCCGCAAGATTCGCGTCAGCGGCACAACCGTTGTCTCCGATGACGGCCAGCGCATTGGCACCGTTGGCGAGCTGCTCATCGACACCAGCGGCGCGGTCAAGGGCTACATGATCACTCACGGCTTCCTTGGCTCCGAGCGCCACTTCGTCGCTGCCGCCGATATCGAGGCCCTTGGGTCCGACGCCCTCATCATTCGCCGCAATAGCCTGCGCGACTCGCTCGATGAACAGCCGCTCCAGCGCTCGACCTCGACGCAGGTGATCCTGCCCTTCACCGGCACGCGCGTCGTCGTCGATGAGTCAGAGCAGACGCCGCAGGCCAGCGAGCACGAGCCTGATCTGCCCCAGGATGAGGCCGACGCCGTCTCGCTCGGCGAGCACCTGGTCGCCGAAAACCACGCCCCGCCCCCGCCACCGCCGCGCACCACCCGCGCATCAACTGCCGAGGAGGTGCTGCCGAAAAACACCGATCCCACCCACACCGCCAAGCAGCCGAGCCAGCCGCCGCCCGAGCAAGCACAGGAGCACAGCGATGCTGACCACGACGCTTAGCACAATCCGCCCGCTTGATGCGCAGGCCCAGGCTGCCGCCCGCGCGCACCAGGATCAACTGACCAAGCCGCCTGGCGCGCTAGGCCAGCTCGAGCAGCTCGCCGTGCAGCTCGCTGGCATCACTGGCACGCTGACGCCCGCCCTCGACCAGGCCACGATCGTGGTTGTGGCTGCCGATCATGGCGTGGCCGAAGCTGGCGTCAGCGCCTACCCCGCCGTCGTCACCGGGCAGATGGTCGCGAATTTCCTTGCTGGCGGTGCCGCTGTCAACGTCCTCGCCCGCAGCGCCGCAGCCACAGTTATGGTTGTTGACGCTGGTATGCAGACACCGCTCGATCCGCCGCATCCGCAGCTGCGCAGCCTCCGCCTCGGCCCAGGCACGCGCAATCTTGCGCTCGGCCCGGCGATGACCAGCGCCGCCGCTGCGCAGTCGCTTGAGCATGGCATCGCCCTCGCCGCCGAGCTTGCCGACGCTGGCACGCAGATCA
>JABXJS010000019.1 GCA_013538855.1 Herpetosiphonaceae bacterium
GCAGGTGGATGCTCAGCGCGTGGATGCATCCAGCGCGGTGGTGATGCCGTGTCACGTCCGTGTAGCGCAGGCGCAGGCGCGGCGGGTGGATGCTCAGCGCGTGGATGCATTCAGCGCGGTGGTGATGCCGTGTCACGTCCGTGTAGCGCAGGCGCAGGCGCGGCGGGTGGATGTTCAGCGCGTGGATGCATTCAGCACGGTGGTGATGCCGTGTCACGTCCGTGTAGCGCAGGCGCAGGCGCAGCGGATGGATGTTCAGCGCGTAGGTTAATCTAGCGCCGTGGATGGGCAGTGCCGCGTTTGTGGATGGCGAGCGTCTAATGCAGACGCGATGCTTGATGGCTACTATTCTGAAGGAGCTACGCATGAACACACCCGAACAGCTGCTGGCGCGGCTGGATGCGATTGGAGCGGCGCTGGACGCCTCGGGCCGGGCGCTGGCGCTGATCGGGCTTGGCTCGGTGGGCCTCGAGCGCGAGCGCCTCGACGCCTACTCCGACCTCGACTTCTTCGTGCTTGCCCGTGATGGCTGCAAGCGCTGGTTCCTCGACGACCTAGGCTGGCTCAGCGGCATTGCGCCGCTGGCCTTTGCCTTTCAAAACACCGTCGATGGCTACAAAGCGCTCTATGCCGACGGCATCTTCTGCGAGTTCGCCGTCTTCGAGCGCGCCGAGCTAGACGCGATACCCTTCAGCCCTGGCCGGATCGTCTGGCAGGCCGCCGACACTGCCGACGCTGCGCAGCTGGCCGTGCCCAAGCTCCAGACGCCCGCAGCCCAGCCACAGAGCGATGCGTGGCTGCTTGGCGAGGCGCTGACCAACCTCTACGTTGGCCTTGGCCGCTACCGGCGCGGCGAGAAGCTCTCGGCGCAGCGCTTCATCCAGCACTACGCGGTGGATCGGGCGCTGGAGCTGCTGGAGCGCCGCGAGCAGCCGCAGCCCGCCCCCAAGGACCAGTTCGCCAGCGAGCGCCGCTACGAGCAGCGCTGCCCGCAGGTCGCCGCGCACCTGCCCGCGCTCATCCAGGGCTACGAGCGCAGCCGCGAGTCCGCCCTGGCCCTGCTGGAGCTGCTAGAGCGCCACTTCCCCGTGCCGCCAGCCATGGCCCAGGCCATCCGTGCGCTGTGCTGAGAACGTAAATTTATTATTGACTGTAGAGTATTGTTATACATATAATTGCTGTGTGAGTCACCAATTCAGTGAAAATGAATAGAGAGCAGGGCTGAGTAGACCGATGGTTGTGTTCTGGACTTTCCTCTGTTTCCTCCAAGAATTGGTATCTCAAATGAGTATACACAAGCAGGGGTTAGAATGAACTGTTACTTTTGTGGAGGCACAGCTGCTGGACAATGCACTGGTGGATGTGGTCGATTTGTGTGTAGAACACACGCGACCATGGTGAAGAATAAACTGCACTGTGTAGAATGTGGAACTGGTGGGCAAGACTCTTTGGTAGCAAATCTAAAGCGTCAACTGCAACAACCACATGCGCTCCAATCCTGTGCAATCTGTAGCACGCCTGTAATTGTTGATCCAACATTGGCTGAGCATATTTTTTCTTTTGAACATGATGCACAAATTTTTACTCGGCTCCAGCAAGCCCAAAAATTTGCAAGAAAAGGTGACAATCAAGCGGGCTGCAACTGTGTTACATGCACAGAGCACAGCCCAAAGTGGGTTTATTTAGATACTGACCCTGGAAGTCAATCCTACTATGAGTGTCGAGTGTGTCGGCGTCGAGGCGGAGATAACTACTCTGGCAGCGGCTCTGCTGGCATTGATAACTTTTTAGAGTTATTTCAAGGAATTTTATCACTCGTTAGTGCTGCGATTGGTGTTGCTTGGGGTGGTAATACTCTATCCAATGATATTGTTGGCTACGTAATTGGTGGCTTTGCTGGCTTATGTGTTGGAGCTATAGCGGGTATTATTATACGCTATATTCTTGTATCAGCTACTAGAACTTACTGATACAGCAGCAGCGGGAGAAAACCTATGCAGAAATTTCCACGAATTACCCTGAATCCGGAGATTATGGGCGGGAGGCCATGTATTCGCGGTATGCGCGTTACAGTTGGCACAGTGGTTGGATTGATTGCGGCCGGACATTCAATCCAAGCCATTTTGGAACTCTATCCCTATCTAGAAGAAGCGGATGTGTATGCTGCTTTGGCCTATGCAGCTTGGCGTGTTGAAGAGCTAGATGTGCCATTGGATTATGCCGCATGAAAATTCTCGTAGACATGAACTTGTCTCCGCTTTGGATTGCTTTTTTTGATGAACATAACCTCGAATCCATTCATTAGTCTATGATCGGCAAAACCGATGCGCCTGACCAGGAGATTATGCGCTGGGCGCAACAGCATGATTATGTTGTTTTTACCCATGATCTTGACTTTGGAACAATTTTAGCTATGACAAACGCTGATGGCCCTAGTGTTATCCAAGTGCGCACACAAAATGTGCATCCAAGCCATCTCGGTTTGCTTGTGATCAGTGCGCTCAATCAGTTTGAAACGTGGCTTAAATCAGGTGCGCTGATCACGGTTGATGAGACGAGCGCACGGGCGCGTATTCTGCCAATGAGACCCTAAATCAACTATGAATCAAACCAACCCCACCGCCGATGTGGCGGTTAATCACCTGCTGGCGCTGCTGCTGGAGCGTGTTCGCACTGTGTTGGGCGGGCAGTACGTGGGCATGTATTTGTATGGCTCGCTGGCCAGCGGCGACTTTAATCAGCAAACCAGCGATGTGGACTTCCTGGTCGTGACCAAAGCGACGCTCGACGCTGCGACCGTTGCCCAGCTGGAGCAGATGCACGCCGCGCTAGCCGCCAGTGGGCTGAAGTGGGCGGCCAAGCTCGAAGGGTCATACCTGGCCTTGCCTGCGCTGCACAGCTACGATCCCGCTGACACAACCGCCTGGCCCACGCTCAACGAGGGCCAGTTCTTCTGTGCGCCGCACGGCTGGGACTGGGTGATCCAGCGCCATGTGCTGCGCGAGCATGGTGTCGTGGTCGACGGCCCGCCCATCCGGCCGCTGATCGATCCGGTGACGCCAGCGCAGATTCGCCAGGCGGTGCGCGCGCTGCTCGGCTCGTGGTGGCGCGGTCTGTTGGAGCAGCCGGAGCGTCTGCAGGGTAGCGACTATCAAGCCTATGCGATTATATCGATGTGCCGTGTGCTGCATGCGCTGCGCTTTGGCGTGATTGCCTCCAAGCCTGCGGCGGCGCGCTGGGCGCAGCGCGAGCTAGGCCCGCCGTGGGATGCGCACATCGAGCGCGCGCTCCAGTGGCAGCCGGATCAGGTGCTCAACGCCGATCAGACGGCGCAGGAGTTTATTCGCTACACGCTGGATGTGAGTGGAAAGAATGATTAAATCGTGTGGTATACTAGGCGCACTATGAGTACAGATGGCCCTACATATCAACATCGACTGATCCGCTAACGCGGGAGCACCAACCAGTCTCAAAATAGGACAGGCGGGTGTATCCCGCCTGTTTTCTTGTGTACTGGAGGTGTGCGATGACCAAAGTCCTCGACATTCGCCCCTTGCTGGATGAAGTCCAGAGCCTCTTAGACAACAACGACATCGACGCCGTAGTCGAGCTGATCGCCTCGCTGCATCCCGCCGATAGCGCAGCTGTGCTATACGAGCTAGAGGGGGATGCCCTCTACGCTGTTTTCTCGCGCTTTGATCCAGAATATAGCGCCGCTGTGCTGGCCGAGCTAGACGCAGAGAACCAGGTTGAGCTAGCCAACTCGCTGCCGCCAGCGCAGCTCTCCGATATTATTGCCCAGATGGAGCCAGACGACGCCGCCGATGTGCTGAGCGAGCTAGAGCCAGAGCAGGTCGAGGCCACGCTTGCCGCCCTGCCCGATGCCGAGTCCGATGATATTCAGCAGCTGCTCGCGCACGAGGAGGACAGCGCTGGCGGCCTGATGACCTCATCGGTGATCACGCTGCGCGATCAGATGACGGCCCAGCAGGCGATCGACATGCTGCGCACACTGCGGCCGGAGGAGGAGTCGATCTACTACCTGTTCGTGGTCGATGCAGGCGAGCGACTGGTGGGCGTGGTCAGCCTGCGCGCCCTGGTGATGGCACCGGCCCACCAAACTGTGGGCACGATTATGGACCCCAACGTGCTGACAGCGCACGTTGACACCGACCAGGAGGAGTGCGCGCGCTTGCTGGCGCGCTACGACCTGCTGGCGCTGCCGGTGGTCGATGACGAGCGCCACATCGTGGGCATGGTCACCGCCGACGATATCATCGACGTGATCGAGGAGGAGGCCACCGAGGATATGTACCGCCTGGCCAACCTGCCGCAGGACGAGGATGTCGAGGACTCGCTGCTGCGCTCGTCGCGGCGGCGGCTGTTCTGGCTGCTGCTCAACCTGCCCACGGCCATCCTGGCTGGCTGGGTGGTGAGCCGCTTCGATGGTACAACGGCCAAGGTGATCGCGCTGGTGCCATTTATGCCGATTGTCGCCGGCATGGGCGGCAACGCTGGCATCCAAACGCTGACGCTGATCGTGCGCTCGCTGGCGCTAGGCGAGGTGCAGCGGGGCGATGGCTTGCGGGCGCTCGCGCGTGAGATGGGCATTGGCGTGATCAACGGACTGGCCTTTGGTGCCGTCATCGCGCTGCTGGGCTTCCTGTGGAAGGGCAATCTCATGCTGGGCGTTGTTGTGGGCACGGCCATGCTGGCCAATCTGATCGCCGCGCCGCTGGCGGGAACGCTGGTGCCGCTGACGCTTAAGCTCCTGCGAGTGGACCCGGCGCTGGCCTCCGGCGTGATCGTGACCACAGTGACCGACGTGACCGGCTACACCTGCCTGCTGGGCTTGGCCACCTTGCTGATCTCATATCTGGTGCGCTGAGGCAACCATGTGTGCTGAACAATGAGCGGGCGCGTCTGTCGATCAGACGCGCCCGCAGTAGTTTAGGCTAATCAAGCGCCAGCGGCTTACTGCTGCGGCGCAGGCTGGAGGTAGTCGGCGGCGGCCCAGCCAGTGAGGTTCGAGGCCGTGTCGCGGATGTTGAACCACATCCGGTCGGGGCCTTGCTGCTCGCCGATCTTCTCCACGATTGTGCCCTCGGGCATTGTTTTCAGAATATTGGAGTTGACGTCGGGCGCATCGCGTAGAAACAGGCCCTCGACGCCAGTGCCAGTGACCGCAAAGCGCGGCGTGGACTCGACGGGCTGACTCTCGACCGGCGCTGTCGGCTGGCCTGCATTTGGATCGACCGTCTCGAGCGGGCCAGGCGTCGTCAGCTCACCGAGGGCGGGACCGCTATTGCTGTTATCGGGCTGTGGATTAAGCGCGGTGGTGGTGGGATCGGAGCCTGATGAACCGGTGGCGAGCACAACAATGAAGATAATAATCACCACCACTGCGGCGGCAACCAAATACTTCCAGCCACCGCGATCAAGCCAGCGCGATAAACGCTGCTGGTCTGGCATGCCCAGGCGGGATGAACTTGTGGCGCGCTTGCGTGTGCCGCGCCACTCGGGGTTGACCATATCCTGCCATGGCTCCTCGGCGGTTGAGTCGATGCGGCGGGTTTTGGCGTCGGGGCTAGTTTCATCACCAGAAGTGCTGTACGGGCGAAAGCGTTGCGGCTGTTGTTGACTCATCTCCGAAATCCTTTCCTACCAAATCCGGCGTATCTGGCTGGCGAGCAGGGCGGCTACGGCGCATGGCTACGCTGGAGCGCCGAGCTAGATCAGTCGGCTAGCCATCCAGCCAAAGCCAAGCCCGTAGCCGCCGAGCGGCGTGTAGTACAGTGGAGCGACGCTGTCTATTGTACTGGACAAAGCAACCCGCGCTGGCAGCCAGAGCACCGCTATGCTCTAGGATGGCTTCTGTAGGACGCACACCGACTGTCCGAGGTTGCCCATGCCCTCCATGATCGAGCCGTCGCCGACGGTGACGGGCTGCTGGATGGGAAAGTGCGGCTTATCGCCATCGCTGATCTGGACAATCTCGAGGTCGAGGTGATCGACCCATGCCTGAATGCCATCGCGGCTCATAAACATATTCAAGTGCACGTCTTTGTTGTTGACGTTGGCAATATTGCCGCTGAAGATGTCCCAGTGACAGGGAATGGCGAACTCCAAGAAGGAGAACACGACCTTGCCGCCGGGCTTGAGCACGCGCTGCGCCTCCTGCAGGTAGACAAAGCTCTCCTCGTGCAGCAGGTGGGTGAACACCGAGAAGAAGCAGACCATATCGGCGACGCTGTCTGGCGCGGGAATGGCGATGCTGTCGATCAGTTCAAAGCGCCACTCAGGGCGATTGCACAGCTCACGGGCGTAGCTCAGCAGCTCGGGCACCACATCGGTGCCGAGATAGGGGCCGGTGAGATACGCCGAGAGCGGGTGGGCCAGGCGGCCAGAGCCACAGCCGATGTCGATCAAGTAGTGCTCTGGCTCTAGACCACAGCTGATCAGCAAATCGCGCTCCAGCAACCCATAGGCCTCGAACTGGCCGCCGATCGCTAGCTCCATGGCGCGGTCGCGGTCGTGGTCTGCAGATAGCTGCGCCACATGCTGATTATAGGTATGTTTATAGTCGAGCTTGCTCATGTATATCTCCGTAGGTAGTTAACTGTTTGGATCACGATAAAGGTTCCAGGTTCCCGCATTGGTGAGCACCCAGATGCGCGCTGGCGCGGTGGTCACCGCAGGCGAGAAGAGCATCAGTCCATTGGGGAACACCTGGGCCACGCCGGTGATCGGATACTCGGGCGTGGTGGCCCAGCCCAAGGCGTCGCGCACGCTTGGGATGTTGCGCCAGATGCTGCCGAAGCCGCGCACCGGCTCGTACAGGCCATCGGGTGCGGTCTCCTGGGGCACATCAGCGCCGCCAGGATCGGAGTAGCGCGTCCAAGAGCCGCTGCTGGCTCCATAGAACACATAGATGCTGCCGGTGGGCTGCCAGTAGTACATGATCCCGCCCTCAAAGTACTGTACCGAGGCCTCGGCAGCGCCCTCGCCGCTGGTTGGGCAGCCAAGGCTGGCCGCAATAGTGGGCTGCGAGCGCCAGAGCGCGCCAAAGCCGCCCTGCAGCGGGCCGGCGCATGGTGTTGGCGACGGCGGCGGCGGCGTGTTGGTGGGTGCAGGTGGTGCGGTGTTGGTGGGCACAGCTGGCTGCGGCGTGGCCGAAGGGCGCACATCTGGCGGCGGGGCGCTCACCAGGGTGGCCGCGCTGGTGGGCAGCTGCCCTGCGCTCTCGCTGCTGGCGGTGCTGGTCGCCTGCGGTGTCGGGCTGGGCGTGGGGCTGTTGAGCAGCGTGGCGGTGGCGGCAGGCGCAGCGCTGGCCACCGCGCTGGGCGCAAAGGCAGCGGCGATAGCTGTGCTGGTGGCATTGATATCGAGCAGCACCTGGGCCTGGCTGGTTTGCTCAGTGCTCGTATCGCTGCGAAACTTTATGATGCGCCAGAAGACTGCGCCAGCGATCAGCAGCATAATCACGCCAATACTCAGTAGGATGGGCCAGCCCGAGCGCTGGCGGCGCTGCTGGGCCTGCGTATGCATGCGGCGGGCCTCCTCGGGCGTCAGCGGCTTGGTCGAGCGGTCAACGAGGCGGCTGGTGGCTGCGGCGGGGATGACCGCCTGTTCAGCGCCACGGCGCAGTGCGCCTGGCGGCGGCGTGAGGGCACCGACAGCGGTGGCGGTGCCGACGGCGTTGCGCAGGTCGGCGGCGAAGGCCCCAGCGGAGGCTGGCCGGTTGGCAGGGGCCTTGGCGAGCGCGCGGGACACAACCTGATCAATCGACGGCGGCAGGCTGGGGTTGTGCTGCGAGGCCAGCGGCGGCTGCTGCGACAGATGGGCCATCAGCACCTCGGTGGTGGAGCCGTCGAACGGGCGCTGGCCGGTGAGCATACGGTAGGTGAGCACACCAAGGGCATAGATATCGGCGCGCTGATCAAGCGGCCCTTGTTTCGCGTCGATCTGCTCGGGGGCCATATAGTCGGGCGTGCCGATGATCACGCCAGTTCCAGTCATCCCTGGCGCGTCGAGCGCTTTGGCGATGCCGAAGTCAGTGAGCACGACGTGATCATTGGCGGTGAGCATTACATTGCCGGGCTTGATATCGCGATGGATGACGCCGTGCTGGTGCGCGTAGTCAAGCGCCGCAGCGAGCTGGCTGATGATGTTCAGGCTGCGCTCGAGCGGCAGAGCGCTGGTTTGCTCAAGCAGCACATCCTGCAGCGAGCGGCCGGAGAGCAGCTTCATGGCGATGTACACGCTGCCCTCGGTCTCGCCAACATCGTAGATCGGCACAATGTTCGGGTGCTCAAGGCGGGCGGCGACGATCGCCTCGCGGCGAAAGCGCTGCACCAGCGCCTCGTCGGCCAGGTACTGTGAGTAGAGCACCTTGAGTGCGACTGGACGGCGCAGGACCGTGTCGTTGGCCTCAAAGACAGCGGCCATCCCGCCCCGGCCAAGCAGCTTGGTGATCTCGTAGCGGCCCAGGCTGCGGCCAATTAGATCTTCGATGCGCATACCTGACCTCCTCGCACAGCTGGTGTGCCAACCTGCTCCAGCACAGCTAAAGTTTCGCGGGCGCAGCGCTCCCACGTCCACTGGGCGGCCCAGGCGCGGCCGCGCTCGCGTAGCTCAGCGCGCTGAGCGGGGCTGCTCCAGAGTGTCAAAATGGCGGTGGCCAGCGCGGCGGTTGACAGCGGATCGATCAGCAGGGCTGCGTCGCCGGCGACCTCGGGCAGGCTGGCGACATTGGCGGTGATGACCGGTGTGCCACAGGCCATGGCTTCGAGCACGGTCATGCCAAAGCCCTCGTAGAGCGAGGGCAGCAGATAGAGCGTGGCTCCGCTGAGCAGGGCGGGCAGATCGTCATCGGCGACATAGCCTAGGAAGCGCACGCTGTCGGCGATGCCTAGCTCAGCGGCGCGGGTTTCGATCTGGGTGGTGAGCCAGCCGGGCTTGCCGCCGAGGGCCAGCGGTGGCAGATTGGGGGCGTGCTGGCGCGCCTGGGCGTAGGCTTCGATCAGGCGCACAAGATTTTTCCGCGGCTGGATGGTGCTGACAAACAGCAGGTATGGGCCGTGCAGGTTGTACTTTGCTGCTGTGGCCTGGCTTGTCGCCTGATCGCTGGGCTTAAAGCGCGCATGCACACCGTGGTAGATAACGCTGATCTTGCTGGGGCTGATGCCAGTGTAGCGCACGAGATCGCGGCGGGTGGCCTCGGAGATGGCGATCACGCGGGTGGCGTGGCGTGCGCTCCACTTGGTGGACCAGCGTAAGTAGAGCCGCTGGCGCAGCGGGTGGGACTCCGGATGGTGCTCATAGCCGAGGTCGTGGATTGTGACGACCGAGCGCGGCGGCGGCGTGAGCGGGAGCACGTGGGCAGGAATAAAGGCCACATCGGGCTGGGCTATGCGCAGCGTCGGCCCTAGCCGCGCATGGGTCCACAGCCGCGGGGCGCGAATCGACGCTAGCCGCCAATTGGTGCCCAGCGGGGGCAGCGCAGCTGGCGGCGTGTTTACATACAAGGTATAGTGATGGTTGGGCTGACGGTCGAGCGCCGCCAGTGCGCGGATAAGCTCCACCGTGTAAGATTCCGTACCCGTGCGTTGCCCAATCGCCAGACGACTGCCATCAACTGCGATCTGCATAGCTCCCCACTCTGACTATGGTGACTAGGCTGGAGCCGGCTCAGCGCGGGGAATTGTGAAGGCGAACGCGTTGCCATTGGCAAGCTGCTCAACAGCCACCTTGCCGCCATGAAGCTCGACCAAGGCCGTAACCACCGGCAAATCCAAGCCCAGGCCGTGCTGCTCACGTGAGAGCGGCAGGTTCTGGGGCACAAAAAAGCGCTCGAAGATGTGCGGCAGATCTTCGTTGAGCAGCGGCGTGCCCTCGACAGTGATGATGGTCACCACCGAATCCGCGTTGGCGCGGGTCTGAACCACGATGGCATCACCATCGTCCTCAACAAAGCGCAAGGCCACGTTGAGCAAGCGCCCGAGGATCAGGCGCAGGTCATCGGGGTTGGCGAGCACCAGCGGCAGCGTGTCGGGCAGGTCGGCGACCAGATCGATATTGCGCTCGGCAGCCTCGGCGCGCACCTCGAGCAGCGCAAGGTTGATCGGCGGCAGCAGCGATGTTGGCTCGCTTGGGTGCTCCTCGCGCAGCATGCCCTGCTCACTTTTGGCCAGCAGAATAAAATCACGCACCAGACGATCAATACGTGTGCCGCCACGTCGGATAATCTGTAAAAAATTGCGAAGATCACCAGGATCGGTGACGTCGGCGTTCATCAGCAGGTCGGTGCATGTTTGGATGAGTGTGAGCGATGTACGTAGCTCGTGATAAAACGGGTCGAGAATAGCTCGCTCGAAGCTGGTAGGACGCGGCATCGAACACTCCTTCTACGACAAGATCGACCGATTGTATGCCCCGGAGTG
Organism: Herpetosiphonaceae bacterium; assembly: GCA_013538855.1. Taxonomy (GTDB): domain Bacteria; phylum Chloroflexota; class Chloroflexia; order Chloroflexales; family Herpetosiphonaceae; genus OHK22. The sequence goes on from JABXJS010000019.1 coordinate 10,443, forward strand.
TATGCCTGTCAAGTTGTCGCCCTGAAACGGGCGCGGTACAATACGACGAATATGGAGGTGGCATGGAACGGTATGCACGCCAGATGCGTTTTGCAGGCATTGGTGAACAGGGGCAAGCCCGCTTAGCCCAGGCCAGCGTGGCGATCTTGGGCCTTGGGGCCACCGGGAGCGCTGCGCTGCAGACTTTAGTGCGGGCTGGCGTGGGGCGGATACGCATTGTCGATCGAGATTGGGTTGAAGAACACAATTTGCCCCGGCAACAATTATACACCGAGGCTGACGCTCGTGAACAACGGCCTAAGGCGGTCGCTGCCGCCCAGCACGCACAGCAGATCAACAGCGCAGCCAACATCGCGGCGCTGGTCGCAGACATCAACGCCGAGACCATCGCCGAGGCGGTTGGCGCAGCCGATGTGCTGGTCGATGGGTCGGACAATCTGGAGCTGCGCTATCTTATTAATGAGTGGTGTGTGCAGCAGCAGCGGCCCTGGGTCTACACCGGCGTCGTCAGTGGCTATGGCATGACGGCCACGCTGCGCCCTGGCGGCCCATGCCTGCGCTGTCTTTTCCCGCAGACGCCGGAGCCAGGCAGCCTGCCAACCTGCGAGACTGCCGGCGTGGTGGGCAGCATGGTCGGCGTGATGGCGAACTTGGCGGCGACTGAGGTGCTTAAGCTGCTTGTCGGCAGCGGCCAGCCCAACCCAGGGCTGCTGATCGTCGATGGCTGGCGCTGGGCGTTTGATCAGCTGCCACTGCCGCCGAAGCAACCGGACTGTCCCGTGTGCGGGCGCGGCGAGTTTGTGCTGCTCAACAACCCCGACTCCGGTGCAACCCAGCTCTGTGGTCGCAACGCTATCCAGGTGCGCCCAGCTGCCCGTGGGCGGATCGAGCTAGAGCAGCTGGCGGCGCGGCTGGCGGCGGCTGGCTGTCGCACGCGGCTGACCGAGCATCTGCTGCGATTTGCCGCCGAAGCATATCAGATCACTGTGTTTCCAGATGGGCGCGCGATCATCAGCGGCACCGAGGATCCGCTGCTGGCCCGCAGCATCTACGCTCGCTGGATTGGCCTATAGGCGGGGAGCATATGCACGAACGGTTTTTGGGAGTCACGCTGATTGGATTTATTGTCAGCCTTGGGCTGACGCCGCTGGTGCGGCGGCTGTGCATTGCGCGCGGCTGGTACGACCTGCCTAACGATCCACGGCGTGTGCATCGGCGGCCAACGCCCCGACTCGGCGGCGTGGCGATCTATCTTGGCTTTATGGCCGCGCTGGCGGCGTCGGTGCTGCTATCGTGCGGCGTGCCGCAGATCGAGCGCTTGCCGATCGAGACCTTCCGGCTAAGCCTGCTGGCGCTTGGCGCGACGATCATGTGGGTGGTGATGCTGCTTGATGACCTGCGTGGTCTCGCGCCGCGGGTCAAGCTGGTCGCCCAGCTCAGCGCGGCGCTGGTTGCGGTCGGCCCATATCTCTGGGAGCAGACGCTGCATCCGGCGACTCAGCCTGGTGCTGGCGGCGCGCGCGGGATTATTGCCACCGCGTTTAACACGCCGCTCGGCCAAGTGAACTTTCATCAGCTCTGGCCGCCGCTGGCGATTGGCTTTACGCTGTTCTGGATTGTGGGCATGACCAATGCGCTGAACTGGATCGACGGCCTGGATGGCCTAGCCGGCGGCGTGACGCTGATCGCGGCGCTGGTGCTGGCGCTGCACACCTACTCGCTGCAGCAGTACTCGCTGGTGCTGCTGCCGCTGGCGCTAGCGGGCGCGTGCCTAGGATTTTTGCCCTACAACCTGCATCCGGCGCGCATCTTCATGGGCGATAGCGGGGCGATGCTGCTGGGCTATGTGCTGGCGATCTGCTCGATCATCGGCGGGGCCAAGCTGGCGAGCGCGCTGCTTGTGCTGGGGGTGCCGCTGCTCGATGGTGTGTGGATGATCATCTGGCGGCGCTGGCGCGGGAGCAAGGCCACCAATGCTGATCGCGGCCATCTGCACCACAAGCTCTACGACCTGGGCCTCTCGCAGCGCCAGGTGGTCGGCTTCTACTATGCGGTCAGCATCTTGTTTGGCGGTTTGGCGCTGCTGCTGCCTGGCTCGTGGCTCAAGCTGGGCGCGCTGGCCGTGCTTGCGCTGCTGATGGTGGCGCTGCTGATCGGCATTGCGCGCTACTCGGCGCAGCATCCGCCGCAGCCGCACAACGAGGAGCTGAGCTAGCAGCAGGGCCACATAGCATAGCGCGCCCGTCATCCTAAAAAAGACAGCGGCGGTTGGGTTGCGCACCAACCGCCGCTGTGTGCATCATGGC
>JABXJS010000171.1 GCA_013538855.1 Herpetosiphonaceae bacterium
GCGGCCCTGCTATTGCGGTGGTGGTGCCGCCGTCAGGGGTGCTTGGCGGCGTGTATGCGGAGGGGATCAGCGCCTTCGCGCCGCATGTGAATGCGGCCAAGCTATGGATGGAGTTTGTCTACTCGGACGTGGGCCAGTTGCTGTGGCTAAAAGGCTACGGCCATCCCATCCGCTACCACGATCTGGTGCAGCGCAAGGTGATTCCGCCGGAGCTAGCGGCCATTCTGCCACCGGCTGAGGTCTATGCCAATGCCGCCTTTCCCTCCCTCCTCCAGCTGGAGACGGCGCAAAAGCTCATCGCCGAGCAGTGGGATGCTGTGGTCAAGCTCGATATTCAGTCCGACTAGTCCTCAGCCAAGCGCCGGATTATACCGCTTGCTCAGCATAGAACTATACGCATAGCGTGGAGCGCAGCCCTGATCGCCTGGAGCTTGTATCAGGGCTGTAGCACGCTCGGCGTACTCGCTGTGCCCTAGGTTGGTCAGGCGCATTAGAGCGCATGCAAGGCGAGCGCCGTAGCCTGCTCAACGCTCATCTGCGCGCCTTCAGCCCAAGCCTGCGCCCAAGCCTCGGCGCTGAGCGCCTGGCGCGCCTGCTGCTGAAGCTGAAGGTACAAGCGCTGGACGGCAGGCGGCGCTGGGTGCTGGATGCGTGAGCGCAGCGCCTCTGCTGCGGCCCATAGCCGTGCCGCGTGTGCGAACTGATCGGTTGCACCAGCGAGCTGAGCGAAGCCCTCTAGCACCTTGACCAGCGCATGGGGCTGCTCGATAGCAACGGCATAGTGGAGGCTTTCGTGCCAGCACTGACGGGCCTCGGCCACATAGTTTTCGCGTAGCAAAACGAGGGCGAGTCCGCTGAGCGTGCGGTGAATGCTCTGGCTATCGCCTAGGGCGCGCTGGACTTCAAGCGCCTCAAAAAAGAGCTGCTTGGCGCGATCATACTGCTGCTGCTCATCCTTAAGCTGTGCATACAGGGCCACGACATTTGCTGCGGTGAACTCATTGCCGAGCTGTTGCAGGAGATGTAGTGCCTCGTGGTAGCACAGCTCGCTTAGCGCGTACTCCTCCAGTGCTTGCAGCACGAGCGCTAGCTCGGTGAGGGCCAGCGCCATCAGCTGCTGATCACTGTGCTCAAACGCTAGTGTAAGTGCAGCGCTGAGAAAGCTCTCTGCTGCGCTGTAGTCGCCGTGCTGGCGGGCAATCGAGCTACGGTTGAGCAGCACAATCGCCTGCCTGTGCTGATCATTGAGTGCGCGGGCGAGGGCCATACAGGCATCGTAGGCAGCGATAGCCTGGTCATCATCGGCCTGAAGCGCTGCCAGCACGCCAGCTGTATAGAGGGCCTGGGCTTGGGTGGCGAGATCGGCTGTGCTTGCGCTAGGAGCTGCCAGCGCCGCCGTGAGCCAGCGGCGGCCTTCGCTCACGTGCCCTTTGAAGATCCAAAAGCGGCTGATCAGCCCGCCCAAGGTGAGCGCGACCTCAGATTTATCGCTATCGAGGCTATACTGAAAAATTGCCCGTAGATTCTGGTGCTCTTGGGCGAGCACATCAAGCCACTGCTGCTCACTATGGCGGCGGAACGCAGCATGGGCCTGCTTGGCTAGTTCAGTATAGTAACTGATATAGGCAGCTTGCAGGTCCGCGTGCGCAGGCGACTGCGTCAGCTGCTCGTGGGCGAAGGCGTGAATCATCGTCAACAACGTATAGCGTGGCTCGCCGTTCCACTGCTGCTGACACTGGATGAGGCTATGATCGAGCAGCGCAGCCAAAAGCGCCGCAACGCTCTCGGGCTGGTCGCCCATCTGCGTGTAGACAGCCTCGACGGCCGCTTGTGTTGCACCGCCAGCAAAGATGCTCAGCCGCTGCAGCAGGAGCTGCTCCTGTGCCGATAACAGCTTATAGCTCCACTCGATAGCCGCGCGCATTGTATGCTGGCGGGCTGGGCGATCGGCTTGGCGGGTAGATCCAGCGGTTAACAGCGGTGTGAGCCGCTCAACAAGCCGCTGCGGTGATAGGAGCTTAACCCGTGCGGCGATAAGCTCAATTGCTAGCGGCAGCCCATCGAGCTGGGTGCAGATAGTGGCGATGCTCGCTGTATTCTCTGGCGTAATGTTAAATGCTGGCTGCACCAGGCGGGCGCAAGAGACAAACAGGCGCACGGAGTCATAGATGTCGAGCGTATCTGCGGGCGGGATCGGCTTGAGCGGTGGTGTTGTCAGCGGCAGCACCGTAATATCGTACTCGCCGTCGATATGCAGGGCAGCGCGGCTCGTGACAAGCATATACACCTGCGGGCAGCGCTGAATAATTGTTGCGAGATCGTGCTTGGCTGCTAGCAGATGCTCCATTGTATCGAGCAGCAGCAGGACGCGCTGTGTGTGCAGGCGGGTTGTAATCGCCGCCAGCAGGGTATGCGCTGGCTGTTCACGGATGCCCAGCGCCTGTGCCAGCGCCTCCAAAACAGTGGCTGGATCGCTAAGCGCCTCCAGGGGCACATAGCATATGCCAGCGGCAAAAGCATCGCTGAGGCTACGTGCTGTCTCTACGGCCAAGCGTGTTTTGCCGATGCCAGGTGGACCCACCAGCGTGATCAGCCTCGTTGCGTGCGTGAGGATCTGCCGTCGGATATAGCCGATCTCGTATTCGCGCCCGATCAGCGGTGTCGCCATCGGCGGCAGTGGCCGATAGGCGGTGCTGCCATGGGCGGGTGCAGGTGGCGTGCTCTGTTGCGGAGCGCGGGCAAGCAGCAGAAACGTCGGTAGCTCAGCGGCGTCGATACTGAGGCACGCAGCCAGCCGCTCGGCCATTTCGAGCGAGGGACGGAGATCGCCAGACTCGATCTTGCGCACTGTTGAGATAGCGTAGCCAATTTGGCGTGCAAGCTCTTCCTGGGTTAGATCAAGCATTTTACGGCGCTGCTTGATCCATGGGCCAAGATGCGTGTAGGTAGGCATACAGGAGCCTCGCAGAGTGTTGGAGATGCTGATTAATTATATGCGCAGTATAGCGGGTTAAATGCCGAAAGTACCACGAGTGTGGTACTTTCGAAACGTGTTGGTGGAGATGGGGGGAATCGAACCCCCGTCCAGAAAGTTAAGCCGCAAACATCTACAAGCTTAGTCTATTGCTTAAATTTTACCGCTGCACCACGCAGTAGACAAAGCGGGCAAGTGGCGAGTCTGCTTAGCTTAGCCTCCGCCGCGCAGACAAAGGCGGAGGAGCAACCCGACTTAGTGACGCTCAACCCAACCCATCGGGTTGAGGTTAGGCGAGCGTGTTGCCTTTAGTTAGGCAGCAAGCGCCACAGGGGCGCGGAAGTTTGTTTTGCCATTTATAGGCGTTGCCGATTTAACGAGGCTCAGCGTCTCGGCTTGCAATTTACGACCGACCCTCCCTGTCGAAACCAGGCATCCCCGAATTTCCAATGAGGACTAAAGTGAAGTATAGCATAGTTTTGTGCTTTATTGAAGCGCTTAATCGTTGTGGTACAATAGAATTATGTTAAAACTACTAATGAGTTGGGACATTCGTACCAACACAGAGCGAGAACATCTAGAGTTTATCACGAGCGAGTTTGTGCCCATGCTGATGCGTCATGGCAGTATCAGCGATGCGTGGCTGAGCCTTGCTGGTGAGTCGCCAGAGATGATCATGGGCATTATTTCTGACGATGATCTCGAGCTGCGTGCGCTACCACAGACTGACGAGTGGCAGCAAACATGTGCGCGGCTCGCCGAGTACAGTGATAACTTTCGCACGTGGTTTACCACCAAAATTCAAAACCCTGGTGGTTTTCAAATGTAGGCAAAAAAAAAGGAGCATCCCTAGCGCTAAGGATGCTCCAACAGGATCTACGTTTACGAGTGCTTCTTAATCAGCAATCGAATTGCGGTACGCTCCTCATCATCAATGGCCACATCAATAAACGATGGCACACACACAATATCCACACCCTCTTCCTGCAAGTACGACCGTGCAATTGCTACAGCTTTAATCGCTTGGTTGGTAGCGCCTGCGCCGATAGACTGAACCTCAGCCTGGCCGTTCTCGCGGATAACACCGGCAATTGCTCCGGCAACTGCTGACGGAGGTGAGCGCGTCGAGACCTTCAACACCTCGGTGTCGTTATGGGTGGCGATTAAGTGTTCCACATCTGACGGTTGTTTGGTAACAGCCGGGACTACTGGTGTTGTTTCGTCGCTGGCATGATCAAATTGGTAAGCCATCGATCCATTCCTCCTTGATAGAACATGGTGGTGTTGACGGGTGGGTCGCGCCTCCTCTATTCTCAGACTATCGCGCGTAGTCGACGGCACGAGTTTCCCTTATCACCGTCACCTTAATCTGGCCGGGGTACTGGAGTGAGTTCTCGATCTTCTTGGCGACATCACGGGCGAGGTGAATGCTTTCAAGATCATCAATCTCATCTGGTTGCACCATCACGCGGACTTCACGTCCAGCTTGAATAGCAAAGGCGCGCTGCACCCCTGGAAATGATGTTGCTACATGTTCAAGCGCCTCTAGACGTTTGATGTACAGATCCAAGCTTTCACGGCGTGCTCCCGGTCGGCCGCCTGAGATCGCATCGGCAGCTTGGATTAAAAAAGCCTCGACTGTTTGAGGCTCTTCGTCGTTATGGTGGGCGGCAATGGCGTGCGTCACTGCAGCGTTGCAGCCGAGCCGCCTAGCAATGTCAGCGCCGATCAAGGCGTGTGGCCCTTGCACATCGTGATCGACAGCCTTGCCGATATCGTGGAGCAGGGCGGCAGTTTTTGCTACCTGGACATTTGCCCCCAGCTCAGCGGCCATTGCTCCAGCTAAAAATGCACACTCCAGCGAGTGCTGCAGCACATTTTGCCCGTAGCTGGTGCGGTATTTCAACCGCCCGAGGATCTTGAGTAGATCAGGGTGGAGCCGCTGCACATTGGCTTCGTAGGCAACGCGCTCGCCCTCTTCGCGAATAATCTGCTCGAGATCTAGGCGGGTTTTTTCTGCTACTTCCTCGATTCGCGCCGGATGGATGCGGCCATCTTTCAGTAGGCGGGTGAGCGCCAAGCGTGCCACTTCACGACGAACAGGGTCGTGACATGAGAGCGTAACCGCCTCGGGCGTATCATCGACGATGATATCCACACCGGTGATTTGCTCGAAGGCCCGAATATTGCGCCCCTCGCGCCCGATAATGCGGCCTTTCAGCTCTTCGCTAGGGAGCTGGACTGTGCTCACCGTGATTTCGGCGACATAGTCGGAGGCGCAGCGCTGAATCGCCAGACCTATAATCTGACGACCAAGCCGGTCAGAGTCATCTTTGAGCTCATTTTCGATCTCGTGGATGCGGCGGGCGGCTTCGGTGCGGGTTTCTTGCTCGACCCGTGTGAGGATAATGTCACGGGCTTGCTCTACATTCAGATTGGCGATCCGCTCAAGCTCGGCCTGTTGGTCTGCAACCAGCTTCTCAGCTTCTTGCTGCAGCTTTTCTATGTGCCGCTCTCGATTGGTAAAATGACGGTCGCGCTTTTCTAGCTGTTCAATCTTGCGATCGAGGGTTTCTTCTTTACGGGCCAGACGATCCTCTTGCTTTTGTATCAGACCTCTGGCGGTGCGAATTTCGTTCTCGGCTTCTTCACGCAGGCGTTGATTTTCTTCACGGGCCTGGAGAAGCAGCTCTTTGTGCTCTGCTCTGGCTTGTTCTAGTTGTAGGCGCGATGCAGCCTCGGCCTGCGCAATGTCTTCTTGTGCCTGAGCGCGCAGCCACAAGTACACACCGCCAGCCCCTAGCGCAAGCCCGACGACGAGCGCCAGAACAGGATAAATCAGATTCACAGGGTATCCTCCTGGCTCGATTGTTAAGGTTCAACGTGAGTGTTGAGAGTGTCCAAAAGTTAAGGCTATGCTAAGAAATTAGGTTCCTAGCGTATCATATGCGTTTTAAATACGAGTGTCAAGATAATGTTGCTTAGCACGATCTTTCACCGCGCCTGTGTATGACAGGTTGAAAGTTTGCGGTAGAATGAGGCATCTTCTGTGATCTCCAACGCTGGGTGCTTAACATTGATGGCTGCAACGCTCTATGAACTCTGGCGGTTGGCTTTGCCGCCCACAACCGAGCTGCGATCTGGTCAGCGGCTGCCTGTCGTTATTCGGGCAGCAGTGATTCTGCGGCCAACGCAGCCTGCCCTGCCGGATCTCCACGGCGGCGAGATCGTGCTGATCTCGCCTGCGCTGCTTGAGCGCCTCGATGCCCGGCTCGCACTGGGCCGCCTGCTCGAGCGCCTTGAGCATACGCCGATTGCCGCTGTTGCGTTTGCTGGCCCCGTTGATGCCGCTGCGATTCAGGCGGCTGATCGCACCGAGATCGCGCTGTTTGAGCTGCCCGCCAACGCCGATCTGCGCTCGGTGCAGCGCGAGATCGAGCGCCTGCTCACCGATGCTGAGGCGCAGTACGAGCGCCGCGCAGCGCAGCTCTACGCTGCCATAACGCGCAATCGTACGGCGCTGGATACCATTCCCGCCCTGCTGTCTACCCTCGATGCGTGGACCGGCGCACGCACCTCGTTTCCTGCCGATAGCGATGCCGCTACGCTGGTGCCAGTGTATGTCGCCGGGCATCGGGTTGGCACATTGGGTAGCTCAAGCGATCAGCAGTGGGATCGGCTCGCATTAGAGCAGGGCACAGCGGCCTTGGCGCTTATTCTCGAGCGCGAGCAGGTGATCGAGGAGCGTTTGCGCGGCAGTGTGATCGACACACTGCTCGCTGGCATTCCACTTGATGCTGGCGGTTTGAGTCGCGCTGTTGAGCAGGGTATCGATCTTAACGTGCCCTATGCGCTGATCGCCCTGCGCCCAAGTCAGGCGAGCCTCCACGTGGATCGGGTGCAGGCGGCCACGCGGCGAATTGTGGACCGGCTGCAGCTGCGCGCCGTGATCGCCTGTGTCGATACCGTGCTGCTGTTGGCGCTGCCGCAGAGCGGCGATCTGCTAGGCGAAGATACGGCGCGCACCATCCACGCTCATTTAGTCGATGCTGCGCTGCTGGTTGACGGCGGCTTTGCCCTGGCCCCCGAGCCTGGCGATTGGGCCAGCGCTTGGCAGGCGGCGCTCAATGGCCTTCAGCTTGGCCGTGAGCTGCTTGGTGCCGGGCGGCTCGCTGGCACAACAGAGCTAGGCATCTATCGGCTGCTGTTGACCATCAGCGATAGTGAGATTGCGCACGCTTTTTATGCCCAAACGGTCGCCGCACTGGTCGATCATGACTCGCGTCAAGACGGTGATTTAACCTACACGCTCCAGATGTTTTTTAATCATCTTGGCAATCACTCACAGGCCGCTGCGGCGCTGCATATTCATCGCAACACCTTGCTGTATCGCCTCGGCCGCATCACCGCGATTACCGGCCACTACCTTGATCGCGCCGCTGATCGCTTAGCTTTGCAGGTGGGTCTGGCGCTCCATCGGATCTATCAAACCCAACACAACCCTTCCAACAAGTAAGCGAGGCTGCTATGCGATTTCGGCGATCTCAGATTGTGCGCCCCACGTTGATGTTTAGCGCTGCTGGTGTGATGGTTGATACCTACGAAGATCATCTGTTTGCCGATACCTCGCCGCCGATGGTGGTTGGTCAGTATCGTGAGGTCGATCCTCCGCCTGGCTCGGCTGTGTGCGCTGTTCAGTTTGTGCATGTGCTTGGTCAACTGTTCGATGCGCTGCAGGTGTTTCGGCTACACTACTACTTGCCGCAGTCGCCCTCGGGCCTGCTTGAGGCATACCTCGCTCCTGTGCACGAGGAGCTGAAAATGCGCGCTGTGGCCAATGGCGCTGAAAGCCTGTCACGTGACCAGAAGCGCGTGCTGTGTACGCTGCTGGTGCGCAGTGACCCTAAGGCGTGGGAGGCGTCGCCCGCCTTTCGACAGCTGCTGGAGCGCTGATTCGTTTCGCTGGATGTTTGGCTCTTTAGTTCACCAGAGGTGTGTATGCGCCGTTTTGTACTCTGGATAACGCTTGGTCTGCTTGTTTTGCTGCGCTGGCCGGTTCATGCGCAGGCTCCCACCGTCGATGATCAGTATGGCTTTCTGGCGTACTGGCAAGTTAATGGCGGCGCAGCACTGCTCGGTGCGCCGATCACCACTGTTGTTGAAGAACACGGCACGCCGGTTCAGTACTTCGAGTATGCGCGGCTGGAGTACCATCCTGAGCAAGATCCGCCGATTATGCTGGGGTTGCTCGGCCGTGAGCGCACGCAGTGGCGCTCGTTTCCTGCGCAGCCGCCGGTCGCAGGCGCTAGCCTAACGTTTCCCACGACGAGCTATGTGCTGCGGGGAGCCTTCCGCAGCTTCTGGGAGCAGCATGGCGGCATTCCGATCTTTGGCCTGCCGATTAGCCCGCCACTGTGGGAGCAGACGGGCGGTGGTCGCTTGCAGGTGCAGTATTTCGAGCGGGCCAAGCTGATCCATCATCCGCTGCTGGCTGGCTCGGCTGCTGAGATTGAGCTAGCTCCGCTCGGCCAAGAGATCGCTGCGGCCCATGGCCTGATCGAGGGCAGCCTTGGCAGCACCGAGCCAGTGCTCTACGCCTTTGAGCCGCTGCCGCCTGCGCCGATTGTGACTGAGGCCCCGCAGCCAGAACCTGATACCGCAGCAGCGCCAACCAGCGCGCCCGAGCCAACCAGCGCGCCCGAGCCAGCCGCAGCGCCAACGGCAGAGCCCGAGCCAGTCGCGCCGGAGCCAGCGCCTGTGGCTGCGACGACCGGCAAGCACATTGAGGTCAACCTATCTGCACAGTGGATGTATGCCTTCGAGGGCGACAGCATTGTTTTTGATGCGCCAGTGGCAACGGGCAAGGACGGCTTTAACACACCGACTGGAACCTATGCCATCTACTCCAAGGTGCCGCTGCAGACAATGCGCGGATCGCTGAATGGCGAGGACTGGGTCGTGCCCAATGTGCCCCATGCGATGTACTTCAACGGTAGCGTCGCGCTGCATGGCACATACTGGCACAATTTGTTTGGCTCAGGCGTGCGCATCAGCCATGGCTGCGTCAATCTGCCGCTTGATGCAGCGGCGTGGCTGTACGACTGGGCACCAGTTGGCACGCCAGTGATCGTGTACTACTAGCAGCCCGCTGAGCGTGGCTGTGGAATCGTATTTTGAGGGACAGCAGATGCAACAAGTTGGAATCATCGACCTAGGATCAAACACCGCACGCATGGTCGTGATGCAGTATCAGCCGCATCACTCGTTTAAGCTGATTGACGAGGTGAAGGAGAACGTGCGACTCGCCCATGCCATCGGTGATGACAACCTGCTGCAGGCTGACCCGATCGAGCGCGCTGTTGAAACCCTCCAGATGTTTACCGAGCTTGCTCGCGCCCTCAACCTTGATGCTATCCTGGCCGTGACGACCAGCGCCGTGCGCGATGCGGCCAACCAGACGGCTTTTTTAGCGCAGATGAAAGAGCGCACTGGGCTGCGGCTGCGGGTGCTGAGCGGAGAAGAAGAGGCCTACTACGGCTACCTAGGGGTTGTGAACAGCCTTGATGTTCAGGATGGCTTTATCTTTGATATTGGCGGCGGCAGCGTTGAGCTATCGCTTGTTCGTGGGCGCGGCTTGGCGGAGCGCACATCGCTGCCGCTGGGCACCGTGCGCCTGACTGAGCGCTTGATTACGAGCGATCCGCCAAGCAAAAGCGAGATCAAGGCTTTGGAGCAGTACATTGATGCACAGCTAGACAGCGTGCCCTGGTTTACGAGCGTTGGCAGCCTGAGCTTGGTGGGTGTTGGTGGTACTGTGCGCACGCTTGCGAAGATCGATCAAGCGGCGCAGAAGTACCCGATTGATCGCTTCCATGGCTACACGCTGCCCGCCGAGCGCGTGAAGGAGATCGCAGGCCGCCTAAGCAAGCTCAATCGGGCGGAGCGCGAGAGTGTGAGCGGACTCAGCAGCGACCGCGCGGATATCATCGTAGCTGGTGCGATCCTTATTCGCAAGCTGCTGGAGCGCACCAATGCTAAAGCGCTGCTGGTGAGCGGGCAAGGGCTACGCGATGGTTTGTTCTATGAGCAGTTTTTGGTGGGGGCCAAGCCACCCTTGATCAGCAACGTCCGCACCTTCGCGATCGAGAACCTAGCGCGCAACTACCACTACAACATGGTGCATGCCGATAAGGTGCGTCAGCTCAGCCTAGAGCTGTTCGATCAGCTGCACCCGCTCCATGGCTATGGTGCTTGGGAGCGCGAGCTGCTGGCGGCGGGAGCTGTTCTGCATGATATTGGTGTGGCGGTTAACTACTACGATCATCACAAGCACAGCCTCTATTTGCTCATGAACTCGGCGCTTGGTGGCTACACGCATCGCGAGCTAGCGCTGATCGCCCTATTGACGCGCAACCACCGTAAAGGGAGCATCAATACGGCTGGGCTACAGGGGCTGCTAGAGAGCGGCGACACGGACCGGATAGCTCGTCTCAGTGCGCTGCTGCGCATGGCGGAGTACTTAGAGCGCTCGAAGAGCCAAGTAGTGCAAGGTGTAACGTGCCAGATCGAGAAAGAGCGTGTGGTGGTGAAGGTGCAGGCTGTTGGCAACGCCACAGTTGAAGTCTGGGATGCCAACCGGCGCACCAACCTTTTTCGTAAAGCCTATGGCCTTGACGTACTGATAGAAGTTTAAGGCAGCGGCGGTGTGATCTGTAGCAGATCGCCGACGGCGGTTTGCGAGGCGTTGATGGTATTGATCGGTAGCTCGATAGTATAGCGTGCGCTGCGGGCAGCGGCGAAAGGCCGCCAGGGCGCAAAATTCTCGCGTAGCCCAACGACGTGGTGTGTTCGATCAACGAAAATCACATCGATGGGAAAGCGCATAAAAAACATATGGATATTGTTGTTCGGCAACAGAATTAAGCCGCCGCCCTCCGGCAGAGAGCGACGGCCCATCAATCCTAGTCCTCGGCGTAAGAACGTATTGGCCAGCTCGGCCACCTGCGCGATCTCCTTCTCACGGGTGATATTGAAGATGCGATACGGCACGCGCATTAGATACCACCTCCGAGGAGGCGTGGAATAGCTGGCCCCAAGATAACCACAAACATTGAAGGGAAGATCAAGAAAACTAGCGGGAAGAGCATTTTAATCGGGGCCTTCTGGGCGGCTTCTTCAGCGCGCTGACGGCGGCGCAGGCGCAGTTGATCGGACTGGATCTTGAGCATTTTGCCCATGCTGACGCCAAGCTGGTCGGCCTGAATAACGGCGGCGATGAAGCTTGAGACATCATCAACGCCGACGCGGGTCGTCATAGCGCGAAACGCCTCGTGACGTGGCGTACCCAGACGGATGTCAGACAGGGCGCGGCGAAACTCGGCGCACAGCTCATTATCCCACTTTTCGGCAACGCGCTGCATGGCGGCATCAAAGCCAAGGCCGGCGGTAACACTGATGACCAGGAGGTCAAGTGCGTCTGGCAGGGCCTTGAGAATGGTCGTTTGGCGCTTTTTAATCTGGCGGCCGAGCCACATCGCTGGCAGCAAGTAGCCAAGCAGGCCGCTCACAAAGGCATACTTTAGAATATCGGATGGTGCCGAGCCGGCCAGCGACATGACCAAGAACACAAGCCCAAACAGACCAACGAGCAGCACAATGCGCATGCCGGTGAAGAGTGCTGGCGTTAAGTTACCAGGATTGCCGGCAAGCATGAGGTTTGTGCGCAGCTTCTCGTTGCCTTTGGCTGAGCGGCCAAGCTTCGTCAGAATGCTATTGGCCATTGGGGCCAGCACGCGCTGACTAAACGGCAGCTGTAGCTCTAGCTCTTCGAGGCTCATCGAGCGCTCGGTAAACTGTGCTAGGCGGTTGGATACATTATCGACTTGGCGGCGGCGATTGAGCATCATGAAGCCGCCGAGGCCAATAATAAGAACAAACAGAATAAGAACAAAAGCCACGATGAAGCCTCCTACACGCTAAACTTCGATGTTCACAATCTTGCGGATTGCCAAAAACCCGAGGAACATCATAAACGCGCTGCTCACCGGCATGCAGCACCAGGCCTCCGGCGGCATACCAAAGGTAAAGATCGGGGCCATATAGTCGGGGTTGATCATAGTGATAATACCGGCAATCGCGATCGGCAGGAACGTCACCACATAGCCCGAGTAGCGCGCCTGGGAGGTAAGCACGCGGATCTGGCCTTTGATGCGCACGCGCTCGCGGATGGTATGGGCGATCGTATCAAGAATCTCGGAGAGGTTGCCACCAACCTCGCTTTGAATATTGATCGCCGAGACCATCAAGTCCAGGTCGTCGCTGGGCACACGGCGCAGCATATTGTTCATCGCCTCTTCGAGTGACAGGCCGAGACCAACCTCTTGGACAACGCGCCGAAACTCTTGTGACATTGGTGGGGCGGCCTCGCGTGACACCATCTCCATCGACTGCAGCAAGCTATAGCCTGAGCGCAGCGAGTTTGCGAGTAGACCAACTGTATCGCCAAGTTGATTGTTGAAGTTGTTCAGGCGGCGCTTCTGTTTGAATTGAACAAACTTATTGGGCGCAACCAGCCCGATAATGCCGCCGATGACCAGCCCGAGCACAGCGGCCAGCGTGCTGGCGCGGCCTAGAAACGCCCCCAAGAGCGCAAACAGAATGACTGATGCAAAGCGCAGCATCAGGAACTCTGTCACGGTAAACTTGAGGTCGGCCTGAGCTAAGTCACGGGCGAGATCGTTGGATTTTTCATTGCGGCTTACGACTGCATCTAAGCGGCTCGTAAGCACGCTCATGCCACCTCGGCCGGAGGATTCCTCCTCTTCGCCACCATCTTTACGCTCGGCAAACTGACTTAAGCGTTTGTCGATTGAGGGTGGCTGTGAGCGCCGGATAAAAATTAAGATACCCGCTATTCCTATCAGCGCGATAACCAGAGGAATGACCCAAGGTGGAAGACTTTGCAGAGCTTCCATAGTGTAGGTCCTTTCAGTGGGCGAACCCGAAGGATTTAGTAGAATCGTTCACTACCGGCCCCGAATACATTGGGTGGTAGATAGATATTCATGGCTTCGAACCGATCAACAAAGCGGGGACGAACACCAGTAGGCCGGAGTGTCCCTACTATTTTACCATGTTCATCAAGGCCCGTTTGCTCAAAGACGAAGATATCGCGCAGCACGACCACATCGCCCTCCATGCCGGCCACCTCGGTGATGGCGATCACCCGGCGCGAGCCGTCCTTTAGGCGCGCCTGCTGCACAATCAACTCAATGGCTGACGCTGTTTGCTCGCGGATAGCACGCTGTGGCAGATCGACACCGGACATAAGGCACATGGTTTCGATACGAGCTAGGGCATCGCGGGGCGTATTGGCGTGGAGGGTGGTCATTGAACCCTCGTGGCCAGTGTTCATGGCCTGGAGCATGGCCAGCGTCTCACCGCCACGGCACTCGCCGACGATAATGCGCTCAGGGCGCATACGCAGACAGTTGATGATCAGGTCGTTGATGGAGATCTCGCCTTTGCCCTCGATGTTGGGGGGGCGAGACTCAAGCCCGATCACGTGTTCCTGCTGCAGCTGAAGCTCGGCGGCATTTTCTACCGTGATCAGGCGCTCATCGGAGGGGATAAACGATGAAAGCACATTGAGCAGCGTTGTTTTGCCGGAGCCGGTACCGCCGGACACGACAATATTCAGGCGGGCGCGCACACATGCCGATAGAAACTCCATCATATCGGCGGTGATCGCGCCGAAGCGGACGAGATCGGCAGGGCCAAGCGGTTTTTTCGAGAACTTACGAATAGTGATGACTGGGCCGATCAGCGAGATCGGGCGGATGACTGCGTTCACACGCGAGCCATCAGGGAGGCGGGCATCGACCATCGGCGAGCTTTCGTCGATACGGCGACCAAGCGGGGCGACGATGCGGTAGAGCACGCGCATGGCGTGTTCGTCATCGAGAAACGTAACCTCGGACAGGGTGAGCTTGCCGCGGCGCTCGATGTAGATCTGCTTTGGCCCATTGACCATGATCTCCGAGACAGCATCGTCGGAGAGCAAGGTTTCCAGCGGGCCGAAGCCGGTGATATCGGCCATCATAGAGTCGAGCAGCTGTGTGCGCTCGGAGCGACTGAGGATAATATTCTCGCTATCCAAGATATTGCTCATGATGTCCTCCACCTGCTGCCGAATGCGGGTGGCATTGGTGGAGTTTACATCACGAACCTCTTCGGTGAGGCGGCGTTGAACGCGCTGCCGAACATCGAGCAAGCGATCTTGCGGCGAAGCTGCTTTTGTCGTGCTGGCGGTAGTCTCAGTTCGCTGTGGGGATGTTGGTGTTGCTGGGCGGCTGGCCGCCTCAGGTGTCGGAGTTGGGGTGGCTCCACTGATTCGTTTAAGCAGCGACATAGGCTTCCTCCTAGCGCTTGGTCTTGGTTAGTCGTGCGAAGAGGCCGCGTGGCTCTTCTTTTTTCGGCTGGGCTTCGCTCTTGGTAGCGCGTGCCGTGGCCTTGCCGGTGAGCAAATAGGCGAGGTTCGTAATATCGGCGGCGACCTGGTGGCCCTGCTTATCGATGATCAGCGGCACACCGCGGTTGATACAGTCGGCGACCTCATAGGGGGCGTAGCCGATCTGGGCAGCGACCTTATGTTGAATATTCGCCTCGACCTGCTCGACCTTAATGCCAAAGCGCCCAGAGGCTTTATTGAGCACCAGGACTACTTTCTCGTCGGGATACTCGAGCAACTCAGCGACCTCGAGGAACTGGCGCACATTTTTGATGGCGGACAGCTCCATCGTCATGAGTAGCACGATTCGTGCTGCGGCATCCAAGACCGTCATGGTTTGGTCTTGGAACGATGACTGTGTATCGACCACGACATAGTCGTAGTGGCGACGGAGTGCATCGAGGACAGCGCGCAGGTGATCGGCGGTAACCAGCTCGCCTGTTTGCGGATCAGGCGGGGCGATGAGGATTTTGATCTGCGAGTTATGGGTGACCATAACATCATTGAGCAGTTCGGCGTCGAGATCGTCGATGCGTGAGGTGAGGTCGCTGATGGTTTTTTTGGTGGTGATATTGAACATCACGCCGACATCACCGAACAACAAGTTTGCATCGACCAAACAGACCTTACGATTGCCGGGCAATAGCTTGAGCGCCACCGCAAGATTACTTGCGATGACGCTTTTGCCGGTGCCACCCTTAGGGCTATAGACAGCGATAATTTGGCCGGCAGCTTCTTCTTCTTCCTCCTGCTGCGCCGCCACGACAAAGCGGCGCTGTGTTTGCTGGAGGCGATACACCTCACGGATGCTCGAAGCCAGCTCATCGCCGCCGACTGGCTTCGTCAGAAACTGACGCGCCCCTGCCAACATAGCGCGCCGCAGGTAGTCCGTCTCGCCCTGAACACTCATCATGATGACCTGGGTGTTGGGCACCTGTGACATGATGGCTTCAGTTGCCGCGATACCATCCATATCGGGCATATTGATATCCATCAGAACCACATCTGGCTGGAGTTGTTTCGATAAATTGACTGCCTCGCGCCCTGTGGCGGCTTTCCCGACGACCTGCATATCTTTTTCGAAAAACAGTAGCTTTTCGATGTTGTCGCGGGTGTCCGCAATGTCATCAACGATCAGAACGCGAATTTTGTCGGAATCGGCCATCGTGTTGCTCCTTCGTGGCGGCTAAGGCGATGGAGTTGGCTCGGCGGTTGGCAGTGGCACAGGTGCGCCTGAGCCAAACGTTAGCGGGAATGGGATGACTACCGGCGGCTGGTTCGGTGGCTGTGGCACCGTCGGGGCCTTAACCAAATCAACCAGAATATTGGGTTGTGGGTAGGGCTGTGCCACCCCATACAACCGCATCAACAGATCCATGGTAACACCAGTTGTTGTAACCTGCTCACGATCATCGGAGCGACGCACAATCAGGCTAAGTGTGCCGAACTTTGTGCGTGTGTAGTCGATCAGCTCAGCCTCTTGATCGGTGACCGCCAGCACGACCGGCCAGACTGATCCCTGCAGCGGGGTCGTTTCTGGCGTTGGCTGTGGCTCTGTTGTTACCCCGCCGCTGGTGTCAGTGCCAGTGTCGGTGCCCTCAGCGGGCAGCGGCGTTGGCTCGGCGACGCTGGTAACAGGCACGCCATTGGGGCCAATTACCACTGGCGGGTACACTTTGAGCACTGGAACATCCTGGGCCAGCACTTTGGTGGTCACGTCGTTGTAGCTTTCATCGACGAGCTGGATGACTGGGCCTTGATCTTGCTGCTCCACACCGACAAAGCGCAGATACTTTGTATCGATGGTGTAGCTGGCCACAATGTCAACTGTATTGTTAGGCGACACAATATTGCCCAGATCGGTGATGTAGACAGTCATAGCCTTGCGCGCCGACTGGCCGGGGACGGGCGTGGGGATCTGCTCGGTGATGCCCGCATCGCGGAACAAGGTGCGCTTGATGCGATCGCCGCCGCCGATCTCGGTGGTGGTCACTTTGCCGACAACTTTGGTCGAAAATTCGTTCTCACGGATATCATCGGGGGTGACTTGATTTGGATCGACCTCGATGGTTTGAAAGAGGTCGCTGAAATCGGACTGGCGGATCAGGCGGTTGGCTGGTATGTCGTTGACAGCTTCCAGCAGTCTTACAGGGGGCGGGGGGATACTAGTTGGTTGATTAACCACAGTGTTGTCACCGCCGCCGCTGCTATCGGTGTTGGTGATATACAGGTAGGCTCCTGCACCCAGCGCAACCATCACGAGCAGGGCGATGATAATTCCCAAGGTTTGATTTTGGCGCATACGGGTAGTTCCTCCGCTACACTACCACAGGGAGCTTTGTTCAGCGTCGCCCCTGCTTTGAATGGTGAGGTGTGGGGCCTATTATACACGATTACGAGCGTACAAAATAGTTGTCGATGCTATGGTGCATTTGGCTCGGCTGGCCGACCCTGCGTCCAGCCGAGCCGCTGATGTGTAAGCTTAGCGCGCAATTTCGCGCGAGATGACGAGGCGCTGAATCTCGCTAGTGCCCTCGTAGATCTCGGTGATCTTGGCGTCGCGGAAGTAGCGCTCGACGGGATACTCCTTTGAGTAGCCGTTGGAGCCATGGACTTGAATCGCCTTGGTTGCTGTCCACATGGCTGTTTCTGAGGCGAAGAGCTTGGCCATTGAGGCGGCGGCGATGTAGTTTTGGCCGCTGTCTTTCATCCAGGCAGCGTTGTAGGTCAGCAGGCGAGCGGCTTTGATGCGCGTGGCCATATCGGCGAGGGTGAAGCCGACGGCCTCGAAGTTGATGATCGCTTGGCCGAACTGCTCGCGAATCTTGGCGTACTCCAGCGCAGCCTCGTAGGCCCCTTGGGCAATGCCAAGCGCCTGCGATGCGATGCCAATGCGCCCACCATTGAGGATAGTCATGGCGATCTTGAAGCCTTGGCCTGGCGCGCCAAGCATGCGACTCTTGTGTACGCGGTAGTTGTCGTAGGACATTTGGGCCGAGTGGGCCGAGCGAATGCCGAGCTTGTCCTCAACTTTCAGCACCGAGCAGCCAGCATCAGCGGTGTCGATCAAAAATGCTGTGATGCCCTTGACGCCCTTGTCTGGGTCGGTCATCGCCATCAGCAGGATCGTGTCGGCCTCGGAGCCATTGGTGACCCAATTTTTGGTGCCATTGATGATGAAGTAGTCGCCATCGGCAACAGCGGTGGTTTTTTGTGCCGCAGCATCGGAGCCTGCGCCTGGCTCGGAGAGCGAGAAGGCCCCCAGCCGTGCACCGCTGGCGAGCGGCGCAAGGATCTCTTGCTTTTGCTCTTCGGTGCCAAACTTTTCGATGCCAGCACACACAAGCGAGTTGTTGACCGAGGCGATCACGCCGATTGAGGCGTCTACGCGCGATAGCTCTTCGATCATGATTGCATACGAGACATAATCGAGGCCAGCGCCGCCGTACTGCTCGGGAATCGCAACGCCCATAAAGCCTAGCTCACCCATTTTTTTAACAATTTCATGGGGAAAGGTTTTATGTTCGTCGCGCTCTGCCGCCGTTGGCCGACACTCTTTTTCGGCAAACTCGCGGGCAGCTTTGCGAATAAATTCCTGATCTTCGGTGAGTTGAAAATCCACGCCCATACCTCCTTGTAATGGGTTGTGTTGAGCTTCATCTGCTCCATTATAGCATCGCATCTTCGCCCAGCGTGCGCCACTGATCGCGGCTTAACTGGCTGTTGCAGTCGCTAGCTGGATTTGTTTATTTTCTTTTGTGGAATACATGGTATTTATTTTTTTGATAAAGATAGTACAAATCATGGCTAGATTAATTATTAATAGAACTTGACATTATTTTGATCATGTGATATAAATTTCATGCTGTGTACGCATTCCTATCTAAACAGGGCTTTCGCTTAGGCCGTTTCTCCCATCCGCAATCCTGTGGTATGCTTGCCCGCATGATTACGAAAGCTCAGTATGTTGAATACCTGCTCAGTACACCAGGGAATGTCACCGGGACGTATCTTGCTGACCAACTCGATGGTGTGAGTCATGATACCGTCAGCGATTTTCTTCGCCAAAAACCCTTTACAGCGCGGCAACTTTGGCAGCTTGTGCGTGATCGCATTTGTGACGATCCAAGCGGGTGTCTTATTGTCGATGATAGTGTCCACAATAAACGCTATTCACGCTTTATTGAACTCGTTAAACGCCAATATAGCGGCACGGAACATGGTCTTGTGCGTGGCATTGGTGTTGTTAACCTCGTGCACTCAACGGGCATTAATGGTGATTTTTGGCCGATTGATTACCGAATCTATGCCCCTGAAACGGATGGTAAGACCAAAAATGACCATTTTTTCGATATGGTGACGAATGCGGTTCATCAGAAACAGATTCAGGCAAAAACGATTCTTTTTGACACATGGTATGCATCTGTTGCGAATTTGAAGCTCGTCCATCATCTCGGCTTGCTCTTTTGGACGACGATTAAAGACAATCGTCGCGTGAGTTTAAGCCGAACGAGTGGATATATTCCCGTGTATGCCATTCAATGGACCGATGCCGAAATGCAGCATGGAATCCGTGTAAAGCTGAAAGAATTACCCTTCCACGTGCGATTATTCAAGATAGTTGCCCCAAACGGCGACATTGACTGGGCCATCACGAATGACCCAGATGAGACACTGACCACGCAGGCCGCTGAAGACGCAAGCGACGTGCGCTGGCAGATCGAAGAATTTCATCGTGGTGTCAAGCAATTAACGAACAGTGAACACTGTCAAGCCCGCAAAGCCCGCTCGCAACGCAACCATCTGGCGTGTTGTTATCACGCATGGATTTCTTTAAAAGTTGCTGCCGATCACCAACACACAACGTTGTATGCCGTCCGTCAAGCGCTCTTTGCCGACTATCTTCGTGCCGAATTACGCAACCCGCGCATCAAGGCTGTTTAACGACCATGAGCGAAAGCCCTACTAAATTATTTTGAAGATGTGTTCTCAATCATAGCGGAACGCACGTTCAAAAACCATCCTAGCTTCATCCCCGGCCTAATTCCTTTAATTATTGCTATAGTTGCATAGTGTACCAATTCACACTAAAAACCCACCGTGAGTAGGCGAGTTTAGGACGCAGCCTAAGCCGCTGGCAGATTCCACCCAGCATCCACGGTGGGGCATGCCACATCTAAAGGGTATGTCTAGCACACATATAGCTGTAATTAACCAGTGTTGCTAGTTCAAATCACGAAATCAAGGAATGAGAGCGTGCCATGGGTGATCTGCAACAGACAATTGAAACATGCGGCCAGAAACCCCAGC
>JABXJS010000172.1 GCA_013538855.1 Herpetosiphonaceae bacterium
TGATGCGCTGCGCTGTGGTTGTCGGCGCGGTGGCCGTGCATAGCCGCAGCCACGCCATGCGCCGCCCAATGCTGGCCCCTGTCAGGGTGCGTGGCCCCCAGGCGCTGGTGGGCTGGCCAGCCCGCCGCCTCGGCGCTGCGGTGCGGCCACGTGCGTTAGGCGCAGCACCCGCAGCGGCAAGCATCACCGGAGAGCGGGCGGTGTAGTACCAGCGCTGGCCCCAACCCTGAGCTGTAAACCCCAATCACAGACGGCTATTTTCACTATAGATCGGCTGCTGTGGTCGCCTGCTGGCCTGTGGCTAAGCCATCAAGAATAGCGTGCAGCGCCTGCGCGCTGGATGCATAGAAGCGCTGCTCGGCCAGCAAGACCTGCGCCGACTGCTCCCACGGCCCCGTCCCAATCTCAGCGCCCTCGTACGTGACCATGCGCGCTAGCTCCGCTGGCGTAATCTCCAGATGAAACTGGAGGCCGAGCACGCGCTGGCCGACGCTGAACGCCTGGACCGAGCAGCCGTCGCTGCGCGCAAGCAGGCGCATAGCTGGCGTGAGTTCGATGCTGTCGCCGTGCCAGTGCAGCACCGTGAGCGGGCTGGGCAGCGCGGCCAGCCAGTTGATCGCCTGGGCTTCGGCCGTCCACTCAATCGGGAACCAGCCGATCTCGGCGTGGGCGTGCTGGCGCACGCTGGCCCCTAGCGCGGCGGCGACCAGCTGCGCGCCGAGGCACAGGCCCAGCACCGCGCAGTCGGCGGCGATGCACTGGCGGATGAACGCGCGCTCGACGGCGAGCCAGGGATAGTCGGCGGTCTGATCGACGTTCATCGGGCCGCCAAACACCACCAGCAGATCGACATCAGCTGGCGTCGGCAGCGGCTCGGCGGCATAGAGGTGCGTTGCGCTGGTGCTGTGGCCGCGCGCCTGCACCCAAGTGCCGACAGCGCCGGGCGTGGCCTCGAAGGGCACATGGAAAAGGTAGTGCACGCGCATTAGCCGAACACCATCAGAAGACGTGCGGCGCTGATCGGACCAACGCGGGACTCCCGGCCTGGCGGAGCCGTGCTGCTCATGCCCTGCTGAACCTGAACAGTGGCCGCCGCAGTCTCCTGCATCCACAGGCCCTGCAGGCAGATGCTCGTCTCTGATCCACTATGTGGCTTGGGCTGGTACGTTTGCGGCCTGAGCTTGATCAAGCGCCGTTGGCCATGGGCACTATCACGCGGCAGATGCTCGCTGTGAACAGGCAAGCGCGCGCTTAGCTCCAGCAGAGCGGTTGGTGTGAGCATTGAGGCGTCTCCCTCGTCTATGGTTGGACTATGCTAGCACAGTCGGTGCAGGCTGCCTGCGGCTTTAAGCGCTTGGTGCTCCAGGCGGCGGAGTGGCGCTGGGCGGTCTCACTCGGCGCTGGCGGGCTGGTAGGGCTGCCAGGAGCCGTCGGCTTCACGGCGTGGGAACCAGACATTGCGAAAAGGCCAGTGATTGCTGATCCAGGTCTTGACCGCGTGAAAGAGGATGCGGTCGAGGTCAGGGATGCTGGCATCTGGGCGCGCCCACAAGAACACCCGTGCATCGGTGGGGTAGCCGCGCGGCGGGTTGATGTAGACGCAGCCAAGGCAGGTGCTGGCGCTGTGGTCGAGCACGCTGTAGGCGAAGGCCGTATGCTGCTTAAACTCTGCGGCGTGCTCCTCAAGATCGGCCAAGTTCTCTGCGTAGGTGAAGCCCTCACGCGGCCACTCGGGACCAAGCATCGCGCGGAGCAGCGGCGCGCTCGCCATGACGGCGGCGTAGTCTAGCTCACACAGATCAGGGGTGAGTGGAACCAGGATAAAGTGCTTGGTGCGATAGCGCGAGGGCACATCGAAGTTCGCGGGGACGAACGGTCGAGCTTCAGTGTTGGTCATGGGAGGATCCTTCTTTGATGAGAGTTGGTTGTTCAGGCTGCACTATAGCGCAGTGCCCTACGCGCTGGCATCCGCCGGGGGATTGATGCGCTGCTCCAGCTTCTAGCGCAGCTGTCTGCAGCGCAGGGCAAGCGCGACAGCGCCGCATAGACGTGCGGCGCTGTCTGGGTAGAGCCTAGACGGCTTGCTGTTTCTTCTGCATGTAGTCCGCAAGGTTTTGTAGCTCTTGCTTGTAGAGGCGGTGCAGAATGCGCGGGGTGAGCTTGCTCTCGATCCAGCCGCGCACCGTGGCCGGCGGGTTCCAGATGGTCTCGATGGTGACATGCGCCTGGCCAGCGCTGCTGCCTGGATCGATGATGAAGTTGGTGACGAGGTCCTGCTTTAGGTCGTGCTCGCTGAGGATGCGGCCTGGCTCCGGCTCTTCAACGCGCATACGGAAGGTGTTCTCGTTGCCCATGACCTTGAGCTTGGACTTGAAGACTGTGCCAGCGCCAATGCCGCCTTCTTCAACCTCTAGGCTGGTGAAGGCGCTGGGCAGCACCTTGGGATGCTCGTCAATATAGTTACGAAACACGGCGTACACGGCGTCCGGCTGGGCGTTGATTGTGGCGGACTCGACGATGTGAACACGTCCCATGATTCGCTCCTTTGTGCGTGTTTGTGAAATATGACACACTATATCAAATTATTGGCGCGAATGCTATGCGTATTTTGACGGATCATTGATACAAAAAATCATACACGGCCGCTGGGCAAACGCAGCGTGCAGGTGCCGATGCAGACTCAGCCGTGTGAGCACATCAACACCTGCACGCTTTTAGGCTACGGATATGAGTATTCCTGACGCGACCCTGCGCCTGCATGGCTAGCCGGCGATTGCCACGCCGATCAGGCGGCCGATGGCGAATGTGATCGCGGCGGCGGCCAGCCCAATGATCACCTGCCGCGAGCCAGAGGCCCAGACGCTGCGGCCAGTCAGGATGGTGATCGCCGCGCCGATGCCAAACAGCCCCAGAATGCTCAGGCCCACGCTGATGCTCACGGCGGTGAGGCCGCTGGCGAAGATGAATGGAAACACCGGTATCACCGCGCCCATGGCGAAGAGCAAGAACGAGGTGATCGCCGCCTCCCAGGCCGAGCCGCCCAGCTCCTCTGGGTCGATGCCTAGCTCTTCGCGGGCGAGCGTGTCGAGCGCGGTGGCCTGATCGCTGATCAGGCGGTGGGCGAGCGCGGTGGCCTGATCCTCGGGCAGACCTTTGGCCTGATAGATCAGGGCTAGCTCGGCCTCCTCCTCCTGCGGGTTAAGCAGCAGCTCATCGCGCTCCACGGCGATCTGGCGCTCGTAGAGCTCGCGCGAGCTTTGCACCGAGATCCACTCGCCAAGCGCCATCGAGAACGCGCCTGCCAGCAGCCCGGCCAGTCCGGCCACCAGCACGCCGCGCCCCTCTAGGTCTGCGCCGGCCACGCCCATCACGAGGCTAAAGTTGGACAGCAGGCCATCGCTGGCTCCGAGAACGGCGGCGCGCAAGGCGTTGCCGCTGGCGGCGCGGTGGCGACCCTCCAGCTGGGCGACGGCTGGACCCTCGAGGCCGCCCTTGGTACTGTGGACGATGTTCTGCAAAATGCGGGCGTGCGAGCGCTCCTCGGCGGCCATGCCGGTGCCGTGCGTCTCGTGCTGGCCGCTGTAGCCGCGGCTGTCTTGCTGCTCCAAGGCGGTGATCGTGGGCACAACGAGCTGTGCTCCAAAGCGTCGGGCCAGCCAGATCATCGTGCGCGTGCGCCAGCCGAGGTGGCGCGGTGGAATGGTTTGCCCGGCGTCGCGCAGGCGCTGCTCCCAGAACTGGGCGTGTTTGTCCTCAACGGCAGCGAGGCGGCGGTAGATCTCGGCGAGCTGTGGCTGATCCTCGCGCTCGGCGAGGGCCTGATACAGCGCCGTGCTCTCGATCTCGTCCTGCCAGTTGCTCCAGTAGCGGCTCAGGTCGATGTTGCTCATCCAGAATCTCCTTTCAAGCTTGGCAGCAGCGACGGCTTAACACAAGCCGTCGCTCTACCTTTACTATCTAGCAGATAGCGTGCAGTCAACAACCGGTCATGAGCGGATCGTGCCGGCGCGCTAGGCGCTGCGCCGTGTCCAGGCCCCCACCAGCATCGAGGCCACGAGGGTGCTCTGCTGGGCCTGTGCCTCGGCCTGCAGCCGTGCGGCGAGCGTATCGACCTCGACCTCCGCTGCGCTGGCGATGCCAAAGCGCTCGATCAGCGGCAGCAGCGTGCGCACGGTCTCGGCCAAGAAGGTAAACGCAAGCTGCTCGTCGGGGCTGGTCGCGCGGCCCTGGAGCTGCATTTCAGGTGCGGGCAGCCCGGCCTGCACAAAGGTGTGGTGCAGCCGCAGGCCCATGTTGAGGGCGATGCCCGCCTGCTGGCAGGCGGCGACGGCCCAGCTCCAGCATTGCTCAACCAGCGGCAGCGGCGGATGCGCTGTGCTGGTGCTGGCGATGTTCAGCTCTTGAAAGCAGATCACAGCGCTTGGCTGCAGCAGGCTGGTGAGGTGGCGCAGGGCCGCCGCTGGGTCAGGCTGATACATCAGCACGAGGCGGCCGACGAGGGCGTCGAAGCGCTGCTCAAGCTGGAGCTGGCCGAGATCGGCCTGCATAAAGCGCACATGCTGGAGGCCGCGCTCGTTGGCGCGTGCGCTGGCCGTGGCGATCGCCTCAGGCGAGCGGTCAACGCCAACAACGCTGCCGCTGGGGCCAACCAGCTCGGCCAGCAGAAAAGCCACATCGCCAACGCCAGAGCCAACATCAAGCACATGCATGCCGGGGCTGATGCCCGCCTGCTGCAGCAGCGGCCGCGTGAGCGGCTCGTAGAAGCGCGCCTGATCGATCAGCCGCTGTAGCTCGGTGGGCTGATGGCCAAGCACGTAGGTGGACGCCGAAGGGGTGTCGCTCATGGGTACCTCCAAACGCAAAATGTTGTGCTGGCATCTTAGAGCAGAACGGCGGCGGCGACAATGCCATGGCAGGCCGAGGTAGCGTAGGGCCAGCCCTGCGGCTAGAGGCTGAATTTGGGAAATCGCGCGCCGTGGTTGGGCGCAGGCTGGCATGGAGTGGAGTCTGCGCTGGTGGTGCAGCGCGCGCTCGTGGGCTTGACGCTGCTCGGCGTACCATCACGCCCA
>JABXJS010000173.1 GCA_013538855.1 Herpetosiphonaceae bacterium
AGGCTCGGCGGGCGCGGCGTCAGCCTCGCTGGTGTCGGCCTCGGCGGCCTCAGCTTTTGGCTCGGCCTTTTTGCGGCGGCGCTTGGGCTTGGCAGGCTCCTCGACGACTGGCGCGACGGCCTCGACCTGTGGCTCACTTGGCTCGGCGGCCTGCTCAGTCTGCTCAGACTCAGCGCTGACCGGTGGCTCTAGCTCGCCAGGCGTTGCGTTGAAGGCTGCTTGGACTTCATCTGTAGCTGCTTCAGCGGCCTGCTCCTGCTCTTCATCATCAAGGTCAGGTAGCTCAAGCACATCCTCGGTAGCCTGGGAGCTGGCTTGCTCGCTCTGCTCAGTCGCTGACTGCTCGGTTGGCGGCGTAAGCTCCTCTTCGGTGTCAGCCTCGACGGGTGTGATCAGGCGGTAGTGCGCCTTGGCCCCACGGTTGGAGCGCTGGAGGCGGTGCTCATTAATGGCCTGCTTGATCAGCTCTTTGAGCGCATTATTGGTGAGGCTCAGCTCTTCGCTGTTGCGTAGCTCGCGCAGGTCGTTGAAGATATCGGCGAAGGGCACCGGCTCGTTGTACGACTGCATCACGCGATAGAACAGGCCCCACTCGCGCTCGCCGAACACGAGCGTTTCTTCGGCGTTGGCCTCATCTTCGGCCTCGACGGGCGGCTCGACCGGCAGCTCTTCAGCCTCTAGCGGTGGCTCAAGCTCCGCACGGGAGCTTTGGCCGCGGCGGCGGCGGCGGCGGCCAGGGCGCTCTGCGCGCTCGCTGGTCGTGCTGCTGGTGCTGGTAGCGCTATCGCTGGCGGCGGCCTCCATGGCCAACTCCTGCTCAAGCTCGCGCTCGGCCTCGACCGAAGGGAGATCATCGGCAAACTGCGAGAGCTTGTAGGGGTCTTCGCCAGGCAGGAAGACCTCGTTGACGGTGCCGCTGGTGAAGATTTGAATTTTGCCCAGGCGCTCGGCCTCGCGCACAAAGTCGGTGAACTTTGTGAAGGGCCGATTTTGCGAGTCGCGGTAGCGACTCTCCTTGAAGTTGGGCATAAGCTCCTTCATCAGCACCTTGAGCGAGCCAAAGGATGAGACATAGCCACGTTTGCGGGCCAGCTGCAGGGCTTCGACCAGCGTATCGTAGACGCCTGAGTCGCTGGCGACGGGAGCGGTAGGAATAGCAACGATCGGGGCAGGTGCCGGCGTGGTGGGCTGTTGGCTTGGATCCGGAACCTTCTCGGCCTTTTCAGCGGCCTTTTCAGCGGCCTTTTCAGCAGCGCGCTCGGCCTTCTCGGCGTTGCGGTCGCGGCGGCGCTCATCGCGTCCGTTGCTGCTCGAGCGCTCTGAGCGGCGGTGGCTCTGGCTCATTGGCCGAATATCGACAATTTGCTCGTAGAACAAAAACTCGTCGGCGCTTTGGGCTAGGTGGCCAGAGGCTGCGCCGCCGATGCCGACGATAATGACATCTTTGCCTTCTTGGCGCACACAGTTGACCAGCGCAATAAAGTCGCGATCTCCCGTGATAAAGATGTACTTGCTGATGTTCTGGCGGGTGTAGAGCGTGCGCATAGCATCGATGCACATATGCATATCGACGCTATTTTTAATTGGGCGACCAGTGCGGCCTTCATCTTTGTCGTAGTAGTACGTTGGAACGTACATTGGCTCGATGTTGTTCGCGAATAGAGCGCTTGTGATGCGCGGGTAACGATACCAGTCGGCGTATGCACGAGCCACGACGACGCGCCCATAATCCTCGCACTTTTCCATTAAGGCTTCGAAGTTGGGCGTGGCATCGAATTTTTCACGAACGGAAACGTAGATATTCTCGAAGTCGATGAATACCGCCACATCCTTTTGTGTGTTGTTCATACAGTGTTGACAAACTCCTGAGTAGCTCCTGAAATTGGCATGCTATATGAGTGAGCGAGTGATCGTTGTGATCACCCATTACCATCAGAGAGCTTTAGCGGGCTAAAAAATCTTGGAACAGTTTCCAGAAGGTGCGGACGAACCAGGTGGTGCGTCTAAGGACATTGGAACACAATGTGTTCGCTGCGGTTAGTATACCACATTGGCTGATTGTTGGCGCTAAAACAGGTCTTCACAAAGTATAAAGCTATGCTATACTCTAGGCAGTGAATACAGTTTGGTCCCGAATCTCACCCCGGTAGCACCACAAATCAACAGCTCACCCCTGGACTGAGAGTCTGCATGGTCCCAAACCTAGTTTCACCACGGGTCAACATTTTTATAAAAAAGGAAGTCTGTCCTCATGAGCTTCACAGACAAAACCTTGGAATGTGTCGATTGTGGCACGGAGTTCGTTTTCACCGCGGGGGAGCAGGAATTCTACGCTCAAAAGGGTTTTACTAACGAGCCGCGTCGTTGTGGTAGCTGTCGTCAGGCGCGTAAATCGCAGCGCAGCGGCGGCTCGCGTTCCGCTGGTGGTCGTGGGTCGTTTGGCGGCCGCGACAGCTATGGTTCGCCACGCTCAGGATCAGGTGGTATGCGCTCCGGAAATCGTGAAATGTTCGAGGCTGTCTGTGGCTCATGTGGTCGGCCAACCACGGTGCCGTTTAAGCCCACACAGGGCCGTCCAGTTTTTTGCCGCGATTGCTTTCAGCAGCAGCGCTCTAGCCGCTGGTAGTCGCTCGCGCACTGCGCACTAATCGCATCAATCCCAACAGCACGTCTTGCTTCTGCGCGGCGTGCTGTTGGGTTTAAGCAGGCTTAATCGCGTTGCGCACCAGCTGTTGAATATCGTGCAGCGAAAATGGCTTAGGTAAGAAAAAATCTGGTGCATGGGCGACATCGAGGCGGTTGAATACATCGGGGCCATGGCCGCTCATCAGGATCACAGGCAGATGCGCGGTGGCCGGGCGACCTTTAAGCTGTGCGCAGACCTCAAGCCCGTTGGTATCCTCTAGCTCCATGTCAAGAACAACGAGATCGATGCACTCGTTTGCGCACATCTGCATGGCGGTTGCACCAGATGCGGCTTCATGAACCTGAATGTTGATCCGTGAGAGCGCGGCAACCACCAAGGAGCGGATCAACGGTGAGTCGTCAACTACCAGGATCGTGGCCATGATGTGTTCCTATATGCGGCAGATGCTACGAATAGCTATAGTATAACCGATCTGCTTGGCGATTTGTATGCTGCGAACTTGCACGCTGTCGTAAGTTTGTTTATTATTTCGACATAATACCTGCTTTCATCATGCACCTATGTTCCAACGTGCTGTTTTGCTGTTTACTCGGGTTTGCTACGCGGCTGACGCTGCTGTTACGTCACCGCAAGGGTGTATTCACGTATCGTGATTAAACTGAAAGGCTCGCTGGTGCTGTGCAGCGCCTTTCGCATTTACTCACTTATCAGGAGTACGAGGTAATGGCACGTCCTAAGGAATTTGACCCCACCCAGGTATTAGATAAGGCTGTCGAGCTTTGGTGGTACAAAGGCTATGAAGGCACCTCGGTGCAAGATCTGACCCACCATCTTGGGATTGGGCGCGGCAGCCTGTACGACACCTACGGCGATAAACACTCGCTGTACTTGGCCGCGCTCGATCGCTACAGCGAGCTGCAGAAAGCCCAGTTCGCCATCCTGCTGGAGCAAAGCGCGTCGATACGCGAGTTCCTGGCGCAGGCCTTTGAGCAGTTGATCGCCGCCGCACGGACCGACCCGCAGTGTCGTGGGTGTTTTATCACCAACGCTACCACTGAGATGGCCGGGCTTGATCCTGATGTCGCACAGCGTGTTGCTGCCAACCGTGATCAGCTCATCGCGGTGTTTGCCACTGCTCTCGCTCAAGCCCAGCAGCATGGTGAAATAGCTGCCCGCCACCAGCCCGAGGCCTTGGCCGCCTTTTTCTTTAGTGTTTTTCAGGGCCTTCAGGTGCTGCTCAAAACACGGCCGCCACAGCAGATGTTGGATGATATCGTTGCCGTGGCACTTGCCACACTCGATCCCGACGTTCGTTAATCTATACCGCCTTGCCGGTTGAAAAGATGCTCCAGCTAGCGAGCATCTTTTCACGTTTTAGCAGCTGCATGGGCTGCACTGCGGTATAATCAGGCTGAAATTCTTTGGTTGCTAAAGCAGAGCATATGCGCATACGAAATAATCGTACACTCCTAGCTACAACGCTGGCCTCGCTCCTCACCGATATCTCAAGCGATATGATCACCTTTCTGCTGCCGATTGTGCTAACCGCAACCCTGCACACGCCGGTGGCGCTCGTGGGCCTTATCGAAGGTATGGCCGAGACCACAAGCAGCTTGACGAAAGTTGTCTCTGGCGCGCTGGCGGATCGCCTGCGACGGCGCAAGTGGCTGGTGGTAGCGGGCTATGCGCTCTCAAGTGGCGCGAAGGCGCTGCTGCTCTTGGCTCAAGCCTGGCCGCTGGTTGCTGTGAGTCGTTTTGCTGATCGCCTGGGCAAGGGCGTGCGCACGCCACCACGTGATGCGCTACTGGCGGCAAGTGTGTCGGCAGAGCAGCGTGGGGCGGCCTTTGGGCTACATCGCGCTGGCGATACGCTTGGGTCACTGCTCGGCATTGGCGCGGCGCTCAGCTTTATTGTGCTGACCAACAATGGCTCATTTCTGCCAACTAGCGCGTTCCGCTGGGTGGTGCTGCTGAGCTTGCTGCCGGCGCTGCTGGGCGTCGGGGTGCTCGCGTGGGGCCTGCCTACCCTTGACCTGCCAGCGACGAGCACGCCAACGTGGTTCACGTGGCACGGCTTGCCGCGCACCTTTCGCTGGTTTCTGCTGATTGTGGCCCTCTTCACGCTTGGCAACTCCGCCGACGCCTTTTTTGTGCTTTTAGCTCAGGCGCAGGGGGCTTCGATCAGCGTGACCTTGCTGATGGTGCTCAGCTTCAATGTGGTCTACACGCTGCTGGCTGCGCCGCTTGGCGCATGGTCAGATCGCGTGGGGCGGCGGCGTGTGCTGCTGTGGGGCTGGGCCATCTATGTGCTGGTGTATGTCGGCCTCGCTGGCGCACGTCAGCTGTGGATGGTCTGGCTGTGGTGGGCTGTCTACGGCGTCTACTATGCGCTCACCGAGGGCGTGGCCAAGGCGCTGGTGGCCGATCTCGTGCCCAGCACCATGCGCGGACGCGCCTATGGTGTCTATAGTGCAACCACTGGCCTGCTGGCGCTGCCGGCCTCGCTGCTGGCCGGCCTGCTGTGGCAGCGCTTCAGCCCAGCCGCAGCCTTTGGCTTTGGCGCTGTATGCGCCTTGCTCGCTTGGGTGCTGCTCGCCGCAGGCGTCGGCGGTCGGCAAGCACAGGCCTGATGCAGCGCGCAGCGGCGTGCTTTTAACCACACATGTTCAATCTTTTGCTACAAGGAAGCACTGGCTATGCAAGGACTATTGACTGGTAAAACGGCGATCATCACCGGCAGCGGACGCGGTATTGGCGCAGCAGCAGCGCAGCTTTTCGCCGCCCATGGCGCGCAGGTTGTTGTGAGCGACTTGGATCTGGAGCCGGCTAAGGCCGTCGCTGAGGCGATTCACCAGGCCGGCGGGGCGGCGATCACCGTCGCTGGCGATGTGACCGACCGTGATTTTGCGCAGCGCATTGTTGATCTCACGCTGGCGCAGTTTGGCGGGATCGACATCATTGTCAATAATGCAGGCTACACGTGGGACGGCATGCTGCACTCCATGTCCGATGAGCAGTGGGCTGCAATGCTGGATGTGCACCTTACCGCGCCGTTTCGCCTTATACGCATGGCCGCGACCTACCTGCGCATGACGGCGAAGCAGGAGCAGAGCGAGCACGGCATGGCGCAGGCGCGCAAGATCATCAATATCACCTCGACCTCTGGTGTGTACGGCAACACCGGCCAGGCCAACTATGCTGCGGCCAAGGCCGGCGTGGTTGGGCTAACGAAAACGCTGGCCAAAGAGTGGGGGCGCTTCAATATTCAGACGAATGCGGTGTGCTATGGCTTTATCGACACACGCCTTACCGCCGATAAAGACGCTGGCGCGACGATTGAGCGCGATGGTACGGAGATTCGCCTGGGCGTTCCCGATCATCTGCGCTCGGCGTTTGCGATGCTGCATCCGATGGGCCGCCCAGGCAGCGTTGATGAGGCAGCTGGGCCACTGCTGTTTTTGGCCTCTGCGCTATCAAACTACGTCAACGGAGCTGTGCTTGAGGTGAGCGGCGGCTTTGCGCCGTAGCCCTTGATAATCTGCTGGATGTGCTGGGTTGCGCTGACAATATCGGTGAAGACCCAGTCTGCATGCTGGTGACGCAGCGCTGGGTCCGGGTGGATCAGCACAGTGGTCATCCCCAGCGCTTTCGCCGGCGCGAGATTAATCAGCGTGTCTTCAAAGAGCACACACTCGCTGCCCTGAACGCCAAGTGTGCGCAGCGCTATCTCGTAGGCGCGTTGATGCGGCTTGGCTTGAAAATCAAAGGCTCGAATATCAAGCAGATGCGAGAAGTGCATCGCGATGCCTAGGTGGCTCAGCACCCGGCTGGCATGCTCGTGCGGCGAGTTGGTGAAGATTACTTTTTGCAGCGCTAGATCGAGCAGCGCTGTGTGTAGCCGCCCATCGTCGGGAATGATGCTGTCGAGGGCGATGTCGTGGACAAACGTCAGGTACTCTTCGGTCTGGATATGCTTGTGCTGCTGCTGAAGTCCGGCGAGCGTTGTCCCATAGCGCTCGAAGTAGCTGCGGCGCAGCGCTTGCGCACTGGCACGATCAAGCTGGAGCTTGTCCTCAAC
Source organism: Herpetosiphonaceae bacterium (assembly GCA_013538855.1). Classification (GTDB taxonomy): domain Bacteria; phylum Chloroflexota; class Chloroflexia; order Chloroflexales; family Herpetosiphonaceae; genus OHK22. The sequence continues at coordinate 6,726 of JABXJS010000173.1, forward strand.
AAAGCGGCAGATACGCTCGTTAATAGCCTCCATCAAGCCGCTGGAGTAGGGGTAGAGTGTGTTATCTAGGTCGTAGAGTGCGATTCGGAGCGTCATGCCAGGGCTTCCTTTCTGTTTTGACAGTCGTAGCCGTCTGTGTTAAAACTATAGCCCGAATAAACCCAGCTTGCCGCATCCATGTTGATGCGGCAAATTCGTGAAGTGCATGCTAAAACGCTACTTTGTGGCTATCGGCACCATGGCGATGCTGATAGTCTTGGCCTACGCTGGCTCGACAGTTCTTGGCTCCCAGAGTGTTGAGTCTACCATAGTCACTGCCGCGCCGCTACCTGCTGGCGCTCGCTCGCACCGCTCTGATATGCCGCGCTTGGCTCCAACCTTCTCGCCGACGCCCGCCGCCACCGAGACACCAACGCCCACCGCCACCGCAACGCCAACCACGCCGCCAACTGCCACCCCGCGCCCACCGCTGCCCGGCGCTGGCCCGCACATGCCCGGCGAGCTGATCGCGCAGACCAGTCGCTACGATGTGTACGTGGGCATCAACTCGCTGGCAGCATCCGATGTGCTAGCGCTGCTGCCACAGGTCGATCAGGCGCTGGACTCGGCGGAGGAGCGGCTGGGCACACGCTTACAGTCGCGCCCGAGCGTTGGTATCTTCCAGCCTGCCCGGCGACCGATTCGTGGCGTGCGCGCGCTGGCCTTCACCAGCGAGCAGCGCATCGAGCTGTACTACGGCGCGTATGAAGACCCCACAGGCATGGTGCGCGTGCTTGTGCATGAGCTTGGTCACCAGCTGGAGGCCACCCGCTATGGCGATGCCGTTCAGCAGCGCGCCGATATCATCCTGCACGAGGGGCTAGCCACCTGGCTGGCCGATACGTGCTGGCTAGAGCGCAGCGGTGGCTCAACATGGCCGCAGCGTGCACGCACACTCCGCAGCCAAGGACGGCTGCTGCCGATCCGCCGCGATCCTAGCGGTGCCGCCGCCAACGATGCCTACGAGGGCTGGGCAGCATTTGTCGACTACTTGATCAACACCTACGGCTGGGACGCCTTCGACGATTTGTACCGCTCCAGCAGCGGGCGCTACCCTGGCTCCGCCGACTATCGGCTTGTGTATGGTGCCGATCTCGATGCGCTGGTCGCGGACTGGTATGCATTTTTGGCCGCACACGATTAGCTGGGCCTGGTGTTGGTGATCTGCTGCTCCCACAGCGCTAGGAGCGCCGCAATGTCGCTCGGTTGGCGGCAGTGGATCAGCTTGGCTGTGTGCTGCTGAATGGCTTGCGCGGTTGCGAATCTGGTGGTAGCTCCATCATCGTCGAGCGCCTGCGGCGGGCGGCGTTGGCCTGTATGGTAGGCGCGCTGCATGTGCAGAAATTGCAGCAGACGGCGTAGCCCAGGGTGCTTGTTGGTGCCACGCCAGCTTGCCAGCAGATGCCGCCGACCGATGCGCCAGGCTGTGACGTGCCAGGGCAGGTCGAGCCAGATGATCACGTCGGCCTGGGTAAACAGCTGGTCTGTCCACCATAGAAAAATCCCCTCGCTAATCCATCTCGGCTGCTGGGCGATGGCGTGCACCTCGGCCAGCTTTACGCTGAGCGGCCGTCGTGCGCCGACGCCGTGTGCGTAGCCAATGGTATCAAGCTCGTAGATTGGCGCGTCACCGCATGCGCCTAAACGGTGGGCTAACGTGGTCTTACCACTGCCTGCTGCACCGACAATGTGAATCCGCTGTGGAATATGCATAGCTCAACCTACCGCAAAAAGAGTGCTATGCTTCAATGTAGCGGCTGTAGCCCCTGGAGAGATCAATCGTTGGATGGATGCTGCTCAGCGCTCGTTGGATGGGCGGCCTGCGCGTGTTCGGCTGTACACTGATGCGCGCAAAACGCTAGCCCGTTAGCGCAGCACCGTGATTGTTCGAGCAGCGTTCGCGTGCGTGCTGTGCGCGCAGATAGATGGACATGCTAGGCTAGAAATGAGGCAGATGATGCTGGACGAGCTTTTTTCTGCGATGCAGCAGCGCTATCGCAGCGGTGACATGCCTTGGAATCAGTCCACGCTGCCGCCTGAGATTATCGCCGTGGCCGAGCGCATAGCGCCGGGGCGGATGCTTGATCTTGGCTGCGGCACCGGACGAGTCACGTGCTTCTTTGCGCAGCACGGCTGGATGTGCGATGGGGTGGACTTTGTGCCAGAGGCGCTGGAGCTAGCACGTCAGCGCGCCACCGAGCAGGGCGTCGCCGCCCGCGTGCACTGGCACCAGGCCAGCATCCCCGAGCTGGATTTTTTGCAGCCAGCCTACGATCTGGCTATTGATATTGGCTGTCTGCATGCGCAGCCAGTCGAGTTAATGCCTGCCTATGTGGCACAGCTGCAGCGGCTACTGCGGCCAGGGGCGACGTTTCTGCTGTTTGGCCGTCTGTTTGGCCCAAGCGAGACCGGGCCGCGCGGGCTGCGCACAGCCGATGTCGAGCGCTTTTTTCAGCCTGCCTTCAGTATTGAAGCGCTTACGGTTGGCAGCACAACGCACGCTGATGCGACCTGGCAGAGCGGCTGGTGGTCGCTGCGCCGCAGGTAGCTTAAACGCCGGCCCCGCACGCTCGATCTCGTGCGGGGCCAGGTGATCCGAAACTCCGTTGCAAAGAGTTTCTCCCGTAAGGCGCAGAGCGACTAGTGGTTGACGGCGAACTGCTCCGACTCGGTCGAGCCTTGCAGGGCGGTCGTCGATGAGGTGCCGCCAGACACAGCCTGCGAAACCAGATCGAAGTAGCCGGTGCCAACCTCGCGCTGGTGCTTGATGGCGGTGTAGCCATCCTGCTCGCGCCCAAACTCGGCCTGCTGCAGCCGAACGTAGGCGCTCATGCCCTCGTCGCGGTAGCCGCGGGCCAGATCGAACATGCTGTAGTTGAGCGCGTGGAAGCCAGCCAGCGTAATGAACTGGAACTTGTAGCCCATTGCGCCTAGCTCGCGCTGGAACTTGGCGATGGTGGCGTCGTCGAGGTTACGCTTCCAGTTGAACGACGGCGAGCAGTTGTAGGCCAGCATTTTCCCAGGGTACTGCGCGTGGATTGCCTCGGCGAAGCGGCGTGCCTCGTCCAGGTCCGGCGTTGAGGTCTCGCACCAGACCAGGTCGGCATACGGCGCGTAGGCCAAGCCGCGCGCGATGGCTGAGTCGATGCCGCCGCGGATAACAAAGAAGCCCTCTGGGGTGCGCTCGCCGGTGCAGAACTCGCGGTCGCGTGGGTCGATGTCGCTGGTCAGCAGGAATGCGCCGTTGGCATCGGTGCGGGCGACGAGCAGCGTGGGCACATCGAGCACGTCAGCGGCGAGCCGCGCCGCCGAGAGCGTGCGCAGGAAGTGGCTGGTGGGCACGAGCACCTTGCCGCCGAGGTGGCCGCACTTCTTCTCTGACGATAGCTGGTCCTCGAAGTGCACGCCAGCGGCACCAGCCTCGATCATGGCCTTCATCATCTCGAAGGCGTTGAGCGGGCCGCCGAAGCCAGCCTCGGCATCGGCGACGATCGGCGCAAACCAGTAGGTTGAGTGATCGCCTTCGGAGTGCGCGATCTGATCGGCGCGCATCAGCGTCTGATTGATCTTCTGCACCACCTGCGGCACGCTGTTGGCCGGGTAGAGGCTCTGATCAGGGTACATTTGACCGGCGACGTTGGCATCGGCAGCAACCTGCCAGCCGCTCAGGTAGATGGCCTTCAGGCCGGCCTTGACCATCTGCATGGCCTGGTTGCCGGTGAGCGCACCAAGCGCGTTGATGTAGTCCTCGGTGTGCAGCAGATCCCAGAGGCGTGAGGCCCCGAGCTGTGCCAGCGTGTGCTCAACCTTGATCGAGCCGCGCAGCTTCAGCACGTCCTCGGCGCTGTAGTCGCGACGAATACCCTGCCAGCGTGCATCGGTCTCCCAGCGTTTCTGTAGCTCTGCTGCCGAATTGGTGCCGTTGTCGGTGTGTGTACCCATGTGTCATTCCTCCTTGAATGGCGCTATTGTTGATTGTTTTGGCTATGCTGTTTACGTGCGTCGTGCTCTACAGCTGCTCGTAGGCTGGCAGCGTCAAGAACTCGATAAACTCAGGGCTGCTGATCAGCATATCGAACAGCTCGCTGGCCTGTGAGAAGTGGCCCTGCTCGAAGCGCTCCGTGCCAACCTCGGTTTTGATTGTGGCCAACTCCTGCGGGATCAGCTCACGCACAAGCTCCAGCGTGATCTGGCGGCCGTCGTCGAGCTGCGCGCTGGAGTGGTGAATCCACTGCCAGACCTGGGCGCGCGAAATCTCGGCGGTGGCGGCGTCTTCCATCAGGTTGTAGAGCGGCACGCAGCCAAGGCCACCGAGCCATGCTTCGAGGTACTGAATGCCGACGCTGATGTTCTTGCGCAAGCCGTACTCGGTGATCGGGCCTTTGGGGCCGAAGTCCAGCAGATCGGCGGCGCTGATCTCAACATCGTCGCGCTGGCGATCGATCTGATTGGCCTGGGGCATCACGGCGTCAAAGGCTGCTTTGGCGATCGCGACGAGGCCGGGGTGGGCCACCCACGTGCCGTCGTGGCCGTCGCGGGCCTCGCGCTCTTTGTCGGCGCGCACCTTGGCCAGGGCCTCGGCGTTGGCCTCGGGATCGTTCTTGATCGGAATTTGCGCGGCCATGCCGCCGATGGCGTGGGCACCACGATGGTGGCAGGTCTTGATTGCCAGCAGCGAGTAGGAGTGCATAAAGTGCGTGGTCATGGTGATCAGCGCCCGATCCGCAAGCACGAAGTCTGGTCGGTTGTGAAACTTCTTGATCGCGCTGAAGATGTAGTCCCAGCGGCCGCAGTTGAGGCCGGCGGAGTGCTCGCGCAGCTCGTAGAGGATCTCGTCCATCTCGAAGGCGGCGAGGATTGTCTCGATGAGCACGGTGGCCTTGATGACGCCATGGGGCAGCTTCAGCTCGCGCTGCGCGTGCACAAACACATCATTCCAGAGCCGCGCTTCAAGGTGACTCTCCAGCTTGGGCAGGTAGAAGTAGGGGCCGCTGCCGCGCTTGATCAGCGTCTGGGCGTTATGGAAAAGGTATAGGCCGAAGTCGAACAGGCTGGCCGAGATCGGTTTGCCATCGACCAGCACATGCTTTTCGACGAGGTGCCAGCCGCGCGGGCGCACCAGCAGGGTGGCGGTTTTATCGTTGAGACTGTAGTGCTTGCCTGCCTCGTTGGTGAACTCAATCGTGCGCTTGTTGGCATCACGGAGGTTGATCTGGCCCTCGATGGTGTTGGCCCAGGTGGGCGAGTTGGCATCCTCGAAGTCGGCCATAAATACATTCGCGCCGGAGTTGAGCGCATTGATGACCATTTTGCGCTCGACAGGACCGGTGATCTCAACGCGGCGGTCGCGCAGGTCGTCGTTGACTGGAGCGATTTTCCAGTCGCCAGCGCGCACTGCAGCAGTCTCAGGCAGGAAATCGGGCATTGTGCCGTTGTTGATTGCGGCCTGGCGCTCGACCCGCCGCTGCAGGAGCTGCTGACGGGTTGGCTCAAACGTGCGCGCTAGGTTGGCGACAAATGCCAGTGCCTCGGGCGTGAGAATCTCGGCGTAGGCCGACGTCATCGGTGCAGTGATCTGAATACCAGCAGGCAGATCGCTCATCGGCTTGATCCTTTCTGATGCGTCCTTGCATCGTATGCGGCTGCGATGTATGCGGGTGAAATATAACTAGTAGCGAATTTTCACTAGATTCTAACACTCTGCGTTATAGATCGTCAACGGGTCATTTTTCAATGTGAATCATAGATGTTTTCTATGGCTTGCTCAATAGCTATTTGAATTGCTGATACATAAATGTGTCATTAATACTCCTTTGATCTGCGCATCCGGCGCGGGGTTGGGGAGCCGCTGCGCGGGGCGTGCGGCTGCGCCCCACAGGGCGCGAATGCTGGTGTGCCTCCGGCGCGGGTGTCGGGGAGCCGCTGCGCGGGGCGTGCGGCTGCGCCCCACAGGGCGCGAATGCTGGTGCGCATCCGGCGCGGGTGTTGGGGAGCCGCTGCGCGGGGCGTGGCCCGAGAGCCGCCGCCTCTGGTGACAATCTAGGGTGAGTGATGGAGCCGCGCTACGACCGCGTGATCATCGACGCGAGCGAGCGCCGCCTCTGGTGACAATCTAGGGTGAGTGATAGAGCCGCTGCGCGGGGCGTGCGGCTGCGCCCCACACTGGCCGACGCTTTGGTGCGGATCGGGCATGAGTGTCAGAAGCCGCGCTTGGGGTGAGCATTGCGTGTGCATTGCTATACGGTGGACGAATCTGCTATGCTAGCAGCAGTGTAGCGGCTTTTTTAGAAGCGAGGCGTATATGGTGCGAAAAGTTGCGCGGCGGCGGCGCGGCGCTCGTCGGCAGGTCGATCAGCCAGCAGCAGCGCCACTGCTGCACCCGATTGAGCGCCTGCAGCAGCAGGTTGGCAACCGGACGGTACAGGCGCTTTTGCATGATCAAGCAGCGCTGATGCAGCGTAGCCCACTGATTCAGCGCATCGTTCACGAGCGCTACCTGCGCCAGTGGCAGGATGCTGTCAACCTCGGTGTGCTGAGCAACGGTGAGGTGCAGCGCCTGCGCGAGTATGTGCAAGATTTGCAGGGCAACGCCGATAAGGCGGTGCTTGATTTGGTCAGCCTAAGCAACTGGTTTACCAAGCTGTTCAAGTCGACCGAGCGCAAGCGCAAAATTCAAGGGCTGATCTGGAAGAAACTGCTTGACACGAACTTTGATATTCAGGCCACCGAGCTGTTTCGCAATCAGCTGGCGACGCTCGAGACCGACCCGCTCAATCAGGCTGTTGACGTGGGCAAGCTGCACCAGCTCGACGATGTTTTGTACAGCGAGCCGCCGCTGAATGAGGCGCAAGGGCGCGATCTGCTGCGCCGCATCGTGGGCATGGATCAAACGGTGATGAATGATCTAGCCCAACTGCGTGGCGATCATCCGACCTACGGCATGATGGAGCTATTCGAAGCTCCCTGGCAGCATGAGTGGGGGCTTGGCCGCGTGAAAGGCGGCACCGAGGCAGTGTTAATCGTTGGTGATCGCACCGGCGTAGCCTGGGGGCCATACCTGCCCTATGTCGATGCGCTGGCCCATATGCACCCGATGTTTGGCAAAACGCCGCGCCAAGACAGGGTCGATCTGAGCACAAAGCGGCTGCCAGGCGCGGTTGATTTTCAAGATTTGATCGGTCGTAGAGGTGCGCACGGCGAGACCATGAAGATTTTTCCCTCGGCCAGCGATGTGCAGTTCACCGCCGAGCGCAATCTGCCGTCACACAGCGTATTCACGCCGTATGTCTACGATAGCGGCAACGTCGCGCTGAATAACCCGCAGGATCAGACGCCGCTCCAAGCGCCGCGCATCGAGTTTAAAATCAAAAACGCCGTGCCAGATCAACAGCAGGGCGTTTTCACGTGTCGGCTTGAGATCTGGGCCGACCAGCAGATGCTGATTGCGCTCGATCCAGTTACCGCCGATACAACCTCTGGCGGCGGTGCGCTGGGGACGCTGCGCTGGTAGCCTAGGCCTGATCGAGGAAGCGCTGGCGCAGCTGCGGAGTGGGCAGCATGCAGCTCTCGGTCTGGCCAAACCAGCGATAGCGGTTGCGGGCGATCCAGCGGTACACAAGATTGCGGATGGGGCGCGGCACAAGCAATCCAACGCGCGCAAAGCTCCATGGCCGCTGGAGATAGCGGGCCAGGCGCAGCGCTGCATCGCTGTGGGTATAGGCGCGCCCACCATCCACAAAAATTAAACTATCAAGGCGCTGCGGATCAAGCTGATGCTGTTGCTGTAGCTGCTGCCCGATCTGCGACTGGAGCGCAGCGAAGTGCACTGTGCCAGCGGGATCGTGGCGGATGACAAACTGCACCGTGTTGTTGCACAAATTACAGACGCCGTCGAACAGTAAAACGGGGTGCTCCACACTCGCTCCTTTCTGAGCGGCTACTTTTGCTCTTTTTCGCGCTCTTTGCGGAAATCCACAAAGCGATAGCCGACGCCGCGCTCGGTCAAAATATACTTCGGGTTGGAGGGGTCTTCCTCGATTTTCTGGCGCAGGTAGGTGATGTACAGGCGCAGGTAGTGGCTCTCGTCGCGGTACTCTGGCCCCCACACTTTGGCCAGCAGCGTCTCGTGGGGCATCACAAAGCCAGCGTTCTGGACGAGGTGATAGAGCAGGCGATACTCGGTTGGGCGCAGGCTAATGCGCTCGCCGTTGACCAGCACCTCGCGGCGATCAAAATCGACGGTGAGCCGATCGTCGATTTTTGTCGTTGAGACAGCCACCGTTGGCGCGACGTAGTGACGGCGCAGCACGGCGCGGATGCGGCTAACCAGCTCGCGGTGGCTAAAGGGCTTGCCAATATAGTCGTCGGCACCAAGCTCTAGGCCCTTGATGCGGTCATCCTCCTCGTCCTTGGCGGTGAGGATGATGACGGGCAGGGATGAGAACTCGCGCAGGCGGCGCAGGGTCTCGAAGCCATCGAGGCCGGGCATCATTACATCGAGCAGCACGAGATCGGGCATATCTTCGCGAATGCGGTCAAGCGCCTTGCGTCCGTTCTCGGCGCTGATCACGCGGCAGCCCTCGGCCTCCAGATTGACGCGCATAAACGTCACCAGGCGTGGCTCATCATCGACAACCAGCACAAGCTTATCGCGCAGCTCAACACTAAACGATTCCATGGATCTCCTTGTCTAATCTACGTTGATCTTTTAATCATATCACGCTAATCATCTTGCTGGCTGCTGCGACTGCGCCAGCGCTGGCGCTGACGGCCGAGGTACTCAACCAGCGTGCGACCAGTGCGGCGAAATGCGCGCCGGGCCAGGCGCTGATTGATTGGCCGCGCCGTGTTGCGGATCTCGTGTGGATCGATCTTGCTCACGCGGCTGTACTTCTCGCTGGTGTAGGCATCGGAAAGCTTGCGCAGCGCGTTGCGCTGCGAGGGCATATGCTTGCCGAGCTGCTCGGCGTACTCGCTGGGCGTGCGCTCGGCAGGCTGGGGATAGCCGGCCCACTGGGCGAGCTGCCCAACGAGCGCATAGGCGCGCGAGGCCGGGCGCAGGCCGTGAATCTCACGCTGCACAAACAGCCAGACACTGGCAGCGATCAGCGCCGCTAGGGCGACGAGGATCAGCAGCCAGCGCAGCAGCGGCGATGACGCTGGTACTGGCGCAAGGTCTTCATCGGGCAGCAGCACATTTGGCGGCGGCGTTGGCGCTGGCGTCTGATTGGCTAGCTCGTCGCGCAGCTCCTGCAGCGCCTCGAAATCTGGCTGGACTGGCGCAGTGTTGACGATACCACCATTGGGGCCGATATCGTCCTCTTCGCTGTTGGCGGCGATGTTTGGTGGCAGCTCCGGGCGGCGCGGCACCGTGACATAGCCGGCTGGGGTTGGCTCGAAGCGCTGCCAGCCGTAGCCGGTGAAGTAGACCTCGGGCCAGCTGTGAGCGATGGTATCGCGCACGACGTAGGCTCCTAGCTCAGGATCGAACTCACCGGTGGCATAGCCCTGCACCCAGCGTGCAGGAATGCCCTGCGAGCGCAGCATGAGCACCATCGAGCCGGCAAAGTAGTCACAGTAGCCACGCTTCAGGTTGAACAGGAAGTTGGCGATTGGGTCCACATCGGCAGGCGGCGACGGAATCTGATCATCGTAGGGCATCGAGCGCAGGTACTGCTCGATGACTGCGGCTTTATCGTAGGGATTGCGGGCATCCTGAGCGGCGAGAATCTGGCGGGTGAGCGCGGCGATCTGGCGCATCTCGGGATTCTCGGGCAGCTGGAGGTAGCGCTGGGTCCAAGCGGGATAATCAGTGCTGGACTCGCGCAGGCTTTGCTTATCGGCGACGCTGATCAGCGACACGACCGTATAGGTCATGCCCTCGGTGGCATCGCCCTGGTTGAAGTAGATCGAGCTATCGGTGAAGTTGGGGATTGGCTCCTCGCCGCCGGGTGTTTTGATATACGTGTTCTGGACCAGCACCGGCACGCTCCAGGTGAGCGGTGTGGTGGCGGCAGGCAGCTGCTGATCGCCGCGGGCCTGGCGCAGCGTGATGGTCTGTGTCAGCGGCTCACGGGCGGTATTGTCGATCTGAATCATGGTGTTATCGGGACCGATGGAGGTGAGTGCAGCGCGCTTGGTGCTGGTGCCCAGCTGCGACTGCGCCAGCGTTCCGGTGGTATTTTCCCAGCCACGGCCGTTGTAGAAGTCCCAGGCATTGGCGCGCCAGTACTCGGCGCGGGTGGACTTAACCTCAAGCACCACGCGGTTGGTGGCCACCCGTGCGCCGCCGAGGGTAACGCTGCTGTTGGCGAAGTTGGCGCGATTTGGTGCGGCGCGTGGCGCGCCGACCGACTCGCCAGCGCCGGGGAGGTGCAGTACGCGCTGAATCGAGTTAAACGGGCGACTCAGGCGATCGCCGAGCAGGCGCAGCTGCGCGTTGGTGATTGATGCTGGCAGCAGTGCCGCCAAGATCAGCAGGCTAACGCAGGCGACCAGCCCCGCCCACAAGAAGCGCAGCGACAGCCACTCTTGCTGCTCCAAGGCTCCGGCATTCCAGCGCCGCTGGCGCGAGCGGAAGGTCTCGAACACCACGAGCAGCAGCCCCGCACCAAGAAAAGCCCAGAACGATGCCTTGGGCTTGGGCGAAGCGTAGGTCAAATTGAGCATCAGCACAAGGCCGTTGAGCAGCACCACGCGCCACGACCACTGATGGCGCAGCAGCAGCCAAATGCTGGCGTAGCCCAGCAGCCAGGCCAGCATCAGCCCGCCGAAGATAAAGAGGTAATAATCTTCGCTTGACTCACCGAGCTTGACGTGGCGGATGAGCACGAGCAGGCGGATAAACAGCTCGTTGAAGCGATCGCCAAACGCCGTCAAGCGCGAGTCGAGGTTGATCTGAAGAATGCACCAGATCATACCGGTGATCAGCCCGATGAGGTGTGCGACCATGCTTGGGAGGCTTTGCCAGCGCGTGAGCAGCCCACCGACGACCATGCCGCCAATGCCGACGATGGTTAGATCGACAAGGCCATTGGCCCAGCGCGATTCGATCACGCTTGAGAGCACAAAATTAACCATAAGGACGGCGATGAGCCATGAGAGCAGGCCCCAGCCGGGCGTTAAAGCCTTGGTCAGGCGTTGGCTAAGGTTCATGGGCTATTTCCCTTCAGGCGCGTGAACAGGCGCTCGGCGTTGGCAGTGGTTGCTGCTGCGATGGTGGCGAGATCAACGCCGCGCAAGGCGGCGAGGGCCTCGGCGACGAGGCGCACATGGGCTGGCTCGTTGCGCTTGCCGCGGTATGGATGCGGCGTTAAGTAGGGCGAGTCGGTCTCAATTAATATGCGCTCAAGCGGTGCGCGCTTGGCGACCTCGTGTAGCTCGACCGCTTTTTTGAAGGTGAGCGGTCCTGAGAACGAGAGGTAGAAGCCAACATCAAGGCAGGCTTGGGCATACTCCCAGTCGCCGCTAAACGAGTGCATCACGCCAGGGTAATCTTGCGCGGCGTCGCGCAGGATGCGGACGGTGTCGGTGTGGGCATCACGGCTATGGATGATAACTGGCAGGCTCAGCTCGCGCGCCAGCTCGATCTGCTGGCGGAACAGCGCCTCCTGCTGATCGTGCGGGGCGCGGTCGTGGTAGTAGTCGAGGCCGATCTCGCCGAGAGCGACAACCTTGGGCTGCTGTAGCAGCTCGCGGAGCGTCGCCAGGTCGGCGGCGGTGGTGCTGCTGGCATAGTGCGGCTGGATGCCTGCGGCGGCCCAGACCAGCGGCTCTTGCTGTGCCAGGGCGACGCTGGCCTGCGATGAGGGCAGGTCGTAGCCAATATTGATGATGCGGCGCACATCGGCGGCTAGGGCGCGCTCGATCACGGCGGCGCGATCTGCGCTGTAGTGCTCGACGTTGATGTGGGCGTGGGTGTCGATTAATTCCATAGTTATTTTGTCGCTAGTAAAAGAAACTGGCCTGGGAACTGCTGTAGCTCTGCGAGCTGCTCGCCAAAGCGCCAGTCGGCGGTGCTGGGGTACTCCTCTAGGCGTTCGATGCGCAGGCCGGCCTGGGCGATCGCGGTGATTACATCGCCAAGCGGCCACTGGAACTCCACCTTAGTCTCGGTGGCGAACTCGCCGCCGGGAAAGTGGCTCCAAGTGATGGAATAGTCGGGCTGGTTGCGGGCGAAGTAGTCATAGTCGATGTGCAGATTGCCATCGGTGACCCACAGGCAGCCAGCGATTGGGTGCTCCTCATACAGGATGAAGCGCCCGCCAGGGCGCAGTGCGGCGCTGATCGCCTGTGCCCACAGGTTGAGGTCAGGCAGCCACACCAGCACGCCATCGCCGCTGTAGACAATATCGAAGGTGCCGGATTGTAGCTCAGCGGGCAGCGCGTACACATCGGCGGCGACAAACTGCGCGTCGATGTCGGCGGCGGCGGCCTTGCGCTGGGCCAGCTCGATCTGCACATTGCTAATATCCACGCCGGTGACGGTGGCTCCGGCGTTGGCCCATGCCAAGCTGTCCTCGCCGGTTGCGCACTGCAGGTGCAGCAGCTGCTGGCCTTGGACTGGGCCGACAGCCGCAAGGACAGCTGGTGCGAGCGTGCTGCCGCCGTCGGCGAAGAACTCAGCAGGCGGGAATAGCGCCTGCTGGCGCTGCGCGGCGATCTCATTCCAGGCGCGGCGATTTTGTTGTGTATACTCGTGCAATTTCATGAATCAGCGACTCTCCATCTACATCCACTGGCGCTGAAGCGGTGCTGGGCAGGATTAAGCAGCGCTGTCGTTTGCTGCGCTGGCTGCACGTGCGAGCAGCTCAGCAGGCGCACGCTTTGGAGCGCTAGGACTTGTGTTAATCACTCCGATTAATCGCGTGACGTTCAATACGTTGGGTTACCAGAGCCAGCGCCACAGCAGGTAGGCGAGCAGCAGCCAGAGGCCGATGATCAGCGGCACGGCCTGCCAGCGTCGCGCAGGTCGCGGCGCGGTGGCTGCTTGGACCCGACACTCGCTCAGCACCGCTGGTGGCACAAGCCGGATGCCGATCCAGATGCCCGCTGGCACGAGCAGAACATCGTCGAGGTAGCCAAGCAGCGGAATAAAATCAGGGATCAAATCGATTGGACTGAGCGCATAGGCAAGCACCAGGCTCAGCCAGAGCTTGGCATACCACGGTGTGCGTTGGTCGCGCACGGCCAGTGCAAGGGCGCGCAGCTCTTGCTTGAGCGCACGTGCCCAGCGGCGCAGGCGCTGTGCTAGCGACTCCTGAGGCGCATTTGCAGAGTTGCGATCCATTCGGCTAGCTCCAGCTTGCAGAGCATATCGAGCCAGTCGCTGCCAGCCACCACGATGCCATGGTGCTCCAGCAATGCGGCGCGTGTGCCTGCGGCGACGGCCTCGGCCCAGCGCTGCGTGCGCAGCTCACGTGGGCGATCAGGCAGCAGCGGCGGATTGCCAAGCACGAGCGGTCCTTCTTCGGCCAGGTCAACCTGGAGGTGCAAGGCGCGGTGGGCCAGCTCGGTGGCGCTGAGCGGATGCGCGTGACCAACTGCGCCGATGGCTGGATCGGCGTGGTAGGCGGCCATGTGCAGTGCAACCTCGGAAGACGGCTGAGCGGCATCGAGCGGCTGCCCATCTGCATCAAGCAGAACGAAGTCCGTTGCAGTCAGCAAGCCCTTGTGGGTGTGCGCGCAGGTGATCAACACGGTACCATCGTCGAGGCGCATGCTGAGATTACCAGCGCGCGCCCGAAAAACGCCTTGGTGATAGAGCAGCTGGCCGACCTGAATTAGGGCGGCGGTGGCGCTGGCGCGATCAGCCATGGCTGGCCTCCGATGCCGTCGTGCGCCGTGCACGCACATCCTCGCGCCACAAGGTGAAAAACAGCAGCACCGCGCCTAGCGAGATCGCCGTATCGGCGACATTGAACACTTGGAAGATCGGCAGTGGGATGATATGGATAAAATCAACCACAAATCCGTACAGCAAGCGGTCGATCACATTGCCGATGCCACCGGCAACGATCAGGGCTACGCTGATGCGCGCTATCGTTGAGGTGTGGCCAAGCCAACTCCACGCACGCCAGAGAATGCCGACAATAATGATTGTCGAGAGCAGGGCGAACAGCGCTGAGTTATTCTGAAACAGACCAAAGGCCACGCCGCGGTTTTCCACGTAGGTGAAGCGCAGCAGGCCGGGGATCGGCTCGATACCAGCGCGCCCGCGCTGCGGCAGGCTGGCCAGTGTCCACCACTTCGAGATGCGGTCAAGCACCAGAATAAGGGCGACGGTAGCGGCCATCCAGAGCGGCCACTTATTGCGCACAGTCTGCATAGGGCTACAACACCGTTAAGATTTCTGGCTCGCCGTCGGTGATGGCAATCTCATGCTCGAACTGCGCCGAGCGCGAGCCATCGACCGTCTTGACGGTCCAGCCATCTTTGAGCAGGCGCGTATCTGGTCGGCCGACGTTCACCATTGGCTCGACGGTCATGACGATGCCGGCGCGCAGCTTAAGGCCGGTGCCAGGTGTGCCGTAGTGCAGCACGGTTGGCTCTTCGTGCATGGCGCGGCCGATGCCGTGGCCGGTGTATTCGCGCACCACCGCGAAGCCTTGTGATTCGACATAATCTTGGATGGCGGCACCAACATCGCCGAGGCGATTGCCAGCGCGGGCGGCAGCGATACCGCGCCACATTGCTTCCTGGGTTACATCGATCAAGTGCTGGCTGGTCGGATCGATCGAGCCGACCGGATAGGTGACGCACGAGTCGCCGTGCCAACCATCGAGGTGCGCACCGATGTCGATGGCAATAATATCGCCGTCTTTGAGCTTGGTGCGGTCGGGAATGCCGTGGCAGATCACATCGTTAATTGATGCGCAGATCGACGCCGGAAATCCCTTGTAGCCTTTAAATGAAGGTGACGCATTATGCTCGCGCAAGAACTCCTCAACCAGGCGGTCGAGATCTGACACGACTGCGCCTGGCACAACGTACTCGCGCAGCATGGCGTGCGCCTGCGCAACCAAGCGCCCGGCGGTGCGTATTTTAGCGATTTGAGCGCTATTTCGTAGAACAATGGCCATAATTAATCTCCAATCCAGGTTCGCCAATCATCGCTGATCAAGCCGCGCTCGCGGGCTGGCTGCATTGTGCTGCCGCAGGCGCAGGTGCGCTCATCGGGCAGGTGCTGCATCAGCTTGGCGATCACGGCGTTGCCGCGCTCGCTGGCGGCCCCGCCAACGATGGCTATCACAGCGTAACACAACTCAAGCTCTTTCGCGAGAAAGGCAGCGGGCGCGCTTGTCACGGCCAGCGCGTGCGCATTCCACGTGCGCGCATCCTCTATCTGTGTGTCAACCTCGCCCACCGCCAAGGTTCCGCGAACAAACGTGCGCGGCGTAATCGCCTGGGCGGCGGTGATCAGCGCCTGCCGCGTCTGGGGGCACCAGACCGGTGCTTGGCCGATGAAGCCATAGCCCCGATTGGTGAAGAACGTTGAGCGCCGCCCATGGGTCAGATCGACGAGATCGCTGGGAATGAGCAGGTCGCCTGGCTCCAGCAGACGATCGCAGGGCTGCACACTTACGGCCTCGATCACGCGCGTGACGCCTTGGGCCTTGGCCGCATACAGCGCTGCATACGGATTCTGCTCGTCGAGCAGAACGGCCCATGTGCCGCCAACATGCTCGCGTGTCGCAAACATGGCTAGCCCAAATGGTGTGTTCAACGATGTAAGCGTGAAAGTCATTGCACCTCCTTCAGCAGCTGCTCAGCGGCGTGCACCAAGAGGTGCAGACACGTTTGGGCCACCTCGACGCCAAAAAAGCGCGGTGCGCCTGGAGCTGGCTCAACACCAGTGGCGTAGTTGGTGACATAGGCGAGCGACGTAAACGGCAGGCTCAGCTCGCGCGCGAGCCAAACTTCAGGCACCAAGGTCATTCCGACGACCTCGGCCCCGAGGCGACCCCACATCGCGATCTCGGCGGCAGTCTCAAGCCGGGGGCCTTCCGAGCAGGCGTAGGTGCCCACCGCAAATGTGCGCGGATGTTGAGCGCGGGCGAGCTGAAAGAGCAGCGTGCGCTCGTGCTCAGCGAACGGATGCTCGATGCTGGGCACACTGGGCGGTGGTTGTGCATCTGTAAACGCTGCCGGGCGCGTTTTGGTGCCATCGAGCACGCCATCGAGCACAAGCCGATCGTGTATCTGCAGCAGCGGATTGATAGCACCAACGCCATTCCAGCTCAAAATATGGCTGACTCCGTGCTCGCGCGCCGCCCAGATCAGGCCGCGGCTGTTGACAAACGGCGGCGATAGCTGGAGGCGGCCCCAGCCATGGCGTGAGGCGAGCACCAGCTTGCCGTGCCAGCGGTCGGGCACAAACCATGGCTCGATTGGCCCGTAGGGTGTTGGGTGGGCTACCTCATGGCCAGCGCCAAGCTCGGCCTCGCGGTCGAGGAAGTATGCGCCGGTGCCCCCTAGAATCAAAATCATCTATGCGCCCCCAAGATGCATCCACTCATCGTCGTCAGACTCCACAGTGTAGGGAGCTTCGGCCACAAAATCCGTGTCCACCTCGATCAGATGGCCGGTGAAATGTGGGCTAAGCCAGTATATCACGCCCATCAGACCAATCAGCACCACATGGGGCGTGAGCACCCACGGGCTGAGCCAGCTCAGGCCCTCGCTGGACCACGCATACACCTCGATGAACACCACAAAAATCTCGGTGATCAGCAGTGCGCCAAGGGTTGCGCCAGGGCCGCTGGGCAGAGCGATCCAGGCGGCGCGGGCGGCGCGCAGCGCCTGAAAGGCGATTAACCCAGGGAAAATCAGCAGGCCAAAGCTGCCTAAGCTTGAATCTGACGAAAACAGAAAGCGCAGTGTTCCGCACCACACCACAAAAAAGCTGCCGAAGATAAGCCCGAGCATGGCCGCGATGCCAGTGACAACGTAGATCGGCCACGAGCGCTTCGGCGCAGAGTCGTTTGTCATGGGATGAACCTCTTGTGTGCTACAGCGCCATCTCGGCTACGTGCAGCGCATGCGTGAGCAGCGTGTCGCCGCTGATCTGAACCTTGGCGGCGGATTTGCGGCCGAGCAAGAAAAGCACAAGCTCGCCTGGCTCACCGACCATGTGCGCGGCCGCTTGATCGGCGGCGATGCGCCGCGGGAAGCCATCGCCAACCCGAAAGGCGAGCGCGCGCCCATCTGGCTGCTGCAGGGCCACGCTGCCTGGCACGCTGATGGTGCGCAGCATCATGCGGCCGAGGATGTGCAGCGTTGACCAGAGCAGCGCCTGCGCATCTGCCGAGGTCGGCTGTGGGCGGTTCAGTTCGCCGCGCTGGAAATCTTGATTGTGAACCCAATTTTCAACGAAGTTGGCGACGGCAGCAGGCCCCGGCGTGCGATACAGCAGCGGTGGCCCTTGGCGCAATTGTTGCAGCAAATACGCATGGCCACGGGCCTTGGCCTGCTCCATGAGCGGCTTGGCCGGGCCTAAGCGGCCCTTAGAAACCTCGCTGAGCACAAAGCGCACAGGGCGCGTCTCGCGCACAACGAGGTGCGCCGCAAGATCGGCGACGGTCCAGCCAGCACACAGCGTATTCGCCTGCCATGCGGCTGGGTCTAAACGTGATAGTAGCTCGACAGTTGCGGCACGCTCTTGCCGCAGTAGCATTGGTGCATTCATGATCATTAATGTATTGATACCTCACACTCCACACAAATTGTACCATTATCCCAGTTGCTAGCGGTTTGCACTATAATGTGGCCTGATCAAACAGATCTTGCTACAAGGAGGTTCATTTCATGATTGACCGCATTGCGCAGTATCTCGGCGCTGAGGCCAGCTCCCTGCTTGAACATCAATCTAAGACCATCAGTAAAGAGCATCTGCATCTTCCCGGGCCGGATTTTGTCGACAACGTGTGGGCTGCCTCGGATCGTCCGATTCCTGTGCTGCGCAGTTTGCAGGCGCTCTATGGCACGGGCCGTCTGGCGAACACGGGCTATCTGTCGATTCTGCCGGTTGATCAGGGCATCGAGCACGCGGCAGGGGCCTCGTTTGCCAAAAACCCCATCTACTTCGATCCTGAGAACATTGTGAAGCTGGCGATCGAGGGCGGCTGCAACGCCGTCGCCTCGACCTACGGTGTGCTGGGCGCAGTGGCGCGCAAGTACGCGCACAAAATCCCATTTGTGGTCAAGATCAACCACAATGAGTTTTTGTCCTACCCCAACACCTACGACCAGATTATGTTTGGCACGCTGCGCGAGGCCTACGAGATGGGCGCGGCGGCCGTTGGTGCCACAATCTACTTCGGCTCCGAGGAGTCCAACCGCCAGATTGTGCAGGTGGCCGAGGCCTTCAAAATGGCCCACGAGCTAGGTATGGCCACGATCCTGTGGTGCTACCTGCGCAACACCGCCTTCAAGGTTGATGGCGTCGACTACCACGTGTCCGCCGATCTTACCGGCCAGGCCAACCACCTGGGCGTGACGATCGAGGCCGACATTATCAAGCAGAAGCTGCCCGAGAACAACGGCGGCTATAAGGCGATCTCCTCGAAGGAGAACCCCTATGGCAAGACCGACGAGCGCATCTACACCGAGCTGACCAGCGAGCATCCGATCGATCTTGTGCGCTACCAGGTGGCTAACTGCTACATGGGCCGCTGCAGCCTGATCAACTCTGGCGGTGCGTCGGGCAAGAACGACATGGCCCAGGCGGTGCGCACAGCCGTGATCAACAAGCGCGGCGGCGGCGCCGGCCTCATCTCAGGCCGCAAAGCCTTCCAGCGCCCGATGGCCGAGGGCGTCGAGCTGCTCAACGCCATTCAGGATGTGTATCTGTCCGAAGATGTGACCATCGCCTAGCGTCAGCCCAGATTGGCGGCAGGAGCATGAACTGTGCTCCTGCCGCTGGCATTGGAGTTGCTATGTCCTCCTACGAATATCGTCAACGGCGCGGAGTGGAGCCGATCTCTTGGGAGCGCTTTGAGGAGCTTTCACGTGAGCTGGCGCTGCTGATTGCCCCGTGGGGGCCGGAGATTATCTTAGGAATTGCGCGCGGCGGACTATTTCCAGCAACCTTGCTCTCGTATATGCTGCGGCGCGAGCTGTACCCGATCCGGCTCTCGCGGCGCTTCGAAGACCAGGTTGTGCGACCAACACCCAACTGGCTGGTGCGGCCGCCAACCAAAGTGCGCGGGCGGCGGGTGCTGCTGGTCGATGAGATCGCCGACTCAGGCGTGACACTGGCGCTGGCAGCACAGGTTGTGCGTGATATGGGAGCTGCGGATGTGCGCACCGTCGCCCTGTACGCCCATAGCTGGGCCGATCCGCGCCCCGACTATGTTGGCCTACTATCTGATGCTCTTCTAATGAATCCATGGGATCGTGAAATTATCCAAGATGGTACGTTTATCACCCACCCCGAATACCATGCTGCCATTGAGGCGCAAGCGGCCAGCGCGGCCGCCGAGCCTGAGGCTGAGTGAGCGCGAAGGCTATGCCTGCCACCATCGGCGGAATACATGGCCCGTTTTGTGCTGGTCAGTATCATTACTGTTATGCTCACCGTGTGGTGATGGATGACGCAAACACTCACTAGTGATACTGATACACCAATGCATGCCGCCTTTCCAGCGCAGCACCTGCTGCACAAAGTTCTTGAGGCATCACTTGATGCCTTTATGGTGCTGACCGCCGTGCGCAACGCACAGCGGCAGATCATTGATTTCTGCTGGCTGCTGGCCAACTCACGTATGCAGACGTTCACCGGCATCGAGTCGTCTGCGTTGATTGGCCAGCAGCTGCGCTCGGCCCTGCCTGATCGCCGTCTCACGGGCTTTTTTTACGATTTTATCCAAGTGGTCGAGACTGGGCAGCCGCTCACGCAGGAGTGCTCGGAGATGATCGCTGGCTCGCGCCACTGGTTTCAAGTCACAACAGTCAAGCTCGACGATGGCGTGGCGGTGACATTTCGTGATATTTCGCGCCAGCGGCAGGCCGAAGAGCTGCGGCTAACCCTGGCTGCGGCACGCATTGCGCCCTTTGAGATTGTGCTCAGCACGCGCACGGTGCAGCAGTCGGCGGCGATGGATCGCATGTACGGCCTGCCGATTCGCCCTGGCCCGCGCGCGCTCGATGTGTATGTGCAGCACACGCACGTGGATGATCGTGCCGCTTTTTTGGCGGTGTTCGATGGCGCAAGCCAACACCATATACCGCGAGAGCTAGACTATCGCATTGTGCGCCCAGATGGCGCGCTGCGCTGGATTAGCCTGCGTGGCTGTGTGCTGCAAGATCGCGCCGATGGCTCGCTGCGCTTTATCGGCTCGCTGATCAACATCACCGAGCGCAAGCAGGCCGAGCTGTCGTTTCTCGAGAGCCATCGCCAGCGCAGCGAGCTGCTGGCCATGCTCGAGTCGCTGCTCGACAATGCCCCCATCGGCGTGGCCTTCTTCGATAAAGACTGTCGCTATGTGCGCATCAACCCAACGCTGGCCGAGATCAACGGCGTGGCGGCGGCCGACCACGTTGGCCGAACTGTCGGCGAGGTTGTGCCAGCGAACGCTGCCGCAGTTGAGCCGCTGATTAAGCAGGTGTTTAATCAATCAACAACCATCGCCAATATCGAGATCGCCGGTGAGACCCCAGCGCAGCCAGGCGTGACTCGCTACTGGCTGCTCAGCCTCTACCCCGTACTCGATCAGCATGGCACGGTGCTCTTTGCTGGGGCCGTGGTGGTTGAGATCAGCGACCGCAAGCTTGGCGAGCAGGCGCTGCAGGCGGCGAAAGAGGCCGCCGAGCGCGCCAGCCGCACCAAGAGCATCTTTCTCTCGACCATGAGCCACGAGCTGCGCACGCCGCTGACTAGCATGATCGGCTACGCCGGGCTGCTCGCGCGGCGGCTCACGGGCAAGCAGCTGGTGCAGGCCGAGCGCATCGAGCAAGGTGGCAAGCGCTTGGCCGCAACCCTCAACACTGTCTTGCTCTTTGCCCAGCTTGAGGATGATCAGCTGGAGCTGGATCTGAAGGCGCTTACGCTCGCGCACGAGCTGGAAGAGGCGGCTATGTTCTACCGCGATCAGGCCGAGGCGAAAGGCCTCACGCTGTCGATCTCCGTGGAGCCTGAAGCTGCGACCGGGCAGGCGCTGCTGGACCATGCCGCGCTGCAGAATATTTTGCAAAACCTGCTCTCGAACGCCACTAAGTTTACCGAGTCCGGCAGCATTACGGTTGAGCTGGCCGCTGCTGATGGCTGGATCACCCTCAGCGTCAGCGATACTGGCATCGGCATTGACCAGGAGTTTCTGCCGTATGTCTTTGACGGCTTTCAGCAGGAGAGCGTGGGCCTAAGCCGCATGCACGATGGCAGCGGCCTCGGCTTGGCTGTGGTGAAGCGCCTAGTCGATAAAATGCAGGGTCATATCGCCGTTGAGAGCATCAAGGGTGTCGGCAGCTGCTTTATGCTGCGCTGGCCGCTGCTGGCGACGGCAGATTAGCGCGCGTCAGAATCATCGGCAGTGCTCGTGTCGCCGAGCAGCGGGCGCACATCGCTCCAGCCGTAGCCGACCTCGTCGAGCACAGCGCCGTCGAGCTGCTCCTGCTTGGTGCCAATCTCCTGACCACCAATTGCCGCATAGAACTGGCGGGCCGGATTGCTGGCGAGCACCCACACAAGCAAGCCAGCGTGGTGATCGTGCATGTGCTGCACGAACGCTCGAAAAAGCGCCTGGCCAATCCCGCGCCGCTGATGCTCTGGCAGCACGTAGATGCTATAGACCTCGCTGGTGTAGCGCTGATTGCCGCTGCGCTCCTTGCCCCCGTTGACATAGCCAACCACCTGCCCATCGACCTCGGCGACGAACACGAGCGCGTTGCTGGCGATGCGCTGCTCCCAGCGGCGCTGGTACTCGGCAACATCCATCGCATCTAAAACATGGTCAGGAATGTGGCCGCGATAGGTGCTGTTCCAGGCGCTGACGTTGACATGGGCGATGGCGGCGGCGTCGGCGTGTGTGGCGCGGCGAATATGCATAGATGTGCTCCTGACTAGCGCTGAGTGTGGAACCAGCGTGCGCTGGCCTCGGTGTGCAGCGAAAATGCCAGCTCCTGCGGCTGGCTGATAACGACGATCTCGCTGGCCTCATCGGCGGGCAGGGTGGCAGGCAGGTCGCGCTGTGCGATGGGCTGTGCGAGGCCGAACACGAGCAGCGTGCCGTCGGGGGCGCTGGCGAACCAGAACGGCTGGAGCGCTGCGGGATCGATGGTGATGCCGGTTTCCTCGGCCACCTCGCGCGCTCCGGCGGACTGCCAGCTCTCGCCCCAGTTGATGTAGCCGCCAGGCAGCGCGAGCTGGCCGGACTGCGGCTCGATGGCGCGGCGCACCGTGAGCAGCCCGGTCGCGACTGGCAGCAGGATCACGCTAACCGGCAAGGGGTTGCGGTAGGTGGTGTTGCCGCAGACAGCGCAGGTGCGCGGCCATGCGGCAGCAGGAGCGCTGGCCGCTCCGCAGAATGAGCAGTGTGAAAATGGTGCAATCATCGGTGTTCCTTTGCACTACGTGCGCGTGTGTCACACAGGTTCACATCTTGGCGGCAAGCCGTCGATTGTGCCAATGGTACAATATTTTAAGGATAGCTGGCGTAGCAGGTACGCCAGCTTTGTATGTAGGTGCTACCGGATGACACTTGATCTGCGCCAGATACAGGCGCTTGTATTGGATATGGACGGCGTGCTGTACCGCGGCTCCGAGCCGCTGCCCGGCGCGCACGAGCTGAGCGCTACGCTGCGCGACCTCGATCTGGGCTGTGTGTGCCTGACAAATAACTCATCGAAGCTGCCAGCGACGTTTACCGCAAAGCTGGCGGCGATGCAGATCGATATAGCGCCAGAGGCGATTATCACCTCGTCGACAGCGGCGCGCGAGTGGCTGCGTGAGCGCTATCCGGCTGGCACGCGGGTGTATGCTATCGGCATGGAGGGCGTGCAGCAGGCGCTGTTTCACGACGGCTACTTCGAGCGCGCCACCGTCGATGCCGAGGTGGTGGTGGCGGGCATCGACTTCGAGGTGCACTACGACAAGCTGCGCATTGCTACGCTGGCCCTGCGTGGCGGAGCCGACTTTGTGGCCACCAACGCCGACCGCACCTTCCCGGCTCCCGAGGGCTTGGTGCCTGGCGCAGGCGCAATTATCGCGGCGCTGGTGGCGGCCAGCGACAAGCAGCCAGTTGTGATCGGCAAGCCTGAGGCGGCGATGTTCGAGGCAGCGCTGAGCTGCCTGGGTCTAGCGGCGGCGCAGGTGCTGATGGTTGGTGATCGATTGGACACAGACATCGCTGGTGCTCAGCGCGTAGGTATGCCGACGGCCTGGCTGGCCTCGGGCGTGCACACGTGCGCTGATGCCGATGCCTGGCAGCCACAGCCCGATCTGCTGCTGCCGGACCTGGCGGCGCTGCTGGCGCTGCTGCGCGAGGAGCAGCGATGACTTCAGACGCGCCTCTACCGGTGATCATCGTCTCCTACAACACCTGTGCGCTGCTGCGCGACTGTCTCGCATCGCTGCGCACAGCCACGCTGCCGCTACGCCCAATTGTTGTCGATAATGCGTCGAGCGACGGCAGCGCGGCGATGGTGGCGGCGCAGTTTCCGGAGGTGGAGCTGATCGCCGCTGGCGAGAATCTTGGCTTTGCGCGGGCCAACAATCTTGGCCTGGAGCGTGTGCTGAGCAGCGCCGCCGAGTACTGCCTGCTGCTCAACCCCGATGCGCAGCTCACCGCAGGCGCGCTGGAGCAGCTGGTGGCGTTTTTGGCGGCGCATCCGCGTGTGGGCATGGTCGCACCACGCCTGCTCTACACTGACGGCTCGTTTCAGGCGGCGGCCTTTCGCTTTCCAACCTTGCTGATGGCGCTGTTCGATATCTGGCCGCCGCGTGGGCCAGGGCTGGGGCGGCTCTATCACCATCCGCTCAATGGGCGCTACCCGCAGGATGGCGGCGCTGTGCCATTTGCGATTGAGCATCCGCTAGGTGCGGCGATGCTCGTGCGGGTGGCGACTGTGCGTGAGGTTGGGGGCTTTGATCAGGCGCTGTGGCTGTACGCCGAGGAGGTTGAGTGGTGCTGGCGGATGCGCCAAGCTGGCTGGGCGATCTGGCAGGAGCCGCGCGCGACCGTGGTGCACATCGGCGGCGCTAGCTCACAGCAGTTTCGCACGCGCTCGTTTTTGGCGCTGCACCGCGCGCGCCAGCAGCTTTTTCAGCGCATCTACGGACCAGGCTGGAACCGGCGCTATCGGGCGCTGCTGCAGGTGGCGGCGCTGCTCAAGACGCTTGGTGCCCTCCGCGCTTGGCGGCGCGGACAGATCGACGGGGCCGAGCTGCGGCGGCAAACCTGGGCCTGGGGCCAGCTGCCCAGACTTCATCAAGCAACAGTGGAAACATCCCACAACAACTAGCTAGAGGTACGCTATGTATCGTGTGTTAACCTTCGTGCTGCTGGCCATGCTGCTGGCGGCGTGTGGATCGTCGTCGCTTGCGGCACCGCCAGCAAACGGCGTCGAGGCCTTTGCGCAGCTCAAGACCCAGCTCGCCGCGACGAGCGATAACGCTAAGCAGCAGGCGCTGGTCAACGACTTCTTGGCCCAGTATCCGACTATGCCGCTGGTTGCTGGCGACCAGGCGGTGTTTGTGGTTGAGCGTGCGGCCAGCCGCGTCGTGCTCACCGGCGATATGACCAACTGGCTCCAGACGATTCCAATGCAGCAGCTTGGCTCCACCGATGTGTGGGCTGTTCAGCAGACCTTCTCACCGACGGCGCGGCTGGACTACCGCTTTGGTGTCAGCGGTGGCGGCATCTTCACCGATCCGCGCAATCCACTGCTGGTGCCAAGCAGCCTCGGCCGCAACTCCGAGCTCCGTATGCCCGAGTATGTGCCGCCGCAGGAGATCGAGGTGCAGCCCGATATTCCGCATGGCACGCTGGAGAACTTGGGTCTCTACCAGAGCCAAGCGGCTTCGACAACCCACGAGTTGGTGGTGTACCTGCCGCCAGGCTACGACCCACAGCAGCGCTACCCCAGCGTCTACTTTCAGGATGGTGATGACTACCGCAACTATGCATTTACGCCGACGATCTTTGATAATGCGATCGCTGCTGGCAAGCTGCCGCCGTTGATTGGCGTGTTTGTGACCCCCAGCCGCGAGCAGGGCCGTCAGGTCGACTACGACTTGAACGACGCCTATGTTGATTTCTTTGTCAACGAGCTTGTGCCGCTGATCGACAGCAAGTATGCAACGCTCAATGATCCGAGCCAGCGTGTGGTGGTTGGGGACTCATTTGGCGGGCTGATCTCGCTGTACATCGCCTACCTGCATCCGGATGTGTTCGGCGGCGTGGTCAATCAGTCGGGCTTCGTATCGCGCTACAATGGGCGCTTGATCAGCCTGTATGCGCTCCAGTCCATCCCCTCGCTGCGCATCGACTCGATGTCGGGGATCTATGAGACCTGCGTGGGCGGTCCCGTGACAAAGGCCGACTGTAACTTTTTGGATGGAAACCGAGCGCTGCGCAATGTGCTGCAGACCAATGGCTACACCTATCGCTATCAGGAATACCCGCAGGGCCATGCTTGGGGCTTCTGGCGTGACCACATCGACGATAGCATCGCCTGGGTGCTGAACTACACGGCGAAGTAGCGGCTCGCGACAAGGACTATTGTCCTGCTCGACGCTAGTCGCTGGGGGATGTTGGCGCAAAACTGGAGCCGTTAAAGCGTGCGTGGCCCCCATCTACTTTATTTTGCTGCTAGGTGCAGTTTTTGGTACAAAAGAGAAAATATCTTTTTGTGGTCTGTGAACTTTTTGACACAGGCCACAAATTTTTTACCAAAATATAGTCCTAAATTCAAACAAGCCATTAATACTATTTTGACATGCAGTATTTTGTGGTAGACTAAGCCATCTGCGCAGATCAACCGCATAATTGCCTACGTAGCTCATGTGTTAGGAGTGAACTAGGTTGTATCCACAGAGAGGTGCAACGATGAAGCTGTGGCGATCTATCGGCGTGGTTGCTATTCTGTGTACGCTCTTGGCCAGCTGTGGCGCTGGCTCCACAAACGAATCCAGCAATGTCGTTAAAATTGGCTTTTTCGGGCCGCTGACTGGTGATAGCGCCAGCGATGGGATTAACGCACGCAATGCAGCGCAGCTCGCTGTTGACAAAGCCAACGCAGAGCAGCTTGTGCCGGGCAAAACCTTTGAGCTGGTGGCCTACGATGATCGACTCGATGCCACCGAGACGGCCAACCTCATTCAGAAGCTGATCAGCGATGACAAAGTTCAGGCGGTGGTCTCTGGCTCGTACAGCACGCCGAGTCGTGCGGCGGCTCCGCTGCTGCAGCAGGCTGGTATCCCCATGGTCACGGCCTACGCCGTGCATCCAGAGATCACGACGGCCGGCGACATGATCTTTCGCATGATCTACACCGGGCCAACGCAGGGCAAGGCCATGGCCGTGTTCGCGCTGACCAAGCTTGGCTACAAAAATTTCCACGTGCTCTATCTTGACAACGACTATGGCAAGAGCATCAGCGAGGGCTTCAAGCAGACCGTGGAGGCCAGCGGGGGCCAGATCAGCAGCATGCAGTCGTTTGGCAGCAGCGATAGCGATTTCACCCCCCAGCTGACTGGGCTGCAGAGCCAGCCCGCCGATGCGCTTGTGCTGGTTGGCTACTATGCCCAGAGCGCCCAGATCATCCAGCAGGCCCATCGGCTCGGGATAGATCTGCCGGTGCTTGGCTCGGACGGGCTTGACTCGCCGAAGCTGCTTGAGCTGGCAGGTCAGGATGCCGAGGGCGTGATTTTGGCGACCGACTTTTCGCGCGATGATCCACGCACACAGGTGCAAGATTTTATCCGGCGCTATCAGGAAAAGTACAACACGGTGCCTGATATCGTCTCCTCGTCCGCCTATGACGCGACCATGCTGTTGATCGACGCCGTGAAGCGCAGCACGTCGACCGAGCCAAAGGCCATTCGCGACGCTATCGCTGCGACGACCACCTTTGAGGGCGTGACTGGCACGATCTCATTCAAGCCAGACCGCGAGGTGAACAAGACGGTGCTGTTTGTGCAAATCGACAAGGGCAAGTTCACCTTCTTGAACAAGCTTGAGCCAGGCGACCTACAGTGATTGTGCTCCAGCATGGCATCAACGGTCTCATCATCGGCGGGGTGTACATCCTCATGGCGCTTGGGCTGACGCTGATCTACGGCGTCCTGCGGGTGCTTCACTTTGCCCATGGCCTTGTTGTGGCCGTTGGTGCCTATGCTGGATGGCGTGCGCTCAGCGTACATCAGCAGCCGTTCTGGGTCGCACTGCTGCTGGCGATGCTCAGCGGCGCGGTGCTGGGGCTGCTGATCGAGCGGCTCGCCTACCGTCCGCTGGGGACGACATCGCCGCTGGTGGTGCTGGTGGCCGGTGTTGGTGTGGCGATTATGGGCGAGGATCTGCTCACGCATATTGCGCTGCCAGAGCGACGGCCGATTCCCGCGCCAACCACGGCTGTGTGGCACTGGCGCGGGCTAACGATTACCGGCACGCAGGTGCTGGTGCTGGCCATCACGCTGGGGCTGCTGCTTGCGCTCGGCTGGCTGCTGCGCTACACACGGCTGGGCTTGGCGATGCAGGCTATCGCAGCGGATCGGGAAGCCAGCGTGCTGATGGGCGTGCATGTGCAGCGCGTGATCATCTGGACGTTCTGGATCGGCTCGGCGCTGGCCGGGGCAGCCGGGCTGCTGATCGCACTGAGCTTCAACGCCTTTTATCCCACCATGGGCACGTTTGCCGGCGAGAAGGCCTTTGCGGTTGTGGTGATGGGCGGCCTAGGCAGCGTGGCAGGCACCGTGTACGCTGGCCTCAGCTTGGGCCTACTGGAGTCACTGCTGATCGGCTACGTTCATGTGCCGATCGAGCGTGATGCGATTGCCTTTTTAGCGCTGATTATCTTTCTGCTGCTACGTCCAGCTGGGTTTGTTAAGCGTGTGTTTGCGGAGCGCGGGTGAGCCATGGGCGACTGGATCGACAGCTATACACTCTCGCTGGTGATCACGATTGGACTGACCGCGATTCAGGCGCTGGGCCTGTACATTATCACCGGTCTGTCCGGGCAAATCTCGCTTGGCCATGCGGCCTTTGGCCTGTGTGGAGCCTACGCGGCTGCGCTGCTCAACACGCGGCTGGGCCTGCCGCCGTGGCTGACGATCCCCAGCGCTGGGCTGATCGGTGCCGCCTTTGGGCTGCTGCTCGGCTTTCCAAGCCTGCGGGTGCGCGATGATTTCTTGGCGATTGTGACGCTAGGGTTTGGCCTCGTCATACCGGCGCTGCTGCGTGGCAGTGCGTTCTTTGGTGGCACGCTAGGCATCAGCGCGGTGCAGTTCTTAACGCCTGGCTCGCTGAATTTAGCGCTGCGTGGGCTGATTGTGCTCGGCGTGCTGGCAAGCGCAGTGGTGCTGGTCTGGCGGCTAGAGCGCTCGTGGCAGGGGCTGATCTGGCGGGCGATGATCGATGATGAGTTGGCCGCGAGCGCCTGCGGGGTTGATGTTCAGCGCGCTAAGCTGCTGGCCTTTAGTCTTGGGGCTGCGATCAGCGCTGTTGGCGGAGCCTTGTTTGTGCACCATGTGAGCTTTGTGAACTCGGACACCTACACCTTTGATAACTCGATCATCGCGCTGGCCATGGTGGTTATCGGCGCTAGCTCGCGCCTCAAGGGTGTGCTTGGTGCAGTGGTTGTGCTCATGCTGATGTTTGAGTTTCTACGCGCGCTTGAAGGCTACCGGATGACAATCTATGGACTACTGCTGCTGCTGATGATGCAGTATCGGCAGTATCGCTTGCGTCGGCCGCTCCGGCGTTATCCATCATGAACGAGGTATTATGCGCACAAGTGTCCAACGCCGCGTAACGCTCATCGTCATTATTTCGGCGCTGCTGCCACTGCTCATTGTGTGGGCGATTGCCCTTGGCCTCAGCTACGACTCGCAGCGCCAGACCGCGCAACAACAGCAGCGTGTGATTACCACTATGGTGGCGTCGGAGGTTGACCGCTTTGTGCTAGAGGCAGAGCGTCAGCTATCGGTGTATGCGAACTCGCTCGCCCAGACCGCTGATCTGTCGGGGGTGACAGCTGAGCAGCTGCAGCGCCTCATCGCTGCTGGCTCGCTGTTTCACTCGCTGGGCCTCTATGCGCCCACTGGTCAGGCGCAGGTCATGGCATCGCTTATCCCTGATCCGCGCCTCCCGAGCGCGCTGACTGGCTCGGCTGTGCTTGATGCTGTGCAGCAGGGCCAGCCGTTTTTTGTGGCCCCACGACGGCTGGAGGCGCAGTCGCTGCCGCTGGCTCCCGATGAGGTGCCCCATTTGTTGATTGCCGTCCCCGTGCAGGTGGCGTTCAACGAGCGCTGGGTGCTGATCGGCACGCTGAGCATGGATCAGATTTGGAATGTCACGTCGCGCCAGGAGACAGCGACCAATACGCGCATCACCGTGCTTGACCAGGCCGGCAATATTGTGAGCGCGTCGAAGATCCAGGTGCTGCTTGATCAGCCGCCGCTGGCTCAAACGCCGCTCTTTGCTGCTGATACGGCGGTCGCCGAGTACGCCAGCCCGCTTGGCTCCGATGTGCTTGGCTCGCGCGCTGAGATTAAAACCTTGGGCTGGAGTGCGGTTGTGGAGCAGCCGGTTGCTGCGATCTACCGCGATGTGCGCGAGCTGGCCCTGAGCTTGCTGACCGTGATCGTGCTGGCCCTGCCGCTGGTCGCTATCGGCGGCTGGGTGGTCGGGCGGCGCATCGTGCGGCCGATTAAGCTCCTGCACGCTGGCGTCGAGCGCTTTATGTCCGCGCCACAGTCCTATGCGGAGGTGCGCATCGACACCCGTGATGAGCTTGGTGCGCTTGGCGCGGCCTTTAACGAGATGGTCGTGTCGATCAACGAGTCGCGGGCCTCGCTGGCCACAGCCAACGCTGGCCTAGAGGACCTGATCGGCACGCGCACCGCGCAGCTGCAGCAGGCGCTAGATGAGGTGCAGGCGCAGCATCAGACCCAAACGCAGCTGCTCGAGACAGTGCGCGGCCTGAGCATGCCGGTGATCCCGATCCGCCGTGGCGTTGTGGTGATGCCGCTGGTCGGCGACTTTTCTGAGCAGCGTCTGGCCGATGTGGAGACGCACCTGCTGAGCGCGATTGAGCGCGAGCGTGCGCGGCTGGTGCTGCTTGACCTCAGCGGCCTGCTCAATGCCGATCAGGCGATGGCCAAGACGCTGGCATCGGTCAGTGAATCGGCGCGCTTGCTTGGTGCCCAAGTCGTGCTTGTCGGCATTCGCCCTGATCTGGCTGAGTCGTTGATCAGCGTGGGCATCAATCAGTATGGTGTGCGCACCGCCGCCAATTTGGAGCAGGCGTTTTCATATATCTAGTGCAGAATCTAGGGCAGCAACCGGCGCTCGCTCAGCATTGAGCGCCGGTTTTTTAATGATTGTGCCTGCTGCCGATGGGCATTGGCGCCCTGCGCCTTTTAGTCGTTAAGCTCGGGTAGGTGTTCGACATGCTGCTGAAGTGCCGCACGGCTTGCGCACGCCTGTTGTCCATGACTGGCGGCGCGCAGGAGCGCTAGGCTATGCCAAGCCATCAATGTTGGGAGCCACGCCTGCTCAACAGCACTCAGTGGCGCATGGGCGCTGTAGCTGTGTAAAAATGCCGCTTGAGCCGTGGCGTCGAGCGGCCCCCAATCGTGGAACTGCGTGGCGAGATGCACGGCGGCCCAGGCTAGATCGCTCACGCGATAGCCACCGCGCACCTCCTCGAAATCCAGCACGGCCTGGATGTGATCGTCGCGCCAGAGCAGGTTTGCCGAGCGATAGTCGCCGTGAATTAGCTGCACAGGTAGCTGCGCGTGCGCTAGCCGTGGGAGCTGCTGGCGGATGCGCGCGCTGATCGGCTCCAGCGTCGGATCGTTCAGATCGCGCTGCAGCTGCTCTAGATCGGCGGCAATGATGGCTGGCAGTGGCTGGACTGGCTGTGCGCCAAGCGCCTGCGCGTGTGGATAGCGCACGAGCGCGCTGTGCAGGGCGGCGAGGGCGGTGCCTGCTGCGGTTGATTGTGCGCTGTCGCTGGGGTTGAGCAGCGTGCCTGGCAGCAGGTGCTGGACGCCGAGCGAACAGTGCGCATAGATGGTCTGGCGTGCACCGCTGGTGCTGGTCAGTGGCGCTGAGACTGGCATGCCTTCCGCCTGGAGCCATGCCAGCAGGTCCGCGATGTGGACTAAGCGCTCGTGGAGCGGGATGGCCATGCAGCATTTGGCCAGCAGCGGCTGCTCGGCAGTGCTTAGCCAAGCCAGCAGATTGTAGGCGCTGATAACTAGCGCATCGACGCTGGTGATCTCAATCGCATAGATAGCTTGGAGCGCAGTCGTAACCCACGCCGCTGCTGTAGCTGCGCTGCTGAACTGAAAGCGGCGCTGCAAGGCCGCCAGCGGGTCGTCGCGCTCCCAAAGCATGCGTATTGGCACGGAGTCCATGGCTGATTCTCCTGAAAAAGGCTTGATGATCGCCGCTCGTGGTGGGTGCTGGCGCCGCTGATTAGGTGTGGAGGAAAGTGCGCCGCCTGCTGCCCCTGTGCTGCGCTGTGCGTATTATAGCCAGCAGGAGCATGCAGCATCTGAGAGCCAGCTGACGGGATGCTGAGCCGCAGGCACGGACGCGGCACAGCGTGGCAAAGCAGCAGGCGTAGGCATCCAGCCCATGCCGCGCTGGTGGAGGCTGGATGCTGACCGACGGCTGAGCCGCAGACCGGACACAGCACAGCGTGGCAAAGGGGCAGGCGTAGGCATCCGCGCTAGCTTGCTGTTGATACTGCGTGCTGCTAGGTGTACTGCGCAAGCACGCGATCAACGCTGGAGCCGTAGCCTGCGCCGAAGAGCGTTAGATGCACGAGCAGCCAGTAGAGCTGGTAGAGCGGGCGGCGCTGCTGCCAGCCAGCCGGAAGCGGCCATGCGGCGCTGTAGGCATCGAAAAATGCTGCGCCAAAGCCGCCGAACAGCGCTGCAAAGGCCAGATCGGTCTCGCGATCGCCGTAGCTCACGGCTGGATCGATCAGCGCTGGCTGACCATCAGCGGTGGTGATGACATTGCCGGACCACAGATCGCCGTGCAGCAGCGCCGGCGCTGGCTGATGATCGAGCAGCGCTGGCACCCGCTGCATCAGCTGCTCTAGACGCTGTGCACGTTCTCCGCTGATGCGGCCAGCCTGGCGGGCGTAGCGTACCTGCGGAGCCAGCCGCTGATCACGCCAGAAGCTGGGCCAGTCGCTGGAGGGGGCATTGGGCTGGGGCAGACTGCCAATAAAGTTATCGCGGTGCCAGCCGAAGTGCGGGCCAGTCTGGCGGTGGAGCGCAGCGAGGCCCTGGCCAAGCGCGGCAGGATCGTAGCGAGTGCTGCTTGCGAGCCACTCCAGCGCGATCCAGGCCGGTTGAGCAGCGTCGGCATAGGCGAGCACGCCGGGCACAGGCAGTGTGCCAGCCTGGCGGAGATGCTGCAGCCCATCAGCCTCGGCGGCGAAAAAGTCGGCGGGCGCGCTGGTGCGCCACTTGATCAGCCATGAACCAGCGGCGGTCTCAACACGGGCCGCGGCGCTGATGTCGCCGCCGCCAACAGGCGTGGTGCGCATAATCGGCGCGCTGAGGTGGCGCGCGAGGGCTGTGCGCAGGGCCGCCGGAATCATGCGCGGCCCTGGCGCAGACGACGCTGCCACAGCTTCCAGCCAACGGCGAATACAGCCAGTGCGCCAAGGGTTACCGGCACTGTGATCTTGGCCGCGCTCAGAATGCGGCTGGTGCTGCTGCCCACCTCAAGCGTGGCGCTGGTGGTGTACGTCTGCGCACCATCGAAGATTTGCACTGTTACGTCCCACGTGCCGCTGGAGGCGAAGTAGAGCCGCTCCGAGGTGTAGGATGTCTGCGCTTGATCGGGGACGGTGACATAGGTTTGATCGCGGCCAAACTCGTGTGACTTGGTGATCAGGCGCACGGCTGAGACAGGGCGCACAGCGCCGCTCGCCGCATCGGTGAGCACGATGTTCATCGTCGCCGGGCCGGTGGTGAGCGGCGTGGGCGCAACAGTGGCGATAACGCGGAACGGACCAGTTGTTTGATCGAGCCAGGGTGTTTCGGCAGCCTGGGCTGCTGTGGCTCCTAGCAGCAGCAGGAGCGCTAAGCACAGTAGTTTTTTCATGATCTTTTCGTGTGGTACAATGCGCTCACGCAGCCGTGTTGCTGCGTTTTTGCTAAGAATAGTAGCGTACAGTATACCCGATGCAACAGGACGTGATGCAATGCGCTTGATTGTCGGCCTAGGGAATCCAGGCGAAAAATATCAAAACAATCGACATAACGTCGGATTTCAATGTGTAGCGGAGTATGCGCGGCGGCACGGGCTACAGTTTAGTGGCAAACGCTCCGACGCGCGCATCGCCGAGGGCCTGATCAATGGCGAGAAGGTGGTGCTGGCGCGCCCGCAGACGTACATGAACGAGAGCGGCCGTGCTGTCGGCGGGCTGCTGCGCTGGTACAAGCTCGACCCAGCCCGTGAGCTGCTGGTGATCTACGACGACCTTGATCTGCCGTTTGCAACGCTGCGGCTGCGCGCTCAGGGCAGCTCCGGTGGCCAGCGCGGTGTGCAGTCGATTATTCAGCAGCTTGGCACGCAGGTGTTTCCACGCCTGCGCTGTGGGATCGGCCGCCCGCCGCCAGGCTGGGAGGTGGTGGACTTTGTGCTGGGCAACTGGAATGCCAGCGAGCGCGAGGTGCTGCCAGCGATCTACGACCGTGCCGTCGAGGCGTGTGACGCCTTCCTGCGCGATGAGCTGCCGCTGGCGATGAACCGCATCAACAGCGCGCCGCCCCTGATTGGAGCAGCTGCCGAATGAAATGGGAAACTGTTCGCACATATTGCGCTCAGCGGCCTGGCGCAACCGAGGAGCTGCCGTTTGGTCCGGATGTGCTGGTGTTCAAGGTTGGCGGCAAGATGTTTGCCCTGCTGAACTTCCAGCAGCCAGCCGGATTGAGCCTCAAGTGCGACCCCCTCCGGGCGCAAGTTTTACGCGCTACCTACGCGGCGATTGCGCCAGGCTACCATCTGAACAAGCAGCACTGGAATACGCTGATGTTGGATGGCAGCCTAGCGGCTGAGCTGATCTACGAGCTTGTTAATCACTCCTATGATTTAGTGGTGGCGAAGCTGCCCAAAGCAGTCCGCGCAACATTGCAACAACACGATGAGCTATGAGTAAACACGCAATTTGGTTTTGGCTCGCCATGGTGGCAATTTTGACCTGTGGCCTGGCGATCTACTTCTGGCCGCATCCAACCGCGACGGTGAGCGCTAAGCCTAGCGCCTCGGCCACGCCTGTAGCCCAACAAAGCACTAGTCAACCAGCCCCGACGCCGACGCCCTGGCGCTTTCCTGCGGGCGTGCGTGTCGCTGGCTTGGCTCTCGGCGGCATGAGCGAAGATGTTGCGCGGGCGAGCCTCCTTGAGCAGACTGCTGCGCCAACCCAGCCGCTGCGGCTGCTGGTGGACACAGCAACGGTTGCGCTGACGCCAACGCTCATTGCCTGGAAGCCGGATATTGATGCGACTGTCGCTGCGGCCCGCGCCCAGCTCGATGCTGGCACCGAGCGCGTGCAGCTGCCGCTCCAGATGACGTTTGATCGCGCTGCGCTGCGCGCCTACCTGACCGAGCTTGCGCCGACGGTGAATGTGTCGCCAACCGTAGGCTACAGCGCCACCCTGGCGGCTTTTGTGCTAACGCCCGGCTTAGCGCTGGATGTCGATGGCTCAGTCGAGGCGATCGCCGCCTATCTTGAGCAGCCGACTGCTGCGCGCAGCGTGCGGCTGCCGACTACGCCGATCACCACCGGCATACGCCCAACCGAACCGCAGATTCAAGCTGCACTCGCGGCGCGCGAGGCCGAGTGGGGCGGGTTTGTCGGTGTGGCGGTCGATGACCTCGTGACCGGCCGCTCCTTCGGCTACCACGCTGACACAGTGTTCTCGGGGATGAGCGTGATGAAAATCCCCATCCTGATGCAAGCCTTTATCAGTCGGCCTGGCTTTACCGAGAGTCAGTACGATGCAATCGACCTGATGACGCGCATCAGCGACAACGATGCGGCCAACGAGCTGCTGGCGCTGATCGGCGCTGGCGATGGTCTGACTGGCGTCGAGACCATGAACGCCACACTTGCCGATACGCTCGGCCTGACCTACACGTCGCTGGCGGCACCGTTCGAGTCAATCGAGTATCTGTCGAAGTTTGAAGGCATCGAGTTTCCTATTCGCGGCGAGGAAGGCCCGCCGCCGTTCACTGCTGCCGATCCCTACGTGCGCACCACGCCGGAGGAGATGAACGCGGTGGTCAAGGCGATTGTCGACTGTGCCGACGGCGGCGGCCCGCTGCTGAAGATGCGGCCCACCGAGCTGAACCCAACCCGCTGCTCGGAGATGCTGCAGATCATGGCGCGCAACCAGGATACGAATAAAATCGTGGCCGGCGTGCCGCGCAGCGCCTTTGTCGCCCACAAGAGCGGCTGGATCGACGACTGTCGCGCCGACGCTGGCTATGTGCGCGATGCCCACGGCAATCGCTATGTGGTAAGCCTGTGGATTTGGCAGGATGACTATATCGAGACTGAGGTCTCCGATCCGCTGCTCGCCGATTTGTCACGGATCGTGTACACCGCCTTTGTGCCGCTGGTGCAGGAGCGCTAGCGGCTGCTGAGTTCTACGCGCTAAGCTCAGTAGATCACAGGATTGGCTCGGGTGGCGTGTAGGGTCGGTACGGTGCGAGCGGGATAGCCCGAACCATGCCGTAGATGGCCGTTACGGCATC
>JABXJS010000174.1 GCA_013538855.1 Herpetosiphonaceae bacterium
TTGATGCCGTAACGGCCATCTACGGCATGGTTCGGGCTATCCCGCTCGCACCGTACCGACCCTACACGCCACCCGAGCCAATCCTGTGATCTACTGATCTTATCTGTTAAGAAAACAAAATCTAGTTTTTTGTTAGGTATACTACCTGTTATTAGGATGATTCCTTTCTCTTCATTTGTTGTATGATCTGGTATATCATCGGTAATCAGTCTGATATTTACTATTTTTCTGTATGAAAGATATAAATTATGATGAATTATTCGTCCGTTTTTCTTTTTTTCTTTGAAGAAATGCTCTTTCTCCGGTTCTATCTGTACAAAAACGTTTCTTCCTTGAAGATCTGGATTCGGATACTTAGCCTTTTTTTTGTTTATATAGATCTGCTGTAGTTTAGATAATTGTGTATGATCAATTCTGCCAAACTCACATTCGTCGATATGCCAAGCTCCGTTTTGATTGCGCCGCAGAAAGCCTGTTTTGATTTTTACTTTGTAGAGGTCAGCTTTACCACTTGATCCTTCAAAATTCTTATCGATGTTTATAAACTGGCTTTGATACTTGTCACGCAGGGCTGGATCGCCGAGTGATCGAAAGAAAAGTCGCTGCTTGGAAATGTTGCTCGGCTTCCCAAAGCCGCCGATCTCGATTAGGTTCCGGAAGAGGCCACGCAGCGAGGAGCCGGGGATTACCGGGCTTTTAGGATCAAGGGTGTAGAAAAACTCGGGCGTGTTTTTAGGCTGCTTACGGAGTTGCTCGACTAGTTCATCATCCTCTGTATTTTCCAGGGCAGAAAGTTGTTCGGGCTTGAGGGCGCAGCGCACGTACAGAGGGGCAGCGGTCGTCAGGGTGCACTCGATGGAGCCGGTGTGGCGCTCCGCAGCGTAGGTTGCGTGCAGGCGTGGCTTCGATAATCCTGACTTGGGATTCTGGTTGGCGGCAATTGCGCATTCAATTTCATTCGCGATGTCGCTAGGCACCACGGCCTCGGGCAGGCGCACGAAGTTGTATGGGGCGATGGCCGTGCGTTCGTTCGGGATGTTGGAATTATGCTCAATCCTCATTGCTGCTCCTTCTGCTGCGGCTGCTCCCACATAAGTTCGACACAGCGGGTGTAGGCGATGCTGGCGACGCCATGCTCGTTGTAGCGCACGCCGTGGCGCACGCGCAGCTGCGCCGGACGCCAGCCAACCGCCGCTCTCGATTCACCTTTGAGCTTGGCGGTGAACGCTGTATTGGGTGTCTGCTCTGGTGGTCTACGCCCATGGCTCGGTGGTGCAGCAGCGTAGTGAATATCTGGATCCTGCGGTATATCGAGTGTGCGCAGATCGAGCGGCACGAGCTGGCGCATGCCGTTCGCGCCCTCATCGAGCAGGGTCCAATCAGCGTAGGCCGTGGCGTAGGTGCCCCAGAGCAGCTGGTGCTCGTCGAACGTGTCGAAGGTTAATGCTTGGCTCGTCTCGACCAAGCGCCACGTATGTTTATCAGCTGTGCGAGCGGCCTCGTGCTCTTGGTCGGCGGCGTGGGCTTGGCGCAGCCGCTCGGCCTCGGCTTCACTGCACTTGTTCTCCGTGAATGTGAGCACAACTTCGCTTGCTGGTTGTGCGGCGTGGGCTTGGCGCAGCAGCTCAGCCTGGGCTGCATCGGCTTCAGGGAGCCATTGAGCTGCGTTGGCCGCTGTGGTGATGATGCGCGTCTGCCAGGCGTCACCGTCGTGCCAGAGCAGCAGCTCGCCGTCTGGGCCAAAGGCGCGCAGGTGTTGGAGCGTGTCCGCGTGGAGGGTGGCGAATCCGGTGAGCTGCTTTTTGTTGGCGGCGATGTCGGCGCTGGTGGTGAGGGTTAGCGCCTGGTCTTCACGATCAAAGCGGCCCCAGATGACGCCCTCGTGGCTGTAGGCCAGCAGCCAGCGTGGATTGATCCGGCTCAACGTTGTGCTCAGATCGGCTGCTGCTAATCCAGGTAGCTGCTCAAGCAGGCTGGTTAAATCATTCATGGGCTGTATCTCCGTTGGCTGGCTGCTTGGGTTGGGTGTTCACGTAGTCCAGCAAGCTCGCAACAAAGGTTTGCAGCGACTCACGTGGATCAGGCTGTGCTGCACTGCTGGTGACATTGAGCGCGTTGCCTTCAGCCTGCGCAATCTTCCACGTGGTGCCGTTATGGCAGAGCTTGGCAGATATGCCGCTGAGCCGCCCGCGCCCGATGCTGCTGGTGCCGCCAACGGGCAGGTCGGCTGTCCAGATATCTTTGAGCAGCAGCAGCAGCAGGCCGATCTCGGCTTCAGGCTCATAGAGCGGCTGCGTCGTGGCTTGATCTGTGTTACTCGTCGGTGGCGGGGCGGGCTTGATGCCGATGGTCAGCGTGACCTCGGTGCTCGGCTGTTTCCACACCGGCTGCTCGCTGAACAGGGCGCCGTGATAGGCTCCGCCGGTGAAGCGGTCGATCGCGATGCGGTTCTGCACCAACGGCACAGGCTTGGGATGGTAGATTACGCTGTCGTCGATGCTGATGCGGCTGGCTTGAGCCTTAACCTCGCTCCGCGACTGGGTGCGTGGCTGGGTGCTGGCTGGTTGGACTGATGATTGGTCATTACTCGTCGTTGGTTCATCAACATAGCCAAACAAATTTCTGATCAGCGCATCGTCCTGCTGTGGCGTGTCTGCATCTAGCTGCTTGAGTGTGTTGAGGATGCGCACAGCGCGGTGGCGCAGCACGCCAGCCCAGCTGGTACCGGGGATGATCGGCTGTGGTTGATGTGTATCTGCGCTGCGGCTGTACAGGTGGACTGCATCTGGCGCGAAGGTGGGTTGTGTTGTGCCCTTGTTGTCCTCAGTCTGAGCATCCGTTGCTCCTTGAGCCGCTGGTGTGGCATAACTGATGACGAGGTCTTGGCCAGAGCGGATGAGCAGGGCGTCGTCGGCGAAGGTAAACGTGGCGGTGAGCGTTGTCTTGGCTGTGGTTGTCTTGGCTGTGGTTGATGTGGGCAATGCTACGCTTAAGCTGTCCGCGATATCTGGTTGGGCTGTGCATGTACAATCACGACACCAGCGTAGCCAGTTGAGCGCTGCAGCAGGTGTGGTCATATCAAAACGCCAGACCTGCCATTCGGCGACGTGGCAGCGACCGAGGCCGCGGCTTTTTTTCATGCCCAGGCTGATCACACCGCTCTGGAGGCCGTGGAGGGCTGTAGCGAAAGTTCGAACGAGACTGTCACGGTTATGATCGGCGGTGATCAGCAGTTCGAATTCTAGCTCGAACGTTGTGCCAGCGGACAGCGTCTCAAGGTCGTACTTGGCCGCATCGGCGGCGGTGCGCGTAGCCTGATCGATGCGCACGCCGTCGCGCAGCTCGATAGAGTGCTCGTTGAATATGTTGCTGAGTGCATCGCTGATGAGCAAAGCGCTCTGCGCACCGTCTGCATCGCCTTGGGTAGCGCCAAGCAACTGTTCAATCTCTGCTGCCTCTTCATGCTGCGAGGGTGGTGGATACAGCGTTGCGAGGTACTCACGCAGCGCGCCGGCCAAGCTGGTTCCGGGGATGAGCGCCCGCTCTTCGATGCTATCGCGCAGCAGCGGCATATCGAGCGGATCGTCGTTGTCGCCGCTGCTAATTAAGCATGGGCTGTCGAGCACCAGCGTGCCTTTGACGATAATCCGCTCGATGATCGTGCGTGTATGATCGCGAAAGTTCATGCGCTGTGCTCCTTTTGCTGTTGTTTGCGAGCGATCTTTGCCAGCGCGGTGATGAGGCGCAGCGTGTATTCGCGCTCTAAGCTGTTGTATTTCTCATCCTGGTAGGGTAGAGCATCGAGGCGGGGCCAATCAAGTGGCTTGATCTCCCAATCTTGATCAGTGATTGGCAGCACTGGCTCAGCTTGGTGCGGCTCGGCAACAGGCTGGTTCGGCTGGTTGCGATAGATTGTTGGTGCTTTGAGCCACTGATCCAGTGACGCCAGTCGTTTACCAGTGTCTGTGTTACCGTTGCTTGGCGATGGCGATGCGAACTTGATGATAAATTCAACGCTTGCCCGCTCAAACTGCCCACGGGCGTTGCTTGGCAGTGCAGCAAGCAATTCATTAATCGGCCCTAGATCAGCCGTTGGAATACTGTTGCGGGCGATCAGCCAGAGGCGGGCGAGTTGGGTGGGGCTGATGTCGCCTGTGATGCGCAGGCGGGCGCTCAGGTTGAGCAGCCGCTGCTCGAAGCGCTGGCGCAGAATGCGCTCGACCACAAGTTCTGTCGTTGGATTACTGAGATTAAATCGAACCGGGGCTGGGGCTTCGGCAGGTTCAGCAGGCTCTGTTGGCTGAGCAATCGTAATTTTGCCGTTATCCTCGGTGTGTGGTCGCCAATTGAGCGCAATCCGTCCAAAGCCGTCGTAGCGCCGCTCGCCCAGCCCGCTGTCGATGCGTTGATGCAGCTTGCTGATGTCGCCTTTGACCACCAAGGTGCTGCCCATGGCGAAGGCCTGCGCCTGCGGCAGCGGCAAGCCCCACTTGCGGTTGAAGCCGCCGACGATGGTTGTTGCAATGCTTGAGCGTGCGGAGTCTACTTCTAAGCAGTAGCGCTGCTTGAGGTAAGCGCTGAGATCGCCACCGTAGCTGCCAAACTGATCGCGCAGGATCAGGTCGCTGAGCAGCGTGATTGTGTGGGTGTCAGCATCAGCTTGGCTGGCGCTGGCGTACTCGTTCCAAGTGTCATCAATTATTGGTGTTTCAAGGTTAAC
Organism: Herpetosiphonaceae bacterium; assembly: GCA_013538855.1. Lineage (GTDB taxonomy): Bacteria > Chloroflexota > Chloroflexia > Chloroflexales > Herpetosiphonaceae > OHK22. The sequence continues at coordinate 4,721 of JABXJS010000174.1, forward strand.
TTTGCCGTAGCCGGCGCTGCGCGAGCCGCCGATCCAGGCCCAACACGCTGGATGCTCGGCTGAATTGAAAAAGAGGGCTTGGAGGTCTTGGGCGTCAGCGTGGTTTTGGCAGATGACGGCGGCCTGGAATGTCTGGCCGGGCGCAAGCGCCTCGTAGCGGAACACGGCACCGTCTTCGCGGGTGGCGCGGCCTTTCCCGCGGTGGCGGGCGGTGTGAATGTTGATCACGGTCTCTGCGCTGGGGCCTAGCTGGAGTCCTTGCGAGGTAACGAGGCCGAAGCCACCTTTGATGCCTTTGAGCGGGCGATTTTCTGGTGGGGAAAAGTTGGTGGCGGCGCTGTCCCACAGGCCAGCGTGCAGCTGCGTGCGTTTCTCATAGCGCAGCGAACGTGGCAGCGGCAGGCTGCGCTGGCCTTCGATGGATGGGTAGGCATTGAGAAACTGCGTGTGTTGATCAAAAAATAAACGTTTTGCTGTTGCCATAAGGTGTGGATCAGGCTGTTGCTGGCGGTCTTTTTTCTTCTTCGCTTGATTTTTCTGTCGATTTCTGCGTTTCGATGTTGCTTGGTCAAGCTCAGTTGATGGAGCCGTATCGGTGGTTAAGTCAAGCTCATTCAGGCCGTGTTTGCGCAAGTATGCGCCGATGAACATGCCACGTAGCACGCTGCCAGGGATGTAGGGCAGCGACACAGCGCTGTTGGGATCGCCCTGCAGCGCGGTCAGCAGCAGCGGCTCGCTGGCGGTGATGGCGAACGTTAAGGCGATCATGCTCATACTCCCAATGCTGAGGCCAGTTCGTCCAGTGTGAGCGGTGTCGAAGGATTAGCCGTGTCTATGAGCCAACAGTCCACACGCCCGCGTCCTCGATTGCGATCACTGCCGAGACGGCGCAGTGCCTTGCAGCTGGCTGTGAGCAGGGCCTGTTGCTGCTTTGTCAGGTTTTTAACTGCCGTAATCTCGCTGACGAAGGTGAGCTTACGCACCACGGCGCGTGATGAGCGCAGGCTGCCGCGCTGGGCCACGCCATCGGCGAGCGCGGTCTGGCGGCGAATAACGGTGAGTGCGGTGAGGATTTCGTGGGCCGAAATGTTCGCGGCCTGGAGCTGCTGGCGGAGCTGTGCGGGCAGCCGGGCATCGCCGAAGCGCAGGCAGCTTTGGGTATCGAGCTGACTGCCGCCAATGCCAAATAGGATATTGCGCGCGGCAATCAGCGGCTCGCCTGCGGAGCCGAGGCTCTTGAGCAGCGTGTCGCACTCCTCGCTGAGCAGGCCCTTGAGCGAGCGCCCGCGCAAAAAAGGAAAGCCATGTTGATCGTGCTCGATCTCTTGATCGATCAGGCCCGCGATGCCATCGCCGCGCCCGAACGTGGTGTCGCTCAGCAGCTTAATGTGGAGCTGATACGTTTGCATTCGTTGCGTCCTCCTTCAGCTCAAATAGAAACTCCAGCAGCTCGATGGCGTCGAAGTAGGCTTGGTGGAGTTCTGTTTCGTCAACTGTGGGTTCATCAAAAGGCTTACTAAGTTTGACTCCATAGATTGTTTCAAACTCTTTCACTTTATCTGCGCCCTGGCGCAGTACCTCGCGCAGCAGCATGACCTTGTTGCGCTTATCGCCCCAATCGCGGCCTTTGAGTTCATTCACGAGCATGGTGATCGTTTGCCAGCGCTGGAAGGTGGTCGCCTCTGCCCCCACCCACACCGGACGTAGATACAGTTGCCGCGGCTGCGGTGAATCTTTACTGGTGTTGGATTGATCGGCCTGAGCAGGCTTGGTGTACTCGCGCTCGCGAATAGTTTCCAGGCTGCCGGAGAGGCCGCTCGGCGCGATGTGCCAGTCGATGGCGCAGCCGTCGTTATCATGCGCGCTCACAAACTGTTTGGCGTTGGCGCACAGCTCCTCGGCCAGCGCATAGGCGCGGGCAAAGGGATAGTGCGTCTTGACAATCGCGACGCCGGCGCAAGCAGTGAACTGCTCGCCATCAGGTTGCCGCTCACTGAACTTCTCAAGAAACGCTGCAGCTAGCGCTAGCCCAATCCGTCCATCGCAGACGAAGGTCACGTCGTCGCCGCCGTAGATCAGCGGGCGGAACGGCAGGTAGAAGGATTGATTTTTGGGGTTACGCTTTAGCTTGAAGCTGCTGTTATCGGTGGCTGTGAAGAAGACTTCTTTGCCATCAGTACTGATACGGGCCACTAAGAGATCGATGCAGTGCTGCAGCGCAGCTTTGCTGGCAGAACGCACAGCCTCAGAGAGCTTACGCATCTTTGCCACGTAGTCTGTATCGTCTATGCTTGCGGCTTGGAGCTTGCGAAAGCGCTCGCCCATCCCGTTGCCGTCGATGTGCACCACCGCGAGATAGCTGTGGTTATCGAGGCGCGTGTCTGCGTCAGCGGATTCGTCGACGGTACGCCCAAGGTCGTCGAAGTCGAGCGGATACTCGTAGCCCGTCGGAGAGCGAAACTCGTCTTTGAGATGCTTGTTGGCTGCCTCAAGCTGGGCAAGCTTCATTTGTACAGCTCGTGAGACAGGATACAGCTCTGGCGCGTGCGTATCGCCCCTACGGTTGAAGGCGCTGGCTGGCAGCCCGGTTGACTGACAGTCGGCGGTGACGCTCAAGCCAAGGGCCGGCACTGCCAGCGGCTGGGTGCTGCGGTTGCGAGCGGCGGCCTGCATTGCGTCGCTATGGGTTCTTGTTAAGTCGTTTTCAACGTATGGCTGGTGTGTAACGATGGCACGCAGTCCTGGCGCTTTTCGCAGCAGCCGCAGCGACCAAGCGCGGGTAAACGCCTCGGCGGCAGCGGCGTTGGCACACCTGAGACGAATATTTCCGCCACCGTACCAGAGGATCTCAACATCAGGATGGCCGACTGCTTGGCGATTGCCTTGCGCGTAATCGTCTGGTACGATCCAATCTTCGATGATGGCCTTGACCAAGTACGAGGCCCCGATGTTCTCACGTAGGCGGTTGCTGCCAAAAACATAGTCTTGGATGCCGCTGCTCTCAATGATGACCAGCACTTGCTCGGACATAGCACCTCCAAATATGTACAGCTGCTTAGATTGAGTGTAGCGCAATAGAGTGAGCATATGTATGCGTAGGGTGGGGTTTAAGCCTAATAATGTATGTTAGGGAAATTGTTTGCTATACTACGTAGTCGTTTGGCGCTTGTCAATGGCCTGCTGCTAGAATAGTGGTCTTGCACTAGGCTCCGGCTGCTCCTGCAACCGTTAGCGTTTCTCCTCCGTATGCCTGATGAGAGTGTGATGGTCTGGCCTTAAACGGCTACGACGGAGTCAACCACGTCGGTGTACCTCGCTCCAATCCATTGCTAGAACAATTTAATCGTTTGGATGCTGGACCCATGCGCAGCGCGTGTGTGCTGTCTGGTCCTGGCTGTTTTTTGTCGTGTTATAGGGAGAAGAACAATGCACGATCTATCCTGCTCTGCTGCGCCATCTGCGCGGTTGAAGGGCGTTCATCTGCGCTGGCTGCACGTTCTGCTGCTGCTGGCACTGCTGCTGGCGGTTCCTCCGGCTCTGGCAGCGACGGCGGTGCACGCCGCTCCGGCTGGTGGCGTGGTCGAGTTGGACATGAGCGTGACGCTTGAATCGGCTCCTGCCTACTTCGATCAGGCCGAGTACTTCACCTACGGCGTCACCAACACCACCGGCCTCGTGCTGAACAATGTCGCGTTTGAGGCCCGATCTAGCTCGCTGCACACGATCGACAGCATCACCACCGGCGTCTTCTCTGGCTTCACCGCGTATGCTCCTGGTATCGGCGTGCGCGTGCGCTACACCACCACCGCCATGCCCGACTATTGGGTGACGTGGGGGGCATCGCCAGCGGTCACACAGAGCGTGACGCTGCTCAATCCGCTGCCTGCGAACTCCAGCGCGCAGATCGCGAAGATTCGCTGGGAGCTTGGCTCGGCACTGGTCGCTGCGCGCACGACCGAGCGGCCTGAGGTCCGCTGGCATGTGCCGTCTGGCAGCTATGCCGAGGGCACAAGCGTTGGCTTGAACCTCTACCGCTACATCACCGTGCCTGGGAATCCTAATCCTGGCTCACAGAGCATTGGGTACTCTACGAACATCACCACCGTTGTGGCCAACCCGCAGGTGGCGCTGACAGTTGGTGTTGAACCTAGTCCGGAGATTGCGCTCGGCCAGCCACTGACCTATCTGCTGCGCCCAGACAACACTGGCAATGTCGCGCTCGATGCGCTAACGATCGTCGATCCACTCCCGAGCGCTTTTGCGCTCACCAGTGTTTCCACCGGCGCGTACAGCCGCACCGAGAGCTACGCCGCTGGCGTTGGCGTGCAGGTGGAGTACGAGAAAAATACCGCACCTGGCATCTGGACCTTTTGGGGTAGCGCGCCGGATGTCGCTACCGACGTGACGCTGACCGGCCCGCCGCCTGGATTGGCCGCAGGCGAGTATGTTACGCGGCTGCGCTGGCTGTATGGGCGTGTCGCACCAGAGTTTGCTGTGCAGTCGCCGCCATCTGTCAGCGGCTCCCTGATCAGCCCCGACCACGCCGGTCAACCGGTGAATCTCGGCGCGACGATCAGCAGTTGCCCCACATTAAGCGCCATCTACACAGCATCGGCGCAGACGGTTACGGCCAGCGCGTGCGCCGCTGTGCAGGTTGTGCCGCACTATGTACGCCTGGACCCGCAGCTGACCAGCTCGGCGGCGTTCTCTGTCACTGGACGGCAGACAGTTACCTGGAATCTGGCGCTGCCCAACACACTCGCATCCAGCGATCCACTGCCGCTGGCGGACGTTGTCGTCGTCGATTGGCTGCCAGCCAGCTTGGCCGATGCGGTGACGTGGTCGTTCGATGACCAGGATACGACCCTGCCCGCGCCGCAGGTCTTCGAGCAGCTGCCTAACTTCGCTAACAGCGGGCGCACCTTGCTGCGCTGGCGCTGGGAGCCAAACAGCGGTAGCCTGCCTGCGGGCGCGGCGCTGGCGATCAATTTGAACACGCAGCCGGTGGCTGGTGCAGCTGGCGCGGTGACGAACACGCTCGCACTGCTGCTCGACAGCTCGGCGCTTGATCTGCGCTGTGCTGGTCAGGTGAAAATCGACACCTACGACTTCGATGGTGATCAGATTCAGTCCGAGCCGTACTGCGATGCTGCGGCAGCAGTCAGCGTGGTGGTGCCCGATCTTACGCTGATGGCCAGCGCTCCTGCTAGCGCTGCACCTGGCGCTGTGATCAGTGCGACGTTTGACTACGCCAATATTGGCACACATAAGGCCACCGGGGCGTACCTGGTGGCGCTTGTGCCAGAGCACACCACCGCGCTCACCGACGCGAGCACGCCCGGCTGGCTGTGTCTCGACGGCGGCCTCACGCCGCCGGTGTGCAGGCTGGATCTCGCTGAGCTAGCGCCGGGTGCGTCAGGCAGCGCGACGCTGGCGGTGCAGGTCGATGATCCTGTCGTGCCCGCTGTTGCTGAGCTAACCTTTGCGGCGCTGATCGGCGACGATGGCTCCAGCGGCGCTGATCCTTCCTCGGCCAACAACATCAGCAGCGCCAGCACTGCGCTGGTGCTGCCCGATGTGGCCGTGGCGCAGGCGGTGGCTCCGGCCAGCGCGCTGCCTGGCCAGCCGGTCACATTCACGCTTGCGCTGAGCGCTGCTGGCACGACGCCAGCCACGCATGTGCGCGTCACCGATACGCTGCCGCTGGACTTAAGCCTCGTCGATGTCACGAGCAGCGTGCCGATCAGCCTTGTGGCCACGCAGCCCTACGTTTGGTCGGTGGCCGATCTGCCGCCAGGCAGCGCGGCTGCCATCACGATCACCGCCATCGTCAGCCCGGCGCTGTCCGCCGATGCGCAGCTGATCAACACTGCGCAGATCAGCGCAGCCGCCGACTCGATCCCGGCCAACAGTGTGAGCGCCGCCACAGTCACTGTGACGGTGCCGCGCGTCGATCTTACGCAGCCGCTGGTCAGCGTCGCTGAGGACGCCGGAACACTGGTGATCAGCGCTACGTTGGACCAAGTCAACCCATTTCAGCCAACCGAGGTCGATTTCACGCTGGTGCCAGGTACGGCCAGCGCTGGCAGCGACTATGTTCCGCTGTCCGCGACCCTGATCTTCGCCCCCGGCGTGCTGAGCGCCAGCGTCACACTCACCATTGTTGACGATATCGCTGTAGAGCAGCCGGAGAGCTTGGTGCTGCAGCTGGCGCGTGCCCGTGGTGCAGCGCTCGGCACAGTCACGAGCACAACAATCACCATCAGCGATGATGACGGCGCTGCGCTGAGCCAGCGTCTGTACCTGCCGCTGCTGCTGCGTGCGCAGGCCAGCCCCAAGCCGCGCTAGCCGCACACAATCCGGTCGGCTCACCTGTCGGCGGCGCACAGGACCCTGACGCTGTGCGCCGCCGTTTTGTCTGTCATCGCTCACAGCGGGCACGGTGAGCCAGAGGATGGCTGGCGCAAAAAAGCGGGCTAGGCATCCGCGCTGAGCAGCGGTGGTCGGCAGCAGCAGGCGGCGCAGGTGATCAGCGGAGTGCGGCGGGCAA
>JABXJS010000020.1 GCA_013538855.1 Herpetosiphonaceae bacterium
CTGCTGCTCCGCGTGGCCCCGCGGGGCCGAGCGGGCGAGGCGGCACCCAGGTGGTCTGGATGGGCTGGGCGCGCAGGTTGTGAGATGCCAGGCCGCAGCAGGTGGACGGCTGGGTCGGCGGTGGGCCGGGGCGGTGGTGGGCGCTGCTGCTCCGCGTGGCCCCGCGGGGCCACGCGGGCGAGGCGGCACCCAGGTGGTCTGGATGGATGGGCTGGGCGCTGAGCGTAGGCCGCCGAGGTGCTCCCCGGCGGCCTGTGGTGGCGATGCGCTGGCGTGCGGCTAGGGTCGCAGCACGAGCGGTAGGTAGACGCGCTGCGCCTGTGCGAGGTCGATGGCGACGATGTCGAGCTGGATGGTGTCGGTATAGACCTGCTGCTGCTGGTCGTACAGCTGCGCCGTGATGGTGTAGGAGCCTGTCGTCTCCGGCAGCCACGGCGTGCTCCAGAGCGTGTCGGTGAGACTGTTGGTGTAGCTGAGCGTGGCCAGCAGCACGCCATTGACCGTCACCTGGACCTCGTCGATGCCCGCCGTGGCAAAGGCCGCACCGCGAATGGCGAGCTCGTCGGTCACGGTGAGCACGCTGCCAGTGGCAGGCGCGGTGATCAGCACGCTCGACTTGTCCGTGGCGGCGGGCGGCGTCTGGGTCACGCTGGTGCAGTGCCCGGCATAGTCGCAGGCGGTCGCGCTCCAGGGTGTCTCAACGTGGCTGGACACTGTGCAGCTAGCGCTGAGTTGATTGATGCGCGCCGGATCGCTGGCGTAGCCCGCGGCCACGCTGGGGTTGGCGCAGGGCATGCTCAGCGCATCAGGGTCGATGAACAGGTCGTCGGCAACCACGCTGTAGTGGGTCTGCGCGGTCGAGCCGCCGCCGCTGAATGCGATGCTCAGCGTCACGCGTGGGGCCAGCGTGTCGATCGCGCCGCGCCAGACGGTCTGCTGGCTGCCGCTGTTGCCGAAGGTGTCGCTGCCGCGCAGGTGCTGCACGTAAAAGCCCTCGGTCGCGGTCGGCGGCGTGGTGGCCCACGTGGCCAGGCTGCCCGCCTGATCCAGGCTGAGCGGCTGCCAGTCCTCGGCCGCGCTGGAGCCGTCGAAGTGGTGCGGCTCCAGCCACTGCTCCAGCGTCTGCACGCCGGAGACATCGGCCTGGGCCAGCGCATAGACCTCGTCGGCGGAGAGCGCGCGGTCAAACAGCGTCACCTCGTCGAGGTCGCCGCTGAAGCCGCTGCCGATGCTGAGCGGCAGGTCGGTGGCCGTGCCAAAGCTCTGCGCCACGCTGCCGACGGCCACGCCGTTGAGATAGGCGGTCCAGCGGCTGCCATCCTCGACGAGGGCGACGTGCTGCCAGGTGTTCGGCGTCAGCGCCACCGGGATGCTCAGCGCGCTGGTGCCGTTGTCCAGCCAGAGCGCGCCGTAGTCGTCGCTGATGCGCCAGCCGTAGCGGGTCGCGCTGCCGTCGCTGAGGGCGAGGATGCTCGGGTTGAAGCCGTTGGAGCCGCTCGCCCAGTCGGGCTTGATCCATGCGCTGAGCGTGCCTACGCTCAGATCGAGCGCGGTGGTGGGCGCGACGGTGAGCTGCGTGCCTGCGCTGGCGGCGAAACTACGTGCGCTGGCGAAGAGGCCGCTGCTTGGCGTTGGGCAGTTTACACAGGTGGCGCTGAGACCTTGGCCGGAGCTGTCGTAGAGCGTCGCGCCGCTGTCCTCGAAGTGGTAGCGCGCCAGCGTGCCCGCCCAGGCTGGCAGCTCGCTGATGGTGCCGGAGAGCTGTGCCGTCTCGCTGATCAGCAGGCCGGACCACTGGCGGCTGTCCACATCGACGCTCGGCGGGCGGGCGTCGAGGATGATCGCCGCAGCGTGGAGCTGGCTCGGTCGGCTGAGCGTCTGCGCGAGCGTGTTGCCGACCGCGTCCTGGGCGCTGATCTGCACTGTGTAGTGGCCGCTGGGCCGCACGCCGACGAACATGTAGTCGATGCTCCAGCTGTCGCCGCTGACGCTGGCGGTCTGGGCGCTGCCAGTGCCGGCGAGTTGGCCGCGCTCATCGAACAGGCTGATCTGCACGGCGTTGCTCAGCACGCCGCTGCCAGCAATCGCACCGGGCAGGTCAGGGTCGCTGATGGTGCCGGAGAGCGCGACGGTCCAGCTCAGCTCGCTGCCTGCGACTGGCGTGAGCTGCCGCCATGACTCAGCGCTGGTGAGCACCGCCGTTGGGGCGTCGCCATCGACATAGAGCGTGTAGAAATCGCTGAGTGTTTGGTTGCCAACGGCATCGACGGCGCGCAGCTGCACGCTGTACGCGCCAGCGCCGCCGTGGTCGGCCGGATCGATGGAGGGACACCAAGCGGTGCCGCTGTTCGCGGCCTCGGCGCAGACCGGCGCGCCCTGCCAGACCGGGGCGCTGTCGTCTGGCCCCTGCACGCCGATATCGACCAGCGTGACACGCGAGGTCGGGTCGGTGGCGGCCACGGCGAGCTGGAACGGCGCATTGGCGCGGTAGGGATACGCGGAGAGCAGGCGCACGCTCGGTGCATCGGTATCGACGGTCATGTAGGTGGTTGAGCGCGCACGATACCAGCGCAGATCGCGCAGGTACATGCTGTAGATCTCGGCGGCGTTCAGCTCGCGCTTATAGACCGACAGCTCGTCGATCTGGCCGTGGAACAGCTCGTTGAGCGGGCCGTTGGGGCCGGTTGAGCTGCCGACGTAGAGCGGATCGTCAAGGTTGATGGTGGCTGGGCTGGTGCCAGCGATGCTATCGACGAGCTGGCCATCGAGGTAGAAGCTCGCGTCGTTGCTGCTGTCGAAGACCACGGCGACCTGCTGCCACACATCGGGCGTGATGCTGGCGGCGCTGTCGTAGTGCTTGATACCCAGCGTCGAGAAGCGCAGGTTGGAGCCAAGCAGGCCAAAGCCGTAGCCATTGACCGACTGGTCGCGCCCAGCGGCGATGATGCGCTGCACTGTGGTGGCGCTGGTCGGCTTGTCCGGCTTGATCCAGCCGATAATCGTGAAGCGGTTGGTCAGGCTGTTGACAGCGCTGGCATTGTCGAAACGAATCGCTCCGTGGCCGTCGAACAGCGCGGTGTGGCCGATCTTGCCATCGGTGCCTGGGGCGGGGTTGTACTGGTACAGCGGCGTTGCGCCAATGCTCCAGGTCAGCGTGAGCGCGTCGCCGCCGCTCTGGAAGCTGGCGCTGGCGCTGCCAGAAGCGGTGACATCAACGGTCTGCGAGCCGATGACGCTGGTGCTGCCGTCGCTGCTCACCTGCGCGAGCGTGAGACTGTCGCCAGCGCAGAGCACCGCACTGCCGGTGATCGGCACCGCTACGTTGACCTCCGCCACCTCTGCCCGGCCCAGGCGGTCCGTGCCGCTGGACACCGCGAAGGTGCTGGGGCTGCTGGCGAGGCTCGTCGCGGTCAGCACGTCGAGCGTGAGCGCGCCACACTGGGTGGTGCTGGGAATACCGGTGGCGGCGTTGGGCGACGAGTCGCGGAAGAATGTCGCGTCAGCGTCCTCGTCGAACTGGAGCTGGAGCTGGGCGGCGGACTCGCGGTAGAGCGTCTGCACCTCGCTGGCGCTGAGCGTTTTGGAGTAGAGGCGCAGATCGTCGAGGTAGCCATGGTAGAAGTCGTTGCCCTCGCCAGGGTTACGCCCGATGGTCGGCCAGACGCTGGTGAGGCTAGCGTGCAGGTTGCCTAGCGCGGTCAACGTCATGGTGCTGGCGAGCGTGCCGTTGATATAGACCGAGGCAACATAGGTGTTGAAATCGACGGTGCCGACCACATGGGTCCAGGTGTTTTCGGGGATATCGAGCGGCAGAGTGTACTCGACCTCGCCGCCCGTGCCGCTGCTACCATCGCTATCGACGACCACGCTGAAGCGGTCGAAGTCAAGCTGGAGGCCAGTGAGCTTGTTACTGCGGCGTGTGTCGATGATGGTGCCGCTGTCGCCGTTGATCCAGGCGGCGACGCTCTGTGCAACCATCTCGCAGCATGTTCCGAAGTCCAAGCTGTCGCCCTGACCATCGAAGTAGATGGCGCGGTCGATCTGGCCGCGCAGGCCGGCGGTCGGGCAGTCGGGCGGCGTGCAGGTGGCGGTGCGCAGCGTCGTGCTGTAGAAGCTCCAAGCCGAGAGATCGCCGACGTTGTGAAAGACGCTGGAGCCGGGCACGTCCTCGAAGGGCAGGAACAGCGGCAGGTTGGCTGTGTTCGCGTCCGTCACCGGATAGTCGATCTCGCTTTGCAGGGCGATGGCGGCCTCGGCCTCCTGGTCGATGCGCTGCTGGCTGCTGCTGATGTCGGTGTTGACGCTGGCGCTGCCAGTGATAATGCCCGCTGTCTGGGGTGCGAGGCTGAACTCGATGAAGTCAGCCGGAATATCCAGCGCGGGGTAGGTGCTCTGCATGAGATAGGCCACACCGCGCTGATCGACAGCCGATGGGATGACGGTGATCTCATCGAGCGCACCGCTGAAGTAGCGGCTGGCGCTGCTGGGGCTAAGGCGGCCAAGCGTGATATCGAGCGGCAGCGTGCTGGTGGTGGCGGTGGTCTGGGTGCCGACGACCGCGCCATCGACATACAGCGCCAGATTGGCGTCGGCCTTGACGGCGGTGAGGTAGTGCCATGCGTCGTCGTTGTAGCTGGCGCTGGTGTAGATGTTGCTGCCGCCGCTGGAGCCAGTTGGGAAGCGGTGCAGCCAGCGCAGCCGCCCATCGGGCTGTAGCTCCAGATAGACGCCATGCCTGTCGCTATTGGTGGGATCGGTGGCCGAGAACATGGCCTGCTGGGTGCTGCCAGCCGACTTGAACCACATGCCAATGGTATAGTCGCCGACGGCGAAGGTCAGCGGATCAACGCTGAGGTAGTCATCAACGCCATCGAACACAAGCGCGCCGCCGTAGCGCCCGCTGCTGCTGAAGGCCGGACACGTGATATAGAAGGCGCAGGTCGCAGCACGCGCATTATTCACCTGATTAATTTCCTCGAAGTCGAACGGCGGCGCATCAAAGGAGAGGTTGTAGGCTTGGCTGATGGTGAACGCATCCATGCCGCCGTGGTAGGGTGCGCTGCCATCCATGCTGTTGCCGAGCCGTCCCGCCGCCACCCTGAGACCATTCGCCGAGGTGCCTTTGGTGAAGTAGTTGTCGTAAAACTCGTTGAAGTAGAGCAGGATGGTTGTATCGTAGCCGGAGCTCCAGCCAACACTGATCTCGAGCTTCACTTTGACCCAGGTGTTCAGATTGCTGCTGTTGAAGGTAAAGTTGCTGACCATCGGCGTCCATGATGACGGCTTGATTACCAAGTGGCCGCTGTCGTTGAGGTAGAGATCGAGGCAATCCTCGCCAACGCCACAGTCTGTGTCGATGATGGAGGCTTGGGAGCCGCTGCTCGGCAGCGCCGCCACATTCAGCCAGAACGAGACCACTCCCGTGCCGCTGCCATCGAATACGCGGCTCGTGCTGAGCGGCACGTAGTCATCGACGCCATCGAAGCTGATTGACTGGCCGCTTACACCAGTCAGATTGTAGGCTGGGCAGGTGCTCGGCGCGCCGTCGGTGCAGGGCACGGTGCTGCTGGAGCCAGCGCTGTTGTAGTAGCTGCTGCCATCGTAGGTGTAGTCCTCGTTGAAGCCCAGGTCGAGCACCTTGATATTGTAGCGATCCTTAATCGTCACCGTGTCAAGGCTGCCGTGGAACGACGGCGTGCCAGCGTGGGTCGCGCCAAAGCGCCCGTTGCCTAGCTCTACCTCGGCGAGCGTTGAGTAGATCAGATAGCTTTCCTCGGTTGTGCTGCCGTTGATGTACAGGCGGGTGAAAGGTGCGCTTATCTTCCAGCGCACATCGACCCAGGTGTTCAGGTGTGTGGCAAACGAGTACACGCTGATGTGCGGCTCGGTCCAGCCAGGGAAGTAGGTTGAGCCATTGTAGTAGGTGTCGCTGACGCTGCCCTTGATGGCAAAAACCAGGTTGCCGCTGCTGTTGAGGTAGATGTTCAGCGCGCCGTTTGCGTCGCTGTTGCTGGCATAGATCGAGGCGATCTGACCAGCGGCAGGCAGCGACTCGACCTTGATTTTGAAGCCCAGCTCACGTGGAAACGCGAGGTTGCGCCCCATCTGCAGCGGCAGTTCAACCGCATCGTCGCTGCCATCGAAGTGCAAAGCGAGGTTGGTGCCAGAGATAAACTCGCTGCTCGGGCAGGTCGAGCCAACACAGGTGGCGCTAGACCGCGCCCCGCTACGATTGGCGAAGGTGTGCTTGCGATCCAGGTCCTCGAAGCGCAGCGCCAGCGCCGGGCTGCCGCTGCTCGGATCGATGGTCTGACTGCTGGCGGTGAGGTGGCCGTTGGCGGCCTGGGCTGGCAGCGTGTTGGTGATCGTGGCCTGGTAGGTCAGGTCGGCCCCTGGCGCAAGCAGCAGGTCGTTGGGATTGTAGCGCCCGTCCATCAGCCGCGTGATCTCGCTGGCCGTGAGCGCCCGATCATAGGCGACGGCCTCGTCGAGCGCGCCGCTGAAGTGGCTGCCCGCTTCGTTGGGGTTGCTGTTGGAGCGCCCGATGGCTAGCGTGTCACCGGCGTTGTCGGCGTTGTTGGCGACGTAGTTGGTGCTGGCGCTGGTGCGGTCAGCGCCGTCGATGTAGAGCCTGGCTGTGCCGCTGACGCCGCCTGTGGACCCGCTGGCGGGTGGGTAGTCCCAGGTGACGGCGACGTGGTGCCATAGCCCATCGGTGACCGGGCTGGTGGAGCGGATGTAGCGGTTGCCCCAGCCAACAAAGGTCGGATAGCCGCTCGCGTTGATGTAAAAGCTCTTTTCGCCGCGCTCCCACGCGCCATCGTCGTCGCTCTTGGTGATGATGCCCTGCGAAACGCTGGTCGTCTTGATCCAGGCGGCCAGGGTGAAGCTGCCCTTGGCCAGCTCCAGCACGCCGCTGGTGCTGGTGATATAGGTGCTGCTGTCGAAGCTGAGGCCGCTGCCATAGCGCCCATCCACGCCGCTGACCGGGCAGCTGGCGCACGCGAGCGTGTGACCATTGCCGGAGCTATCGCTGAAGCGCTCGGCGCTGCCCGCCTCCTCGAAGCGCGCCAGCAGCAGCGGCGTGTCGCGCTCGCTGACGACAGGATCATCGATGCGAATGCGGTTGTCGATCAGTGACGGATCGGTGGCGATCCACGGGTTGAAGCCGAAGGTGTACTCCTCCAGGTCCGAAAGCGAGTCGTCGTCGGCATCGCTGCTGCGCGGGTCGGACCATGTGCGGGTCAGCTTAGTGGAGCCGTCGGCGGCGGTGTAGTCAACGAGCCAGCCCTGCTTGACCTCGATGTAGTCGCTCAGGCCGTCGCCGTCGCTGTCGGCGCTGCGCGGGTTGGAGCGGTACGTCAGTTCCTCGGCGTCGGTCAGGCGGTCGCCGTCGCTGTCGGCGCTGCGCGGATCGGTGCCATGGCTTAGCTCGTAGGCGTCGGAGAGGCCGTCGCCGTCGCTGTCGTAGGTGTTATCGTTGGGGTCGGCTCCGCCGAGGCTGGCGGCGAGCAGGCCATCGCCGTCGAGATCACGCTGGGTCGGCATCGCAACCTGATAGTTATGATTCCAGCCCATGGCGACAAAATCGCTGATCGTCGGCGGGAGAATATCAAACACCTGATACTGGCCGAGGTTGGTGTGGCTGGAGCCTTTATTCTCGTACCAGGTGCAGTCGGCCTCGATGCCGAAGGCCAGCCAGCAGCCCTCGTATGGCGCGACAAACGCCTCGGTGAGGTAGAGGTGCCCATCGAGCGTTTGATTAACGCCGCTGCCGATGGTGCTCAGCGCAACTGGCTCAGCCAGCGCCAGCTCGGTGCTGTAGCGCAGCTGGCGACCGTCGAGCGAGGTCCACTCGTCGTGCATCGCATCTTGATGGAGATTGGCGTGCTGATCGGTGGGACTGGGCTGCAGGAAGTAGCGGAAGGTTGAGCGGCGCGCCTCGCTGTTGCTGGCCTGGTTGGTGTAGCGCAGGGTGTTGGTCACGCTCAGCGAAAAATTGAGCGTGTTGTCGCTCACATAGCCGCTGCTGCTGTTGCCGAGATTGATGCTGCTGATGGCGATCTCCAGCCGATCCGGGTCGCTCAAGTTGGCGATCACGGTATCGACATCGTAGAGCTGGCCGGCGATGAACTCGGTGAGCCAGCCGCTGAACCCCTGAATATCAAAAAACGAGAGGATCAGGTCGATCAGCGAGATCAGCACCACAATCAGCGCTCCAATGACTGGTATCAGCGAGATAATCAAGATTACGAAAAATCCGATTGTCTGGGCAACAGTGTTGGCGAGGGCCAGGTTGAATGCGTTTGATCCGACGGCAAACTGCCCGGTGCCAAGCTGAAAGAAGAACGCACCCCAAATGGTGCTGAGCGCCAGCACGATGCCAACGAGTCCAAGCGAGCGATTGGCCTTACACACAGACTCGAGCGCCGTGAGTGTTTTGACCAGCCCCGTCGTCGATCTGACCATGAGCACCATCTGACTCACCACGATCACCGTGCGCATGGTGGTGACCAGGATGCGCCCAGCGGTCAGCATGATTGCGCCAACTTTGATCAGCGTCGTATTGCCGCTGGCATAGCCTGCGAAGATCAGCCCTGCGCCAATGAGCGTTAGCCCGATGCTGGCTCCGATGACGTAGTTGGTTGTTGCGGTTAGCAGCTTGAACTGGCGCGCTATTTCCGGGCTGAAGGTTGTGGTGCTAAAAACACGGTTAAACTTGGCCCACAGGTTCAGCGTGCTCGACGCTTTTCTGAGGTTGTTGTAGACCTGGTTTATATAGACTTCATACTCTTGGGCGGTCTGGGCCATGCCGTTGTTCGTAAACCAGGTGGTGGCGTAGTCCGTCTCGCTGAGCGCGTCCGAGCTGGCGGCCCACACGGGGCTGCCGTCGATCTCGGCCAGCCCGAGCATGCCCTGGCTGAGCACCGTGTAGAACAGCTGCGCCCAGATCAGCTTGCCGTTGATCGCGGCGTCGTCGCCGAGCACATCGGCCAGGAAGTCGTCATTGCCGCGCAGTGTGCTCTCCAGCAGGGTCAGGTAGTCCTCAAGGTTGGCGTTGGTCCATGTGCCGCTGACGTACTGGTACGGCGACCAGCTCATGCCCACCACAGTGGTGAGCTTGACCTGCGCTGGGTCGAGATCGATGCTGATGCTGCTGCCAAGGCTGGCGCGCTCCTCAAGGTTGGCGCTGCGGTTGGTCTTCTCCTGCGCCACCAGGAATGTGGGCGTGGTCTGGGCGGCGTAGGGCGTGAAGTGCTGCTCCAGCAGCGCCGTGATCTGGGTCATGGCGATGTCGGCGAGGTAGCCCTCGTGCTGGTAGCTGAAGTTGGCGACCTGCA
Source organism: Herpetosiphonaceae bacterium (assembly GCA_013538855.1). Taxonomy (GTDB): domain Bacteria; phylum Chloroflexota; class Chloroflexia; order Chloroflexales; family Herpetosiphonaceae; genus OHK22. Next base: position 9,342 of record JABXJS010000020.1, read on the forward strand.
CATCGCTGCTGCCGCCCGACCAGCTGCTGATCGCACTGGCGAGGTTGTCCACGCGCACATCGCGCACGCCGTCGCTCGTGCAGGTGCTACCGCTGAGCACATCGCAGTCGCGGGCGCGCATGAAGGTCTTGGTCATATTCCAGGCGACCATCCACAGCTGATCGTCGAGCGCCAGGTCGTCGTCCTGGGCTGGGTCCTCGTAGAGCACCGCCGCCGTGGCCCCGTGATCCTCGGACACCGCCAGCCCTGCTAGCATCCAGTCTTCGTCGTAGGTCTGCACCACACTCATGCTTTCGACGCGCTCGCAGGTCGCTGGGTCGGCCGCTTGATCGATGCACTCGTCGGTGATCATCTGCACCAGCCAGAGCAGGCGCACCTGCTGCGCGCTGCCCCAGTCGGCAACGCCGTTGCTGCCTTGGCCAGGATAGTAGAGCATGCGCGCGGTGAACGCGCCAATGTTGCCGCCTTCAGCATTGGCCGCCATGGTCACGGGCACATAGGCCACAAGATCGCCGGAGGTCGCGTCCACGTCGCGCACGGTGATGCCATAGGGGTCAAGCTCGGTGGTGTCGAGCCACTGGCTAACCGTGATGCCCTGTGTGCGCGCCACGCCCTGATAGGTTGGCGTGACCGGCAGGTTGGCGTAGTGCCCGCTGGTGTAGGGTATCGTGATCTCCAGCATCGGCACAACCTGCACGTCGCCGTAGTCGGCGTTGATAGCGGCACTGCGAATCGCGCTGTTGGTGCTGGTGGCGAACGTGGTGGTCAGCACGCGCTGAATCTGGCCAGCGCTGTCGTTGGCTGGCCAGTCCAGCACGCGGCTCTGGTAGGTCAGGTGCTCGGGGTTGGTTGGGCGCAGCTGGATATCGACGAACACCGGATAGTCGGTCTGAAGGTTCGTGATCGTTAGGCTCAGCGGGTTGCTCGCATTGTAGACGGTGCTTGAGTAGAAGGTCGGTGAGAGATCGACGGCATCCTCGACGCCATCGGCATCGTTGTCGTTGTCGAACACATCCGGCGTGCCGTCGCCGTCGCTGTCGGGGCAGGCGGCGGCTGGGTCGCGGTCGGGGTTGGCATTGGACCACGGCGGGCACTCCGCGCCGTCGGGCTGATGATCGTGGTTGGTGTCGCTGGTGAGCGGATCGAGGTACCACATGGTGCCGCCCCTGCTGAAGCCCTGCACCTCCAGGCCATCGTCGATCGAGTCGTTGTCGCTATCGGCGACGGAGGGGATCGTGCCGAGCTGGTTGACCTCGGTGCCGTCAAGCAGGCCGTCGCCGTCGCTGTCGCGTGGATCGGCCACGCCGTCGCAGTACTGGCTGTTCGAGGATGCGCTGGGGCAGGTGTTCCACTCGTCCTCGTCAACATCGCTGAGGCCATCGCCGTCGCTGTCGGTGCCAGCGCTGGTGGTTGCGGCGAGCGTGTCCGCGGCGGTGGGCACCAGCGTGCCTGGCAGCGCTGGTGCTGTGGTCGTCGCGGGGGCGCGCTGCGGGTCTTGATGCGGATTCCAGGTGCTGCGCACGCTGGCGAGCGCCTGCTGCTGCTGGTCATGCTGCTGCTGCTGTGCGGTCTGGGCGGCCTGTTGGTCCTGCTGCGCCTGGCTGAAGGCGGCGACGTTTTGCGCATGCAGCAGCGGCGTGGTCAGCAGGATCATAATTAAGCTGCCTGCCACGAGCGCCTGGACGCGGCGGCGCTGCCACAGCCGCACGGCGACGATCAGCGCGATGATCTCCAGCAGCCATACGAGCGTGCCCTGGCCAAACGTGCGCAGCGCCGGCACGGCCACGCTGAGGCGATAGCGCGCCCATCCCAGCGGCGACTGCCAGAGACTGGTTGAGGCCAGCGCGAGGCGCTGCTGATCGAAGTCCATGAAGTCGCTGGTGATGCTGGCGCTGATCAGGCGACCGTTGGGCTGCGGCGGCAGCGTGACGTGCAGCACGAGGCGCGCGGGCAGGCCGTCGCTGTCCAGCCACAGCTCGCCGGTGCCGTTGAGCTGGCGATACTGGTCGCTGAGTCCCAGTTGCATATCAATCGGCAGTTGGCCGCGCTGCCGCAGCTGCACCTCGAGCTTGGCCTGCATTGCTGCGCCAAAGGCGCTGCCGTCCAGATCAAAGGTGTAGCGCTGGAAGGTGAATGTTGTGCCGCCAGCGCTGCGTGTGTCGTCGCCAGCGAAGGCCACATGATCCATGCCCGCCAAAAAGCCCAGCGGATCGCCGCCGGGCGCAAAAAGATCGGTGGGATTGTCGATCTCCTGCCACGGCCCGCTGCCCTGGCGGCCGCGCGCCTGCTGCTGGTCAACGACCAGCTCCAGCGCCTCCTCCGGTCGGCCGGAGCCGTTGGGCCAGAGCGTCAGGTGCAGCTGCTGGGCGCGCTGGTTGATCGTGCCGTCGAGGGTGACGTGGCTGGTCTGCTGGCGCGCGCCACCGGCGGCGGCGAGGCTGGGCGGCTGCGTGGTTGTCTGCTCAATGCTGGCGATGTAGCGGTAGGAGCCGCTGGTCTGCGCACGCTGCCAGGCGTTTCCAACGAGCTGTTGCGGCGTTGCAGGCTGCCTTGGGAGCAGGGCCAGGCCACCGCAGATCAGGCCGATCGCCAGGAGCAGGAGCGCCCAAGCGCTGCGTTTGAACTGAGCAGATGCAGAGTGCATAACGTCATCCTTACTAAACTAGGCCGGGTTGCATTCCCATTGCTGTGCGGCAGGCTATTTTGATCAACGCAAAGCCAACAAGCGCCTGTAAGCGACGCTGTGTTGCTGGTGATTTCTGGCGTATACCAGCCGCTATGGGTCTCCCTGCGTGTGTTTCTGCTCGCTATCATAGCAACGGAGTCGTGCTGCCGACCAGTGAAAATTGTCATCCTTTTGGGGTGATTTTTGGCGCTGTGTTGATTCCTCCCTGTGCACGTAGCTCGCGTGCAAACTCCTTCGCATCCATGTGCTATGCTGCCCAATGCACATCCAGCGCACACCATTGCGATAGACGAGGGTAGGCCCATGGGCAAGCGCAATTATCTCATCGAGGGAGTCTCGGGATCAGGCAAAACGTCGGTGGCGGAAGCATTGCAGCGGCGCGGGTACCACGTCGTGCATGGCGACCGCGAGTTGAAATATCGCGGCGATCCAAAGACGGGAAAACCGCTCCAGGAGCCGGTTCATACCAGTGCGTGGGCGAAGGCCGTCTGGCAGCATGAGCATCTGCTGTGGGATATCGACAAGGTGCTCGCCGTGGTCGCTGATCACAGCACGCCCATCTCGTTCTTCTGCGGTGGTTCGCGGAACGTTGCAGCATTCAGCGATGTCCTAGACGGCGTGTTTGTGCTTGAGGTCGCTGACCTTGCTACCGTGTTGCGGCGGCTCGATGAGCGCGTGGCCCTCGATCCAACGGACTGGGGCGGACGACCAGAGGAAAAAGAGCTCGTGGCCCGCCTGCATCGAACTAAAGCCGATATCCCCAGCAGCGCCATCATCATCGATGCCACCCGCCCGCTTGTTAGCGTTGTGGACGCAATCCTGCGCCATGTTCACGCGGAGGCTTAGTGCGACCGGTGTGAGCGTGATCGTTGGGCGTATGGTGCTCAGCGGCATCTGGCGCATAGCGACACGGCTGGTGATTCGCGTGCGCTGCGCGTCCGCATGGCTGCGTCAACAGGGCTTTTTAAAAGAAAAAAGGTGTGCGCAATGCACACCAGCTGTTGTGTTGCTGTTGCCGTTGTACTGTGCGCCAGGCGGGCTAGGCCACGAGCAGCTCGCCACGCCGTAGCGCCGCCAGCCCGGCGTCGATGCTGATCGGACTGTGGTAGCCTAGCTCGTCGCGGGCGCGGCTATCGTTGACCGTGACCTCTTGGCCGATCAGGGCGACGGTGGTGCGGTCGAGCGGCGGCAGGCTGGACAAGCGCAGGCCGCGCCAGACCAGCTCGGTGGCGCTGGCGAGCGGCTTGGCCAGCCAGAGTGGCAGCACACGCTGTCCAGCATCAACATCCTGTGTGGCCAGGAGGTCGCGCAGAAATGTGCGCAGCTCAACCGGCAGGCCGTCGGTGAGGAAGTAGATTGCGCCGCCCTGGCCGTGCGCGGCGGCCTGCAGCATGCCGACGCAGACGTTGGCCACATGGCAGGTCGAGGTCAGGTGCCGCCCGCCGCCGATCCAGGCAAACTGGCCGGCCTGCACGCTCTTGACCAGCCGCGGCAGTACGGTGGAGTCGTCGTTGCCCCAGATGAAGCGCGGCCGCACGATGACGGTGGTCAGGTCGGCGCTGTTGGCGGCCAGCACGCTCTCCTCGGCCTGGCCTTTGCTCCACGGATACAGGCCCAGCGGCGTGCGTGGTCGTGGCACCTGCTCATCGGCCCAGCGGATCGGCCGCCCGTCGATCAGCACGGCCTCGCTGCTGACGTGGACCAGCTTGGGCACGCCAGCGGCACGGGCGGCGGCCAGCACGTGGGCCGTGCCGTCGATGTTCACGCGCTGGAACTGCTGCGGATCGCCCCATACGTCGGCGATGGCCGCAGCGTGGTACACCACGTCGCAGCCGTGCATGGCCGTCTGGAGCACCTGCTCCTCGTCAAGGTCGCCGTGTACCACCGCTGCGCCGAGCGCGCTGACGGTCGCCGCCGCTGCTGCGCTGCGCGCCAACGCGCGCACCGCCACGCCACGTGCACGCAGTGTGCGAATAAGGTTGCGCCCGAGATAGCCCGAGCCGCCAGTCACAAAGGCTGTTGACATCTATGTTCTCCTTGTATCAATAGAACTTAACTTACACCGAACATTGGTGGGTGGTTTTGCGGCGTAGCTCCACGCCCCCGGCAGGGTTCTACCTTGTACACATAGCGTGCGATGCGCACATCTAAACGGTCGTCGTTGATTCTGTGTTTGTATGTTTATACATATCAACATAATAGGCTAAAAAAAGAGCACTAGTCGTCGCAGTGCTCAATGGTATCGGCCAGGGCGCGCAGCTCGGCCACCACCAGCTCGCGGTTGAGCCAGTAGTAGACCTCCTGGCCCACCTGCTCACGCCCGACGACATCGGCATCGCGCAAGATTTTTAAATGATGCGAGATCGTGGGGCGCCGAACGTTGAAGTGGCTGGCGATCTCGGTCACGTTTAAGCGCTCGTGTTCGCCTAGCACAAAGAGAATTTGCAGGCGGGTGTTGTCGCCAAGCGTGGCGAGAAAGCGGGTCAGTTGTTCTTGCTTGAGCATCGCAGGCTATTTCCGTTGATATGTTTCAACATGTCTTTTTATAGCTGATCCGCAGAAATTTGTCAAATCGCTACCAATGGGCCATCGAGCGGGTGCAGTGTGGCACCTGCCGGGGCGGGCGGCCGCGCACTGCTTGCCACGTGAATTGATTTACGGCTGCTTTTGGTTGAGCTGCTGGCGCTGCGGCAGCACATGCCAGATGCTGCGCAGGTCGGTGTGCCAGCGGTTCAGCAGCAGCGAGGTGAGCAGGCCCTCGCTGTTGGCGTAGATACCAAGCGCGAGCATTAGCTTAAACGCGCTGCCCGGCTCGCCGCGCCAAAACAGCTCCACCAGCGCCACAAACAGGCTGATGCCCCACAGCTTGGCCGACCACATATGGTAGGCGGCGATCTTGCCGTACTTGCGCAGCTCAATGGCGTAGCGCAGCAGCTCCAGCGCGATGATGCCGCCCAGGCCCGGCCAGTAGTCGCGCAGCATCTGCGGGTAGTGCAGGCAGGCGGCAACGGCCACACAGGCATAGAACGCCGTGTCTACCACGCTGTCGGCGTGGCGCAGCTGCGCGGTGGCATTGCCAAGGCGGCGGGCGATGATCCCGTCGAACACGTCCGACAGGAAGGCCAGCAGAAATAGCCCGATCAGCCAGCTGCGGCCAGCGCCAGCTAGGATCAGACCAGCCAGCGCTGGCCCGAGCGCCAGCCGTAGCCACACCAGCAGCCAGGGAGTTCGCATGATCACCGTGCGCATAGACGTGCTCGCTTTCTGCAAAAGGAACGCTGCTGCGTCTATCATATGCGCTGGCGCTGTCGTTGGCTAGCGCAAAAACGTGCGCCGCAGCCACTCCTCGCTGCTGAAGGTCCACTCGGCGGCCTGGCCTGCGCCCATCACGTTGGTGAACTGGCTGAGTTGGCCGCTGGCGAGCAGCACGCCCACGCCGATGAGCAGTATGCCGCTGATCAGGCTGGTCGAGTGGATCAGCACCTTGCGCTGACCAATCCGCAGCGTCCAGGCCCGCCCGCGCAGCCAGCGCCAGCCTGCCGACCCCTGGCCCAGCCGACTGAAAAACAGCGCAATCAGGGTCAGCGGTGTGGCGATGCCCAGCGCATACATCAGCGCCAGCCCCGCGCCCGCCAGCACCGACAGCCCAGCGCTGGCCAGGGTGGTGAGGATGGCCCCGAGGATCGGCCCAACGCAGGCGCTCCAGCCAAAGGCGAAGGTCAAACCGTACACGTAGGTGCCCAGCAGGGTCGCCGCTGGCCGCTCCTGAAACTGCACGCCGCTGAAGCCCTTGCCGGCGATGCTCAGCAGCCCCAGCCCGATAATCAGCACGCCGCCAATGCGCGTGATCGTTGTGCGGTAGGGGTAGATCAGCGCGCCCAGCAGCGTGAAGCTGGCTCCTAGCACGACCATCGTGGTCGCTAGCCCGCAGAAGAAGGCCAGCGACATGGCCACCACGCGCTGGCGCGAGCCAAAGGTAAAGGCAAAGTAGGCTGGCAGAATCGGCAGGCTGCACGGTGAGAGCAGGCTGAACACCCCCGCTAGATACGCTGGTAGCGCCAGCAGCCACCAGCGGCTGTCGGTCGCCGCGCCTTGGAGCAGCGGCTGGGCGTCGGCGGGCAGCAGCAGCCCGGCCAGCAGCAGCCCGCCGGCCAGCGCCAGCACCAGCGCTACAAACCAGCGCCGCTGTGGTGTGCCGCGCTGTCTTGGTGTGTCCATCAGCTCTTCACGCATAGCAGTCCTCACGCTACTGGTTGATCAGCTCGGCCTCGATGACCTGCTGAAACACATCGAATGGCTGCGCGCCGCCGAGCAGCTTATCGTGGATCACAAACGTTGGCGTGCCGGTCATGCGCAGCGCGACGCCCTCGTTAAAGTCCTGCTGCACATCATTGGCAAAGCGACCCTCGGCGACGCAGGCGGCGTGCTCGTCGGCGTCGATGCCGATCTCACGCGCATAGCGGCGAAAGGCATCCTGCGCCTCGTTGGGCGTGCGATCCCAGCCGCTTTGGTCGCTGAACAGCGCCGCATGCATCTCCCAGTAGCTGCCTTGCACTCCAGCGCACTCCGCCGCCTGCGCCGCAAGGTCGCCACGCTGACTCACAACGGGGAAATCTTTGTAGACATAGTAGACCTTGCCGGTGTCGATGTACTGCTCCTTCAGCTGCGGAAAGACGTTGTTCTCGAACTCTTTGCAGAAGTGGCAGCCGTAGTCGGCAAACTCCACGATGGTCAGCGGTGCGCTGGGATCGCCGAGGGTGGCATAGCGCTCGCCGCCCACCTTGAGCTGTGCCATCGTCGGCGTGACCGGCCCCTCCGCATCGCTGGTCAGCTGCAGCGGCGTGGCGCTTGGTGCTGGTGCGCTGGTTGGCGGCGGCGGCTCGGTTGGCGCTGGCGCGGCGGTGGCGCTGGGCACAGCCGTTGGCGTGACTGGGGTGACGCTGGGCAGCTCGGCCACCTGCTGCGGCTGATCGGCGGTTGCGCTGCCGCAGCCAGCTAGCACGGCCAGCAGCAGCAGCAAAAGCACTATTCGTGGCATACATGCTCCTGTACAATCAAATTGCCCCACTCTACACGGTGGAACACGCTTCTTCTGTGATCTAGTGTACACGAGTTAAGAATTTCAGGCCGGAGCAGGCTAGCTGCGCAGCCAAAAGCGGTGTGCCGCGGGTGGGCTTAAGCACGCGCAGAGCGCTAAAATGATCAGAGCGCGGCGCTCAGGTGAGGCCGCGCTCTGATCGAGCTGCTGCTGCGCGTGTGTGCGCCAGCGGAGCTAGGTTGTGACGGTGTGGACGCCGAAGCGCTTGGCGACCTCGGGGGTGATCAGGCCCAGCAGCGCGTAGCCAAGGCCGGTGATCACGATGCCCAGGACCAGGAAGCCCAGGCCCAGCGCCATCGCGCCGTAGGAGGCTCCCAGCGCCATCGCCGACACGCTCAGCGAGGTCACGAGGCTGGCCGCCGTTAGCTGCGTGTTACGCGCTTGGTTGGCCACCGGCTTGCCATTGGCGTCCTTCAATGCTGCGTCAGCGTTGTTCGTGCCCGCCGGGTCGCCATTCTCAACTGCGAAGCGGCCCATCTCGGCGTAGGTTAGGCCGTTGGAGCTGGTCGCCGCGTGGTGCTGAATAATATCAGCCATGCTCAGCGCGGTGGCGATGCTGTTGACCGGCACATTCGGGATCGACGCATCTTCTGGCGTCGTGATGCGCTGGGCGGCCAGCTCATCACGGACAAAATTGTTGATATAGATGCCAGCGCCACCAGCAACGAGTCCAGACAGGGCGAACATAATGCCCATCGCCATCACCAACTTCGGGAACAAACGTAACGTTTTCATGGCATCCTCCAAGTGTCTCAGTATCTGCTAGTATCAGTAGATCACAGGATTGGCTCGGGTGGCGTGTAGGGTCGGTACGGTGCGAGCGGGATAGCCCGAACCATGCCGTAGATGGCCGTTACGGCA
>JABXJS010000175.1 GCA_013538855.1 Herpetosiphonaceae bacterium
CGACCAACACGCCCACGCCGACCAACACGCCCACGCCGACAGCAACACCCGCCGCTCCGGCCTGCCCAAGCGCAACGATCAGCAGCATTGGCAGCGTCCAAGGCAGCGGCATGAGCAGCCCGCTCAGCGGCGCGCAGGTCACGGTGCGCGGCATCGTCACCGCCGACTTGCAGGCCAACGGCGAGCTAGGCGGCTTCTTCGTACAAGATGGCGGCGACGGCAACAGCGCCACCGCCGACGGACTATTTGTCAACTCAACACTGGCGGTCGATGTTGGCGATCCAGTGCAGGTCACGGGGACGGTCGCCGAGTACTATGGCCGCACGCAGCTCAACAGCGTCAGCGCCGTAGCCGTCTGCGGCGGCGCGCTCAACATCGCGCCGACAGCGGTTGCGCTCCCGCTGGCCGCGGCCAACGATCTCGAGCGCTTTGAGAACATGCTGGTGCGCTTCGATCAAGCGCTGTTTGTCACCGAGAACTACGGCCTTGGGCGCTACGGCGAGATCGCCCTAGCCTCCGAGCGCTTGTGGACGCCGACCAACGTTACCGCGCCGGGGCCGTCGGCGGTGGCGCTGCAAGCAGCAAACGACCTTAAGCGCATTGTGCTTGACGACGGCAGCACGACGCAAAACCCTGATCCAATCGCCTTCCCCAGCCCTGGCCTGAGCGCCAGCAACACCCTGCGCGCCGGCGATAGCGTCAGCGGCCTGACCGGCGTGCTGGACTATGCCTACAGCGCCTACCGCGTCCAGCCGACCAGCGCGCCAAGCTGGGTGCACACAAACGCCCGCAGCGCGGCCCCGAGCGTGAGCGGCACGCTGCGCGTGGCCAGCTTCAACGTGCTGAACTACTTCAACGGCCCGAGCTTCCCGACGGCGCGTGGCGCGAGCACAGCAGCGGAGTTCAGCCGCCAGCGCGCCAAAATCATCAATGCGATCACGGCCATGGACGCCGACATCATCGGCGTGATCGAGATGCAGAACAACGGATTTGGCCCCGACAGCGCGATTCAAGATTTGGTCAACGGTCTCAACAACGCCGCGCCAGCGGGCACAAGCTACGCCTTCATCAACCCAGGCGTGCCGCAGATCGGCTCCGATGAGATCACCGTCGGCATGGTCTATCGCATCGAGACGGTTGCGCCAGTTGGTACAGCGCGCATCAAGACCAGCGGCGCGTTTGCGAGCCTGAACCGCCCGCCGCTGGCTCAGACCTTCCGCCAGCTGAGCACTGGTGCCGAGCTGACCGTGGTGATCAACCACTTCAAGTCCAAAGGCTCGGCCTGCCCTGGCGATCCTGACACCGGCGACGGCCAGGGCAACTGCAACCTCACCCGCGTTGCCGCCGCCAACGACCTGACCAGCTGGCTCGCCAGCGATCCCACCAACAGCGGCGACGCCGATGTGCTGATCCTTGGCGATCTCAACTCCTACGCCATGGAGGACCCGATCAGCGCGCTCACAGGCGCAGGCTACACCAACCTGATTGCGGCCCACGTTGGTGCGGATGCCTACTCGTATGTGTTCCAGGGCCAGTCGGGCTACCTCGATCATGCGCTGGCCAGCGCAAGCCTAGCGAGCCAGGTTGTTAGCGCCACCGAGTGGCACATCAACGCCGACGAGCCGCCAGTGCTTGATTACAACACCGAGTACAAATCGACGAGCCAGATCAGCAGCCTGTACAGCAGCGCGCCCTACCGCGCCTCCGACCACGATCCGGTGGTTGTGGGCCTGAATCTCGCACCGTAAGTTGACGGGCTGGCGACCATGACATGGATGCTCATGGTCGCCAGCTCTGTCATACGCCAGCCAACATTACATATTGATTTTTTTCGATATGTATGGTATCCTCAGGCAATCAGGAGATGCGCCATGGCAAAATCAAGTAACTCTTTACAGACTGGTGGTTGCTGTACACCGACCCAAGCAGTCTTTTCAACATCCGACGCCAGCACAATTAGCGATGATTTTCAGATATTTGCCCATCCTGTGCGGGTGCAGATACTGGCGGTATTAGCACGACATAGCAACGCAGTCTGCGTCTGTGATCTAGAAACGGCTGTGCCGGTTAAGCAGCCAACAGTTTCATATCATCTCAAAATGCTGCGCGAGGCCGGGCTGGTTACAGCCGAGCGTGCAGGCCCGTGGGTGTACTATCGGCTTAATCACGAGCAGCTCCGCACCCTTCAGCAGCGCCTACAGGCGCATCTTGCAATGTTGGGGTAATTTTTTTAGCCGCCATATTGAATTTTTTCAATATGGCGGGTGCAAACACAGACTAGCGCTCAATCGTTTGAGCGCCTGCTTTAGCAGCAGTATATTGAATTTTTTCGATATACCACATTAGGAGGTATGTATGGAGTCCAAGTCACTGCCCGTTGTCGTCATTGGTGCTGGTCCGATTGGGCTAGCAGCGGCCGTGCATCTCATTGCACGTGGAGAAACACCACTTGTGCTAGAGGCAGGGCCATCTGTAGCAACATCTGTGCGCAAGTGGGGCCATGTGCGACTTTTCTCACCGTGGGAGTTTAACATCGACCCACTCGCCGCAGCGTTGCTCACAGCAGCGGGCTGGGTTGCGCCTGATCCGCACGCATATCCAACTGGAGCAGCGCTCATTGAGCAGTATCTTGCACCGCTGGCTGCGCATCCGGCAATTGCACCACACCTGCGCTTCGGCTCACAGGTACGCACGATTACTCGGCAGGGCTTAGACAAGCTGAAAACGGCTGGCCGCGACAGCGCCCCATTTGTCGTTTTCGTCGAGGATGCAGATGGCAACGAGTCAGCTATTATCGCGAAAGCAGTCATTGATGCCTCTGGGACGTATGCAACGCCTAATCCGCTAGGTGCACATGGCACACCGGCACTCGGCGAGCGCGGCCTAGCCAGCGCCATCACCTATGGCCTCGCTGATGTGTTGGGCGCAGAGCGCGCACACTATGCAGGCAAGCGCATCGCCGTAGTGGGCAGCGGGCACTCGGCATTCAACGTGCTGCAAGATCTCGTGGCGCTGGCCGAGAGCGCTCCAGGCACAAGCATTACGTGGATTGTGCGCCGTACAAAGATGGACGGGGCCGCATATGGCGGCGGAGCCAAAGATCAGCTTGCAGCCCGTGGTGCGCTGGGCCAGGTTATTCAGCAGCTTGTCGAAACAAACAAAGTCAATCTCATCACCGGCTTCAAAATAGATCGGCTGACACCAGCCAACCAGCAGGTGTTGATCCACGCTGGTGCGCGCACGCTTGGCCCATTTGACGCAGTGATCGCGACAACCGGATTTCGACCAGACCTGCACATGCTCCAAGAAGTGCGCCTGAACCTCGACCCAGCTGTTGAGAGTCCAGCTGCGCTTGCGCCGCTGATCGATCCGAATCTACATAGCTGCGGCACAGTTCGCCCGCATGGAGCCGAGGAGCTACGGCATCCTGAGCCGAACTTCTACATCGTGGGAATGAAGAGCTATGGTCGCGCCCCAACTTTCCTGATGCGCACAGGCTACGAGCAGGTGCGCTCGGTTGTCGCGGCCATCGCTGGCGACTGGGACAGTGCGCGCCGCGTCGAGCTGACGCTACCTGAGACTGGCGTCTGCTCCGGGCCAGCGAGCATGGGCCAGAGCAGCACCTGCTGTGCCCCAGCCAGCGCACCGATCTTGATCGCAGCGCCTGAGCACGAGCTAATCCCGATCATGAGCAGCCAGGACAGCAGCTGTGGCTAGGCCGTCGCTCAGCGCAGGCGCGCTACGTCCAAACACACCGCAGCGCTACTACGGCTGGCGCATTGTTCACACGCTGGGGATCACCGAGCTACTTTCGTGGGGTATCATCTACTACTCCTTTGGCGTGCTGCTAACGCCGATGCAGAATGAGCTTGGCTGGAGCCAGCCGCAGATGACAGGAGCCTTCGCTATAGCCATGATTCTCAGCGGCATCGCCGCTGTGCCGGCAGGTCGGATTCTCGACCAAGCAGGCGCACGCTGGCTGATGACCGCAGGATCGAGCGCAGCGACGCTGTTGGTGCTGGCGTGGTCGCAGGTTACAACCCTCACGGGCTTCTACTTCATTTGGGCAGGCCTAGGGGTGACGATGGCGCTTGTGCTGTATGAGCCAGCCTTTGCCGTCGTCACAGCCTGGTTCGTCCACCAGCGCTCACAGGCGCTCACACTGTTGACCATCTGGGGCGGGCTAGCGAGCGTTGTGTGCATTCCGCTGACCACAATGCTTATACAGCACGTTGGCTGGCGCAGCGCGCTTGTGCTGCTGGCGCTGCTGCTGGGCATTGTCACAGTTCCGCTCCACGCGCTTGTCCTCCGCCGACGGCCAGCCGATATTGGCTGGAGCGTCGATGGGCAGCCTGCGGCAGCTGGGTTACGTGCAGGCAAGCACAACCCAGCTAGCGCATTGCACACACCAACGGACATAAGCGTCCGCAAAGCGCTGCGCAGTGCGAGCTTCTGGTGGCTGGCGCTAGCCTTCGCCCTAGGCACAAGTGCAGCAATCACCATCAATGTTCATTTACTAAGCTATCTGCTGCGATCCGGCTATAGCTCAAGCCTGGCCGCCAGCGCCGCCGGTTTGATCGGAGCCGCCCAGATTCCGAGCCGCATGCTCAGCGCGCTGCTTGGGCACCGGATCTCGCACCGCACCATGGTGCTTATTCTCTCAGCCTTGCAGATCGGCGCGCTGCTGCTGCTGCTTACGGTCGCGACAACCACCGGCGTGTTAACCTTTGCGGCCCTGTTTGGTGCAGGCGCAGGCGCATTGACCCCGACGCGCGCAGCGCTAGTAGCCGACATCTACGGCAGCACACACTATGGCAGTATCAGCGGCAGCATCGCCTTTACAACGACGCTTGCCCGTGCCTGCGCACCGCTAGGAGCTAGCCTCCTGGTTAGTGCAGCTGGCTCCTACAGATCGTTGCTTTGGACACTGACAGTGATGATTGCGCTGAGTGCAGGCGCAACAGCGCTCGGCTGGGCACTGCGACCACACAGCCTTGTGGAGGAACAACACCAATGACGCTTGACACACTCGTTATCGGGGCCGGACAAGCTGGACTAGCTGCGGGATATCACCTACAGCGTGCAGGCATGAATTTTCTTATTGTTGAAGCGAGCGATCAGGCCGGCGGATCGTGGTCAAGCTATTATGATAGCCTGCGCCTCTTCTCGCCAGCGCGATTCTCAGCCCTGCCCGGGCTGCCATTTCCCGCCGACGGCGACCACTACCCGACCCGCGATGAGGTGAGTGCCTACCTGCGCCAGTATGCCAGCCACTTCCAGCTACCGATCCGCACCGGTATGCGGGTGGAGCATATCGAGCAGAGCGCGCAGCATTTCATCGTCAGCTTTGCCAACGGAACGCAACAGACAGCCCGCAGCATCATCGCTGCAACCGGGGCATTCAGTCGCCCGCACATCCCGCAGCTCCCCGGCCAAGATCTATTTGGCGGCCAGATCCTACACTCGGCCAGCTACCGCACGCCGACAGACGTGCAAGGCCAGCGCGTGATCGTGGTCGGCGGCGGCAACTCAGCCGTTCAGATCGCCTTTGAGCTAGCGCACAGCAGCAGGGTTAGCCTAGCGACACGCCACCCACTGCGCTTTCAAGCCCAGCAGGTGCGCGGTAAAGACATTCACTGGTGGTGGTGGCTCACTGGCGCAGACCGACTGCCGCTGTCAAAGCGTCTGCGCCGCGCAGCACAGACCCAGGCGCGCAGCATCGTGCTAGACCCAGGTATCTACCAAGCAGCAATCAGTAGCGGTCAGATCGATCAACGCATGATGTTTAGCACCTTTACAGCAGCCGGTGTGCGCTGGAACGCGCAGCATGAAGAGGCCATCGACAGCGTGATCTTTGCAACAGGCTACCGACCAAATGTCGGCTATCTACGCAGCCTCGGTGCACTTGATGCTGCTGGCTATCCGCTGCACACGGCGGGCATCAGCACCGTAGTGCCCGGTTTAGCCTATGTTGGCCTTGAACATCAGCGCACGTTTGCCTCTGCAACATTGCGTGGCGTCGGCCCCGATGCTGCCCGCGTGGTTGCACGGCTGCGTCAAACGCTCAACAGCACCCAAAAGCGCTGCTGTGGGCAGCCGCGCCACGCAGATAGCACCTGCTAAACGCATCGACGACAACAGACGGCCGCACGTACGACCTTGGGCCGAGCAAACGTTCAGATCGCTGAACGATGTCGGCTAGGCGACGTAGCATTAGCATCAGACGCTACAGCACCCAAATAAATCAAGGAGGAGCGCTCATGCTTAATGCCTACGCCGCCGATTTGGCGCAGATTCACGATGTTGGATTTGGCGCGCTCGCCCGCGCCGCCGCCGCCGAGGTGCAGCAGCAGCTCAGTGCGCGCGGATGGCGCGACGGTCTAGTGGTTGATCTTGGCTGTGGGAGCGGGATTATGGCCGAGCTGCTGGTGCAGGCTGGCTATAGCATCTACGGCGTTGACATTGCGGAGGCAATGATCGCGCTGGCCCGGCAGCGCGTACCACAGGCCAGATTTGAGGTCGGCTCACTGCTTGATGTGCCGCTGCCTGCCTGCCGCGCCGTGACCGCGATTGGGGAGTGCTGCAACTATCTGTTCGATCCAAGCCACAGCGGCGAGCGGCTGCACACACTGTTCGAGCGCGTCTATGCGGCGCTGGAGCCAGGCGGCATCTTCGTGTTCGACAGCGCCACGCCGGAGCGGCTAGGAGGCGCGAGCAGCCAGCGCAGCTGGGTCGAGGGCCAGGGCTGGGCGGTGCTGATGCAGGCCGACATCGACGCCGCGCAGAATCTGCTCACGCGGCGGATCATCACCTTTCGCCAGACGGGGATGCACTACCGCCGCACCGAGGAGACCCACCGCCTGCGCCTGCTCGATCAGCATGCCATCAGCGCTGAGCTAGCCGGTGTTGGCTTCACGGTAGCCAGCATCACCGCCTACGCCGACCTGCCGCTGTTCCCGGGGCTGGCGGGCTTCGTGGCCACGAAGCCCGCCTAGCAGTTGCGGCTCCACCAGCAGGAACCACTGCCACGTACTACGGCCCATACAGCCAGTGATCCACGCCGCCGTGGTGCGAGCAGGCCCCGCGGCCGACATCACCGCCCCAATGCCTTACTCTGCCTAGCACAAACAATACGCCAGTACGCGCAGGCGCTGTGGCCAACATCATGCCACACCTGCCAGCGGCCCGAGCCAAGCTCAGGCCCGCTGGCAACAGCGCCTGTCGCGACAGACCGATTAAGCACCGTCCATCCGCCAAGGATTTCCGCAAAAAGGCCAGCCATGCGCTGACGATTGGTGTGCAAAAGACATCCAGCGGCCTGCGTATGGCAGTAGTACTAAGTGGATCAGCAGGAGGGTAACAACCCGCTTAATAAACAGTTATTAAAGAAGCGGTAGTCTAGCAGCGTGGCGTTATACCATACTGCTCATCACATGCGCCAAAGAACATCGCCGTCGGTGGCATCCCAATACCCATTGGGACGCTAGCAAACATATATTTACATTACTGACTTATAAACACGTATTTATGAAGCGAGACAGCTTGGGGGAGTGGACACTGTTGTTGGCATTGGCTGGGTATGCACCGCCGTACCTAGGAGGATTCAATGGACACAGAACCATTTTCACACCAGCTTCGGCGCTATCGGCATGGGCAGAATCTATCCCAGCAAGCGTTGGCGGATACGATCGGCTGCTCGGTGTCGCTGATTCGCAAGCTGGAGCGCGGCACGCGCATGCCATCACGTCAGATGGTGCTGCTGTTGATCGAAGTATTGGACCTTGCTCGCGATGCGCAAGAGCGTTTTATCTGGAGCGCGCTCTACGCCGAGCAGCACGTGCTTGATCTGGCTGCGCCGCACTATGCTGAACAGCGCGATCTGACCTCCACGGAGCTGCCACCGATCGAGTGGGCGCAGGTGATCGGGCGGGCCACGGAACTAGCCACACTGTGGTCGCTCGTGCGCCAGCCAGATGTTCGGCTGATCACCGTGACTGGCCTCGGTGGTGTTGGCAAAACCTGTATCGCCCAAGCGATTAGCGAATCGGCGCGGCGCGTGTTTCCGCGCGTCGTTGTTATCGATCTCAGCACCGTTAGCACGCAGGAGCAGCTGCTTGAGACCGTGGCGGCGGCGTGTGGGGTAGCGCTGCATGGGAGCAGCCAGGCCCGCGCACAGCTGTGTGCTGCGCTCGCCAACGAGCACCTGCTGCTTATGCTTGATACCATGGAGCACCTGCTGAGCGCCGCCACGCTCCTCGCCGATCTGCTCCAGGCGGCACCGGCCCTTACCATCCTTGTTACCAGTCGCGTGCGCCTTAATCTGCGCCACGAGCACGAGCTGCCTATTCTGCCGTTGCCGGTACCGCCGCGCGACGCCTCGAAAAACCTGGGCGAACTAGCCCAAGTCCCGGCGGTCGCGCTCCTGCTCACCCGCGTGCGGGCCATCCAGGCCAATACCGTGCTGACACCGACGACAGCCCCACTGATCGCTGGCATCTGTCAGCGTCTTGCGGGTATTCCGCTGGCCTTGGAGCTGATCGCAGGCTGGTTTCGGGTGCTTGCCCCAGCCGATATCTACGCGCGCTTAGATGAACAGCTTCAGATGCTGGTACATGGTCGGATCGATGCTCCCGCGCGCCAGCAGACCATGGAGGCCACGATTCGCTGGAGCTACGACCTGCTGAGCAGCACAGCCCAGCGCCTGTTCTGTTGCCTGGGCGTGTTCCACGGCTGTTTCAGTCTATCGGCCATTCGCACAATCACCGCACAGGTTGGCTTGCCAAGCGCTCCGCCGGTGATCCATGATCTCTACTGGCTCGTGACCGCCCATCTGGTGCAGCAGCTGCCCGTCGAGGCCGACGAGACATGCTTTATGCTGCATGGACTTGTGCGCGAGTTTGCCCTGCGCGAGCTGCACAGCCTCGGGCTTGCCTCCACCGTGCAGGCGGCGACCGCAGACTACTTCCGAACGACAATTATGCAGACATCGCCCATGCTGGATGGCGTGCCGACACCAGCGTGGCTTCAGCAGATGGATCGCGAAGCACCAAACTGGCGTGCGGCACTGGCGTGGTTGCAGTCTTGCGGCGACACGACGGCGCTAGCAGAGCTGTGTGTGGCGCTCTCGCGCTACTGGTTGACACGCGGCCAGTGGGATGAAGGCGTTCGCTGGTGTCAAGCGGCGCTCCAAGAGCAGGCGGCGCTGGCCTATCCACTCTCAAGCATGCTCATGAATGCGATCGGCACACTGTGGATTATGCAAGGCGAGTACGCAACGGCGGAACCAATCCTCGCTACAGCCCTCGAGCTATGGCAGACGCATGATGACCAGCTCGGCTGCCTGCGAACCGCCAATCAGCTGGGCCTCTGTGCGTGGAGTCAAGGTCATCTCAACGTAGCGCGCCAGCTGTTAACCCAGGCATACACCGTCGCACAGCGCATCGCTCCGCACAGTCGCAACACCGCCAACCTTTTGTCTAATCTTGGCTGTGTGGCAGACGAACAGGGCGACTGGGCGCAAGCCAGCGCCTATCTCGCACAGAGCTTAGCCCTGCGAGTTGAGCTAGGCGACACGCATGGGCAGGTGATCGATCTGGTCAATCTGGGCCAAGTAACGCTCGGCGCTGGCGAGCTTGCGGCAGCCAGTGAGTGGTTGACGCAGGGACAGGCGCTGGCCGAGGCGGTAGGAGATCAGATGGGGCAAGCCTACTGTGTGGTGAGCTTGGGGAATATTGCGCTGGAGCACGGAGCATATACCCAGGCTCGCGCGCAGATCGAGCAGGGCTATCGCCTGTTTGAGCAGCTTGATGATCCGATCGGGATAGCGCGGGCAGAGCAGATGTTGGGAATGCTAGCGCACGCGACCGGAAGTGTGCAGCAGGCGGAGACCTATCTGCTACAGGCGCTGCAGCGCCTGATCGCTATCGACACCCACCGCGGCGTAGCCGATCTTTTAGAGCACCTCGCGGCAGTGGTCACGACGGATGCGCGAGCCGAAGAGGCAGCGCGCTTGCTTGGCATGGCGCATGCGCTGCGAACGCGCACCCAAATTCAGGTGTGCCAGCTCGATGCACAGCGAAACGCGACAACGATCAACGTGCTGCAGGCGCGCCTAGGCGCGCACGAGTATCAGCAATGGTTCCAGCAGGGGGTGCGCGTTGCAGAGCACACCGAGGTGCTCACAGCGCTGCTGCACACATCAGCACAGCCACAGAAACTGGTTGGCTGATTGCGGGCCGGGGCATCCCTCCGCTATGCTAGATCAATAAAACCAACTACGGAGGGATGCCCCAACGTGAATGCCGCTCGGCGCTTTAGTGCTCGAACAAACAGCAGCCGTCCTGAGCTATGGATTCCACTGGTAGTAGGGGTTGGGCACGAACGGCCCAACCTGGCCATTGCCCTGATAGGCGCGCACGCCGACAATCTCATGCAGGCCAACACCACCAGGAATGGCCATCTCGGCCTGCCCGACATCCCAGCCCAGGGTAGCGTTGACATCGACGCCGCGCGCAGCCACACCTGGATCAAGGGTGTAGATATTGCCGCCTTGGTTCTGTGAATAGCCCCAGTCAACAAACTCACCAGCGACGCCGGGATCGCGGGTCGTGCTGACATACTGGCTCGGGCCGTTGTTGAAGACATAGTCTTGCAGTCCAACGTTGGCATGCGGGTTGCGCGGTTGGAAGCCGCCGCCGAGCTGGCCCAGTGTACGGCTATCGCCGCGATAGAGCATGCCGGGGCCGTCGTTGATGCCGCCTGCCGTGCGTGACACGCTCGGCGGGAGACGGTAGCCCGACGGGGCGGCGCTGCGCATCGGCGGCAGCTGCACCCCATCGGGGACAATATCGACGTTGCCGACACGCGGCCAGCGCGGCGCGGCCCCACGGCCTGCGCCAGCCCCAGCCAGCGTTAGCCCGATATTGCCCACCGCCCAGCCGACAGTCTGGCCCCAGCCGTAGGACTCATTGCAGCGATCAATGCCCAGCTGATCCTCGACCCGATCCATGGCCCAGTTGCGCGCAAAGCCGAGCGCACCACCGAGCGGACCAAGCGGGCCAAATTGACTTTCAAAGCCGCCAAGACCGGTGTTCCACACCCCGCGCAGCGCCCCGGCACCAAACTCGGCCCAGTTGGCCGGATCGTTGGCGACAAAGCCGCTGGGGTCGGTCAGATTAACCGGGTTGCCCTGCGTATAGGCATAGCGGTTGAGCGACTGTGGATCGGCGGTAAAGCCGGCGAAGGTGTCGCGCTGGAGAAAGCGGCCCAGCATCGGGCTATAGGCGCGGGCGCGCAGGTTGATTGTACCGTCGCTACGCTGCCACTCGCCGGTAAAGCCCGGTGCGCTCGTGGCACTGGCGCTGCTGGTCGTTGTCACGTCCGTCGTTGTCGCAGATTCGGATTGCACAGCCAGTGCTGGCTGCTCACCGCTCTCTTGCGCCAGCACCGGGCGGGTCACGCCAAGAACTAGGCTCAGCACAAGCAGCAGGCCCAGCCCATACCGCCACCATGGGCGGGATTCAAATTGATGGAGAAGCATGAATCTATCCTTCGTCAATAAAAAGAGCAGCTGTACCACGGTGTTGACGTACAGCGGCGTGGCACAACGGGTGTGTTGTGCCACGCCATCGTTGATCGTGGTGCTAGATTGAAACGATTGAGCGCGGATCAAAGAGACAGTCGGACGCGTCCGTGGTCGGGTTGCTCATGGGCTTGTACTTTGGATTAACGCCACCATCAGGGCTGTAGGGCGGCGTATAGTTTTTCTTCAATGTCACCGTCCCATCGGGCTTGATCTCGCCCACTTTATGTTTCGTAATCGGATCGTGGAGGTTGGTAGGTTTTTTCGGATCAAGCGGTTTACACGGGATCAAGCCACTGGATGTGGGCGGGCCACAATTGACCGGGAAGCCCGGCTGGCCAGGTGCACCAAACGGCTGTGGATAGAAATCGGCCGTGATGCCCGAGTCGCTACCGCCGTCCTTACGCAGCCGTGTGTTGCTGGCCGATGTGTTGCCCTGTCCATGATTTAACTTAGAACTTGTTGCATCCGACTCGGATGCATTCGCCCCTTGCACCTCCAGGTGTTTGAGGCGCGGATTCTTGGCTAGCTCGCGCGCCGCCTCTAAGCGATCCTGCTGCATCTGGCGCGCATGTTCGCGCGCTTGCTGGCGATCTTGAGCTTGCAGGTGCTGTTGGTAGGCACTGTAGCCCAGCCACGCCGCGCCACCAATCAGCAATACTCCACCGATAATCAACGCCGTATTATGCCCAGTTGGGTCAGTCCAATTGACCGGATTGCCTTGGGTGTAGGCGTAGCGATTGAGCGACAGCGGATCGCTGGCGAAGCCCGCGAAGGTGTCGCGCTGGAGGAAGGTGCCCAGCGCAGGGCTGTAGGCGCGGGCGCGCAGGTTGACGGTGCCGTCGCTGCGCTGCTGCTCGCCCGTGTAGCCCAGCCCATTCTGCAGGCCCGTGCCGCCAGCGGGATTGCTGCCGCTCTGCTGGCGCAGGTTGCCCCAGGCGTCGTAGGTGAGGCTTTGCAGCAGGCTGCCGTTGGCACCGCTGGTCCAGGCGCGCACGCTGCCCAGACCGTCGGTCAGCACATAGCTGCTTGCGCCAGTGCTGGCCTCTTTGCGGGCGTGCAGGCCATCGGGGCCATAGGCGTAGCCGGTCTGCGTGCCATCGGAGCGCACCTCGGCCACGACCTGGGCCAGGCCGCCAGTCTCGTCCAGCAGGTAATCGGTGGTCAGCCCGCCGCTGATCTGGCGCACGAGGTTGCCCAGCGCGTCGTACTGATACTCCGTCGTGACGCCGCCGGCCACGCTGGTCTTGAGTCGATTGGCGGCATCGTAGGTGTAGGTTGTCGAGCCATCGCTCAGCAGATTGCCGCCATTGTCGTAGCTGAAGCCGCTGATGCGGTCGCTGGCGTCGTAGGTACGGGCAGGCTGCCCCGTCGTGGTCAACCGATTGCCCACGGCGTCGTAGGTGTGATTGATCGTGGTGGCGCTCGGGCCGCCGGGGATCGCCGGGTACTGTACCTTGGTCAGCCGCTGCAGGGCGTCGTAGGTGTAGTTGGTGATCTCGGTCGAGGGGCTGGCTTGGCCAGGCCGTGTGACCACGTCGGTCTGCTTGGTGCGATTGCCGTTCGGATCAAGCGTATAGCTCAGGGATTCCAGCGTGGTGCCTGCCTGGCTGTGCGTGATGCCGGTCAGGCGGCTGGCGGTATCGTAGCTGTAGCTGGTTAGCACGTTGTTCAGCGTCGCGCCAGTGTTCGGGCGCTGCGCGGTCTTGAGCAGGCCCGTGGCGCGATAGCTGTAGGTGGTTGCGCCCAGGCCCCACGGGTTGATTTTTGTTGGGCGCGCGGCGGCATCGTAGCTGTAGCTGATCGATCCCAGCCCCGTCACTGCGAGCGAGGTAAGACTACTGTTGGTGTTATAGCCGTAGGTCACGTTTTTACCATTGCGGCTGCGTGTGCGCAGTCGGTTCGCCGCATCGTAGCTATAGGTTGTCGTCTCGCTGGTGCTGCCATTCGGCTTGGAGGTGGCGCTGGCGAGCAGATCGTTGGCGGTGTAGGTGAACGTGGCATCGCTGCGTGCCCCAGTAGGATCGCTGGCTGTGCCAGCGTAGTCCTTGTTGATCAAGCGGCCGGCCGCATCGTAGCTGTAGCTGATATAGCTATTAAAGCCAGTATAGCTGGAAACTGAGCCATCAGCACGGTAGGTCCAGGACTCAGTCTGGCCATTGCGGCTGAGGCTGGTGAGGCGACCACGCAGATCATAGCTATACGTCGTCGGTGCGCCAACGGCGGGCGTGATCTGGGTCAGCGCGCCCCAGTCATCGTAGGTGTACTGCGTAGTCGCGCCAAGCGCATCGGTGACACTGGCCAGCAGCCCGAGCGTGTTGTAGGCGTAGGTTGTGGCGCTGCCTTTCGGGTTGGTCACACGCTGCAAATTCCAGCGGTCGCTGCCGCCGACGTCATAGCTGTAGCTGGTGGTGAGATTTTTGTGTCCGCTGCCAGGATCGACAATCGTTGCGGTGAGGCGATCCACGGAATCATAGCTATAGTCGGTGATGAGCTTGTCGGCGGTGACATTCGCGCCGGTGATCATGCGGATCACGCGGTTGCGATTGGTGGTGGCATCATCATACTGGTACATCGTCTGATTGCCGAGCGCATCCTTGGTCCAGGCCAAGCGGCCGTAGGGGTCGCTGGTATAGTTCGACTGGATCTTCCAGCTGTTGGGGCCGCTGATCTGGGTGATGTTATCGGCGGCGTCATAGCTGTAGGTGTAGGTGGCGTTGATCGCCGGATTGCTGCCGACCGCAGCGGCACCCTCGGTGCGCGTGGCGATTCGGCCCTTGCCATCGTAGGTGAAGGTCGTGGTGGCGCCAGCGGCGTCGCGCTGGCTGATGACCTGCCCAGCGGCGTTGTAGTCGTAGTCGGCCAGGACGCGGCCATCGGGGGCGATGACGGTGTCGAGCCAGCCCTGTGGCGTGTAGGTGTAGCTGGTGGTGCGATCATCGCTCGTGTAGGTGTTGCCGTCAAGATTGTGCTCGATCACGCTGGCCAGCTCGCCGAACGGCGTATAAGTGTAGTCGATGTTTTGGCTGGCGTCAGCGCTGTTGAGCACGTTGGTCAGCACATAGGATGAATCGGGGCCAACGCGGTCGTAGGAGTAGCGCTTAATCAGCGATGTACTGGTGCTGCTCTGCTTCTGCGAGGTGCGCGTGACGTTGCCGACATTATCATACTGGATATAGGTATGGACGTGACGACCATCGCTGCCAGCATCTTGGTCGATTCCATATGGTAGGCCAACATCACTATCGGGGCCATACATGAGATACGCTGTGCGCACGCCCTGGCGGTCGGTAAAGCCCGCCAGAAAACCACGCCAGTCGTACTCGGATGTTTCGGTGAGCTTGAGGCCGGTGTAGCCTGGTCGATCAGCATCGAAGGTGGTCGTGGCGGGATAGCCAAGGCTATTGTAGGTTTGCGTGTTGACGGTGCCATCAGGGAGCGTGGCGGCAGTCGGCAGACCCGCGAGCACCGCTGTGCCGTTGATCGTCACGGGATCATAGGTATAGCTGGTGATCTGCGCCTGATTGGGGTCGGTGCGATGGTGCGTGATCGTCTGCTGGAGCGTGCCGTCGCTGTTGTAGACATAGCTCGTGACTAGCCCGGTTGGATCGGTGAGCTGCGTCATTTGGCCATAGCTGTTATAGGCCATGAGGGTCGAGTCGTAGGTGGTGTAGGTCGTATCGTGGTAGGCGCGCACCTCGGTAAGATTGTTCTGCGCGTCATAGATGTAGTCGGTCGCACGGCCAAGCTGATCGGCGACACGCGCGAGATTGCCGCGCTCGTCATACGAGTAGCGTGTGGCGTACTGTGTCTCTGACGGCGCATAGACCGCGCCAAGGTACTGGATCTGGGCTGGCCAGATCAGGCCGTGGTCAAACCGCTGCGTGCGGCTGACGGTCTGGCCATTGACGACATTTTCGGTGACGATGGCCCGCTGATAGCGATAGCCATAGGCTGGACCAGCATTGATCATGCCGTAGCCGAAAAAGGTATCGCTGATGGTCAGCTTGCGCGAGCCAATCGTTTGGGTCTGCACTTGCGCCTCATCATAGACACCGTGCGATCCTGGTGTGAAGTAGGTCATGACGGCGGGCACGCTGCTGTTGTTGGGGTCCCAGTAGCGGTTGATGCGCCCGCGGCTATCGTAGCTGAACTTATAGGTGCGGTTGGCGGCATCAGTCACCTGCACCAAGCGATCCAGATCATCACCGCTGGTGCCGTAGGTCAGCGTGATTTCGCGCAGCAGGATGCTGCTGGCGTTGCTATCACCGTCGCGAATAGCCGTGAGCTTCCAAGTGTTGTTGATCACGGTGAACACTTGGACAATCGACTGTCCGGTGCGGTTGTTGGTCAGCGTAATGCGGCCGAGGCCATCGGCACCAACCACAAAGTCGCTGATCAGCGTCGCATTGCCCAGCCGATCCTCCACGCGCATGAGCCGCCCGGTGGCGCTGAAGATATCCTTGGCACCATCGCGATAGAGCAGCGTAAACTCGCCGCTCTGCGGATCGCGGGTCAGCGAACCATGGTGGTTTTGCGGCGAAGCGTAGGTTGTCCCATTGATATAGGGGAAGCGCGCCCAGCTGCCATCCTCCAACGTGAGCACCGGATCACCGCTGACATTCTGCAGACGACGGCCATAGCCCGCCACCCAGCCGACACCAATGGCGCTGGAGCCGATGCCATCGACCCACTTGTGGGTGTCGTAGTGCAGGCCGACGCGGATGGGCAGCCCCGCGCCACCGAGGGTGAGACACGGAATGCGCATCCAGAAGCTGCCATCGGTCAGGCTGATTGGATCGCCGACGGAGGGCGGGCCGCCACAGCCATTCGGCAGGTGATCGCCCATGGGCGTATCGCCTGAGCCAACCGGACAGTAGGCGGCAATCGAGCCAGAGGTGGTGCCTGGCGGGGGCGGCGTATTGGTGAGGCTGAGCAGCGTGGACCCGAGTGAGTACTCCTGCGCCGGATCAATGCTCGTCTTCGCATCGGTCGGTGGCGCATGGCCCATCGCCACATGATCCATCGCAGCCATCGGATCGCCGTTGGTCTCCTGCTCGAAGACTTGCCAGCGCGGCGAGGTGGGGTCGGCCTGCAGCTGCCCATTCGCATCTGCACGCACGTTTGCCGACTGGAGCGTCGGAGCGTGAACAAGCGAGGGCGCGAGCAGCACTGCCGAGCGCGTCAACTCACGGCCACGGGATGCGTCGCGAGCCACCAGCTGATACGATTGCGCCTCGCGCGGCAGCAGCACGGTCGCCAGCGCCTTGATGCGGCCATCGCTGAAGGTCGTGGTTGTGACTGCAAGGGTGCGCTCCGGCAGCGCGCCATCCTTCGTCGTGATGATGAGACTGTAGCGTGGGCTACTGGTGCTCATCCAGGCCACAGTCGCCTGATACTGCTGTTGAACAAGATCAAACAGGATTGAGGTGGAAAGATCAGTAAACGGAGCCAGCTGGTATCCGCGCTGCGGCAGCGCTGCAGCAACAGGCGCTGGACTGGGTGCCGCGACCGCGCTGCGAGCGTTGATCGGCAGCGCAGGCAGGGTGCTACAGATCATGGCTAGCAGCATGAGCCGAAGAATATAGCGAGTGAGCCGCGGCGTGTGGGGCAATGTAGGCATGCAAACACTCCTGACATGGGAACATTGTCCGATGGTTCGTCTTGCGATTCGTAAACATTGGCTGCGTCATGCAGAGGCGTTGTCCTCTGCGGTACAAGCTCGTCGTGCAATTCCTTAGCGGGCCTCCTTTCAGCGTGTAGAGTCGCAGATTCAGTGCTGCCGCTGCCGATCAGCGCTCCTGCTTGCATTGAACCAACTGTTTCGATGCATCCTGCTTGACGCAGGATCACGTCACGTAGTCGGCCGCTAGCCATGCAGACGCTCGACAAGGGGGAGTAGACCAGCAGCATAGCGCGCGTACTTTTCTTAAAAAAAGTTGATACGCGAGTAAACTGAGTGTAGCAGGCGGGCCATGCGTCTGCGCGACACATCCTGTGGTAATCACTGCCACAGGATGTGTCAGTTGGGTGGTGGCACATTGAACGGGCACCAAACCCTATTTCAACACATACTGTGGGGGAGATTATGGGTGCTATGAGGCGGGATTGTGGTTCGTAGTCCATCGACCTAGAACCGCTTGCAGCAGACGATTTGAGCACATATGGTTGTAGGTTGGTTTTTGGATTGACAATCTAGGCGTAAAGCTGTGAGCGGCGCTGGTGAACAGCGCCGCTCACAGGCAGACCTACTCTGGCAGCGCGATATGCACGACGGTGCCGATCTCTTGGTAGCCGACACGCTGGTAGATGCGGGCCGTCGCTGCCGCCCCGGCCATCAGGAAGGGCAGCTCGACGCCACGGGCAAAGGCGGCCTGCGTCAGCGCATAGGTCAGCGCCGCTGCGATGCCGCGCCGCCGATATGCCTCAAGCACACCAATGCCGGCAACTTCAGTCAGCCCATCGAGCGGGATGCTGCACTCGCCGCCGCCGACGATTGCGCCAGTCGCTACGTCCTGCGCCGCCAGCGCAAGCTTGCCATCGCGCAGGCCAGCCCGCGCATGCGCGGCCGCCTCCGGCGGCGGTGGCTCGTCACCAAACGCCATATGCTGCGCTGCGCTCATGCCCCACAGCTCGACGTCGGTGGCGGGCACGATGATCTGCACCGCTGTGGGCTGTGGCTGCGCGATGAGCGTTGCCGGTGTACAGATCATCAGCGGTGTGGTCAACTCCTGCTCAAAGCCCGCCGCCAGCAGCGCCGTCAACGCGCCTGGTGCCAGATCGGCGATAAACTCTAGGCGCGGCCGCCGCTCGTAGCGCCGGAAGGCGGCGACCAGCGCAGCCACATCAGCGGCAGCTGGCGCTGCATTGGCGGCGGGGATGGCGTAGTTAATAAATGGATTGTCCGAGCTTGGCGTGCAGGTAAGCAAAAACGGGCCAACCTGCTCCACCACGCGCTGATGGCGCGCCGCGCGGCGCAGGTAGTCTTGAATACGTGAAAGCATTGAGGTTTCCTTATAGCGCTCTAATTGATGAGTAACAATCGCTGCGACGAGCTAGGCCACGGGCGGGCTAGCAGATCAAGGGGCACACCGCAGCGCAGCCGTAGCCACAGGGCTAGACGCTAGCGCAAAGGAAAAACACTGATGTGTGGCGCACCTAGATTGCCAGCAGCGGCGCGTGGCCCTTCTGCAAAACTATGGCGGCAATCACAGGCAGCTCCTTTCGAGGTGAGGATGATGAGTAGGTGTGGCAGAGCGCCACATCAGCAGGATAGCAGCTCGCTGGCCGCAGAGCATCGGCCTATGGGCGGAGCTGCCATAGCCATGCGCTGATGCCCATGCTAGCGGCTTGCGCACAAGCTGGCCTTGGAGCGGCAGCGCCGGGGACTGTAGCGCGCCCAGCGCACAGACGCTCCACCACGATCTGCTGATGCGCTAGCTAGCGCTACGCTGCGCATAGGCAACCCAGTCAAGATTCTGTATACTCTATGCAGCAAACGAGTAAGGAGCGCACAATGTATCACGTTCCGAAAAATCCCCATCCAGCGCCGCTGAGCTTCGTGCTCGGCTGTGTCTGGTTTGGGGCGCGCTACGGCGCAATCTATGGCCTCGTGTGCGGCGCTAGCTATGGGATATTCTTCTATGGCTATGGGCTGCTGGTTGGCGCACCAGTTGGGCTGCTGCTTGGGCTGCTGCTGGGCGCGCTCGACGGCTTAATCTGCGGCCTGCTGCTCCGCCGCAGCAGCGCGATATTAAGGCATACATTTGATCTGAAGCTGTGGATCAGCGCGCTGTCTTTTTTTCTTTGCTTTACAAGCGGCTGTGTTACGCTAGGAATTATCGGCATCGATCAGCGGCTGCCGCTGAGTCTTTTTGTGTTTATCCCGGCGTTGATCGCCAGTGTTGGCACATTTCTGGGCACTGGGCGGCTGCTGCACTGGTATAGCCGGGGCTGGAGCGCGCAGCCGCCCAACCAAGCAGACACCTCTGGCGAGCACATGCCTCGATAGTCTAAAGAGCTAGCGCCATGTACTCCGTTCCCACCACGCCACGGCCACCACTGCTGCTGTTTCTGCTGCGCTGCATCCTTTGGGCTGCTGGACACGCTGCTACTCTGGGGCGGCAGCCTCGATACCGGTGAGATAAGCCTGCTCGCGCTGCTGATCATCCCGACGTTCATCGCTGGCCTGTGCGGTTTTTTGGCCACCGGCGGCCTGCTGCGCTGGTATAGGCGGCGCTGGGCCTAGAGCGCCTGCTCGATTGCGCTCTGGGTGCGGCTCCGGCCAGGTTTATTGCAGCAGCGCGGCCGCGCCTGATCTCATGACCATGGTCTGCACACCAACCGCAGGAGAAGTACCGATGCCAACCATACCAACGCTCCAGCGGCTGCGCCAAGCGCTGCGCAGCCGTAGCAGACGCGGGCCGCTCAATCACACACCCCAATCCACACCGCACGCAAACCAGCCAGCGCCGCAGCTGCCGCTGAAGTACTGTGCGCTGGTTGGCCTCAGCTCCGTGCCGTTTTGGATCCTAGGCGCACAATCTAGCAGGAGCTGGTGGCACCGGATTGTGCCCATCAATCTGCCGATCAGCGCGCTGATGGCCTGCTGCCCTGGCGGCGTCGCGGCGGTGCAGGTCTATCGGCAGGCAGGGCGGCCTGGCGTGCAGGCGCTGCTCCGGCGCGCTGTTGATGTGCACAAGATTACTGATCGGCGCTGGTACGCGCCGATCATGCTGCTGATGCCAGCGCTCATGCTGGCAGAGTACGGCATTATGCGCTGGCGCGGGCTGCCGCTCCCACAGCCAGAGCTAGCGCTGCGCAACCTACCGCTGTTTTTTGGGCTGTTTCTGATCGCCGCCAGCGGCGAAGAGGTCGGCTGGCAGGGCTACGCCTTCGAGCCGCTGCAAGCGCGCTGGGGAGCGCTGGCGGCCGCCAGCGCGCTGGGGCTGATCTGGGGGCTGTGGCACATCGTACCATACGCACAGGCGCAGCGATCGGCGTGGTGGATCGGCTGGCAGTGCTGCACCTCGATCGCCCTGCGCCTGTTAATTGTCTGGATCTACAACCACACCAACCAGAGCGTCTTTGCCGCCGCGCTGTTCCACGCGCAGATCAACACCAGCGTCTTTCTGTTTCCCAACCTTGGCTCGCACTACGATCCAGCTATCGCGGCGCTGCTCACGTGGGCTGTCGCCAGCGCCGTTATATGGCGCGCTGGCCTCGCTCCGCCGACGCTGGCAGACCCAGCGCACGGCTAGCGGTCGATTGCGTGCGCACGGACGCGGCTGCACGGCTGCGGATTGGCCCACGCGGGCGGACGGTCAATGCAGCGCTGTCCATCCCCTACACGGCTGCACGGCTGCGGATTGGCCCACGCGGGCGGACAGTCAATGCAGCGCTGTCCATCCCCTATGC
>JABXJS010000176.1 GCA_013538855.1 Herpetosiphonaceae bacterium
ACGCGCTGGGCAATCGCGAGCAACGAGCGGCGCAGCAACCAGCCCGGCCACGCCGCGCCGACGTGGCGCGAACCACGGCGCGGCGGTTCAACCAGCGCAGCCAGCGCGCAGCGCCACAACCACGCGCTGGGCAATCGCGAGCAACGAGCGGCGCAGCAACCAGCCCGGCCACGCCGCGCCGACGTGGCGCGAACCACGGCGCAGCGGTTCAACCAGCGCCGCCAGCGTGCAGCGCCACACTGAGCGCTAGGCCAGATGCACATGTCCTCATGCGGCGGTTGGCTCTCGCTCCTGGCGGCGCGTGGTGCTGGGCAGATGTTGAAGGCATGTGTGGCAGGGGTTGACAAGCGCGTCAGCGCCTTGGTTGGCGAGGGTTGGAGGCAGCGTGGGCCGGGCGGTGCAAGGCCGCCGGTGGCAGGCGCGCAGCGGCATGCTGGTGTGCGTGGCGCTGCGTGCGGCTGAAGGATTAGGCGACGCGGGCTTGGGGGCTTTGCAGGTGCGCGATGATCGTCGCGCAGGCGCGGGCTACGCCATCCTCGGCCCGGAGCTGCTGGCCGAGCTGTGCGGCACGTGTTTGCATGGCCTGGTCGCTCACGGTGCGCTGGATGGCTCCTGCCAGGCGTGCGGCGCTGAGCTTGGCGCGTGGGATCGGCTGCGGCCCGACGCCAAGTGCTGCCACCTGCGCGCCCCAGAATGGCTGGTCGCCAAAGAAGGGCGTAATGAGCGTTGGCACACCAGCGCGCAGCCCGGCTGCGGTGGTTCCCGCGCCGCCGTGATGCACCACCGCCGCCATCTGCGGGAAGAGCCAGTGATGGTCAACATGATCGATCGTGATCACCGAATCAGGCAGGTCGGCAGCGGCGAGGCCGCCCCAGCCGCGCAGCAGCACGCCGCGCTGGCCGCTTAGCTCCAGCGCCTTGAGCACCATGCGCGTGAGCTGCTGCGGCTCGCCGTCGGTCATGCTGCCGAAGCCGACATAGACTGGCGGCGGGCCAGCGGCCAGAAAGTCGACCAGCGCCTGCGGCGGGGTCCACGCTGGCTGCTCGAAAAACCAGAAGCCGCTGACGTCGATGAAGCTGCCCCAGCTGCGCGGTCTGGGCACGACATGCGCGCTGTAGCCGTACACCACCGGCAGCTGCTGGCGCAGCATCTCCGGAAACGGCCCTTGCCAGCTGAGCTTGCCAAGACCTAGATGCTCGCGCCGGGCGGCGTTGATCACCGGCCGCAGCAGCTGCCAGAAGCTCATGCCGGCAATGACGTGCGTGGCGTAGTTGTAGAGGCGGCCGCCGCGGTAGGGCAGCGGGAACAGCGCGCTGGGAAACTCGCTGGTTGGATGGATCGGCTGGAGGTAGGCTTGAACGTAGGGCAGGCCCAGCTTTTCGGCGACGCTGTAGGCGAAGTAGTAGCCGGTGCCGCTGAAGATGAGCGCGTCGCTGTCGGCGGCGGCGGCGACGCCATCACGCATGCACTGCTGAATCACTGGCCCCATCAGCTGGCGAAAGCCTTTGGCCAGCCCCAGCATGCTGTGCTGGCTGCGCAGCCACTCGATGCCCGCGCGGTCTTGAATCAGCGCCTGCGGGTTGCCCTCGAGCGGCGCAAACTCAAGCCCGCAGCCGCGAACCTGCTCGGCAAAAATCCGATGCGTCGCGATGCGCACCTGGAGGCCGCGCGCCTGCAGGCCGCAGCCGAGCGCAATCAGCGGCTGAACATCGCCGCGCGAGCCAACAGTCATGATCGTTACGTGCATAGGTTAGCTCCTCTTTGTGAATATAATAACAAAAAACTTTGTTCAGTATATCACAATGATTGCAATGCGGGAATAGGCCGTTTGACCGAGGTGGAACTATATTTGATGAAAGCCTCTATAATGGAAAGCAGGTGAGCTGTTTTTGCAAGGAGTTGCTATGTATCGACGTGAAGGGCCAACGTGTATGGGCCGCCTCCTATTTTTAATTGTAGGCGCGCTCGGCATTTTAATTATTCTGTGGGCGATGGGTGTGATCGACCCACTGGCGGGGATGTTTGGCCAGCCTGGCGCAACGGTGAACGCGCCCGGGCCGGCGATTGTCCAGCAGCTGCGCGCCCGCAACGAGTGGGTGACATTCTCCTACCAGGCCGATCAGCTGATCGAGGCGTCGCGCGAGGGCAACTTCTTGCAGAATCTGCTGTTTGGTGATCGCATCTTGCTGCAGGCACGCGGCGAGGTCGCTGGCGGTGTCGATATGAGCCAGCTCAAAGATAGCGATATTGTCATCAACGGCACATCAATCACCATGAATCTGCCACCAGCGCGCGTGATCTACACGCGCCTCGACAACGATCAGACGCGCATCTATGATCGCACACGCGGCTGGCTAAGCAAGGGCGATGTCAACCTTGAGTCCAGCGCCCGCGTCTATGCCGAGCAGTCGATCTTGCAGTCGGCCTGCGATGCCGGCATCCTTGATCGCGCCGCCACAACTGCCAAGACCAACGTGAGCGATCTGCTCCAGGCCGCTGGTTTCACCGATATCACCGTGACTGTCAGCAAGGTCGGCGACTGTGCTGGCAGCGCCAACGGTGTGATCAATCAGCCACAGGCGCAGTTTACCCCCGAGCCAACCGCGGTTGCGCCGGTGCCGGTGGCCACACCCAGCGGCGGCGCAAGCGTGCCAGTGGTTGATGCAACGCCCACCACATCTGGTGGCCTCAGCGGCACGGCCGTGCCGGTCTCACCCTAGCGGCTGGCCGCGCTGCTGCTGCATACAAAATAATGCTCCATATCAGACCAGTTCAAGCTGCAATGGTATACGGAGCACGTGTTGAAAGCTGAGAGTCTATGCTTGAACTAACGTTTGACCGCGACGCGCGGTCGATCTATGTCTACTTTACCGATATCACCGAGGGCGACGATGCCGACGAGCGCGAGCTGCCCGGCGTCTGGCTGCTTGATGCCGCCGACCAGATTGTTGGGCTGCGCCTAGAGCTGGCGGGCAGCGGCCCGCGCCTGTGGGAGCTGGCGGGCGCGCACGAGCACGTGCAGCTCGACGGCGACACGTTAACGATCACCTTCGCCACGACGCCGGTGGCCGCTGAAGAAGAGCTGCCCTACGGCGCAATTGTCGATATCGATGGTCAGGGCCGCGCTCTTGGCCTCGAAACGCCCGCCACCATCGAGTTCGCCATCGCCGAGCGCTTGGCGGCCATCCAGCCGCTGCTGATCGAGTGGGACGCCGACGATGACGATGAAGCAGCTGACGACGAGGACGATGATGAAGCAGCTGTGCCCCCCGTCGATCCGGACCAAGCCGACAGCTGGGATGTCGATCAGGCTGTGCTCGAGCAGGCCAAGCTGGCCGAGCCGCCGACGCTGATCGATCCAAACGCGACGGTGCGCGCTGGCTTTGTGGCCCTGGTGGGCAAGCCCAACGTTGGCAAATCGACACTGCTGAACACCCTGCTGGGCCAGAAGGTCTCGATTGTGTCGCCGAAGCCACAGACGACCCGCGTGCCGGTGCGCGGTATCCTCAACGGTCCCGCTGCACAGATTGTGTTTGTTGATACGCCGGGCATTCACGAGCCGCGCCATAAGCTGGGCAACTTCATGGTCGAGGTGGCCCGCCGCGCCATCCCCGATGCCGATGTGCTGGTGTTTATGGTCGATGTGACCACGCCGCCAACCCGCCTCGACCGCGAGATCGCGCAGCTGGTGACCGCCGCCCACAAGCCGACGCTGCTGGTGCTGAACAAGGTCGATGCCACTCGCGCGGCCGATGTGCACCTGCCGCAGTATCGCGAGCTAGGCGCATGGGACGACGAGGTGGCGATCTCGGCCCGCGATGGCCTGGGCATGGAGACGCTGATCGAAAGCCTCGTCGCCCACCTGCCCGAGGGACCGCGCCTCTATCCCGAGGATCAGCTGTCCGATATGTCCGAGCGCGAGCTTGTTGGCGAGCTGATCCGCGAGAAGGTGATGCTCAACACCGCGCACGAGATCCCGCACTCGGTGGCTGTCGAGGTCGAGGAGTGGGAGCAGCGCGGCGAGACGCTGTACATCCGCGCCAATATCTCGGTCGAGCGCGCCTCGCAGAAGGGTATTGTGATCGGCGCAGGCGGCGCGATGCTGCGCAAGATCGGCGCGGCCGCGCGCTACGAGATCGAGCGCGCGCTGCAGCAGCACGTCTTTCTCGATCTATGGATCAAAGTGCGCGAGAACTGGCGGCAGAAGCCCAGCGAGCTGCGCTGGCTCGGCTACGATGTGAAGTTTTTCCGGGGCTAGCGATGCTCGCAGCGATTGTGGCGCTCTGGCGCGGCTTTGTGGGCCGCTGCCCTGTCTGCGGCCGCGGGCGCATGTTCCGCTCGTTCTACACGCTGATCGAGGGCTGCGCGCTCTGCGGGCGGCGCTACGAGGGCATGGGCAACCAGAACACCGGCGCGATGGGCATCTCGGTGACGCTGACGACCTTGCTTGGCTTCATCGGCGGCTTCCTGCTGGTGCTCTATGTGCCTGATCAGCTGGTCCTCGGCTTGGTCTGCTTGTTTGTGCTGCTGACGATCTTCCATGCCATCTTCTACCGCCTCGCCCGCGGCCTGTGGATCGGGCTGCTGTCCATCACCGGCGCAATGGACGAGGACGAGCGCCGCGACGAGTTCTTTCTCTAAATCTCCATCCGCTGTACCGTTTCTTCTGGCCCGCCTGAGCGATCAATGCTCGGCGGGCTATGTGTTGCTGCGCGCACTACGCTCATGGGGGTGCCGCTGTGCGGGTCATCAGTAAATATTTGTGCACCAACAGCCACTAGTAGGTACAGAACATCGGCGATCCATAGCTAAGGTGCGCATATATACGCACACCCTGGCTGTGTATACTCAGCCTGATGTTTGTGTTCGTAACAGAGGCCAAGCGGCCAAGAAAGGACGGACATATGTCTGATGTAGTGGTCGATGCGGCACAGGCGGTGCTCGATGACTTCGCGGCCCACCGTGCAGCCGCGCCGCTTAAGTCGATCTTCTCCTTGATACCGCCATCAAGAGAAGATCCCACGGCTCAATCTCCGCCGGTGTTTTTCAAGCCCCGCCGCCTGCGCTTTGCAGCTGAAACGCTGTTCCCGGTGGCGGAGTCCGAGCTTGCCGCAGATGTTGCCGACCAGGTCGAGCAGCTGCTGGCTGAGTATCGCCAGGCCCTGGCTGGCCGCAGCGCCGATCCGGCGATCAGGCTTGAGCAGACGCTGGCGCTGCTGCAGGAGTACGCCTGGGCGCTGCCCTCAACAACGCCCGGCGTCGCGCTCTACGATGCCCTGCGCACCGAGGCGGCCTTGGCGGCGGCCACGGCCAGCACTGGCGCGGACAGCGTGCTGCTGCTTGGCGGCGATCTCTCGGGCATTCAGGATTTTATCTACACGCTGGCGGCCGATCAGGCCACCAAGAGCCTGCGCAGCCGCTCGCTCTACCTTCAGCTGCTCACCGACGCTGTCGCGCGCTGGCTGCTGGCGCTCACCGGCATGCCGCTGACCAACCTGCTCTACAGCGGCGGCGGGCGCTTCTATGTCATCGTGCCCTACAGCGCCGATTGGCCTGCGCAGCTGCACGCATGGCGGCGCGAGCTGAGCCGCTTCCTGCTGCACGCGCACCAGGGCGAGCTGTACGTGGCGCTCGGCGCATGTGCGCTGGCTGTCGAAAACCCTGATCTCAAAGCCGTCTGGCGGAGTGTCAACGAGTCGATCAGCGCCGATAAGCGCCGCCGCTTCGCCGCCCTCGACGCCGACGAGCTGCACCAGCTTGTCTTTGCGCCGCGCGGCCATGGCGGCAACGCCGACGCCGCCTGCGCCGTGTGCAACTACATGGGCGCGCTGGAGGCCATCGACACTGGCGACGACGAGCCGCTGCGGGTCTGTGCGCTCTGTGCCAGCTTCATCAACAACCACGATGGCATGAGCAGCGAGCTGCGCGACGCGGCGTTTATCTGCACACGCTTCCATACGCCAAGTCTAGATATTCCGAATGCGCGTCAAGCATGGCATCAAGTGCTGCGCGCGCTTGGGATGTCGGTCTGGTTTCGGCCAGCAGAGCAGGATGTGGCTGGCTCTGACCTTGCCCGGCGCTTGAAAGATGCGCCAGCGGAGCGCGTGGCTGTTATCAGCGATGCTGGCTTGCAGCAGCTGGATGTGCTGCGCCGTGCTTTTCCGCAGCATGTGTTTTCCATACGTCCAGTGGTCAATGTTCTACCCATGGAGACGGATGCCAAAGGCCGTCAGCGTATTAAAACCTTCCACGACCTCGCGCAGCAGCCAGCGCATCCGACCTCGGCCCAGCAGTCCGCCGCTGCTGCTGGCGGCAAGGGCTTCGAGCGCTACGGCGTGCTGCGCATGGACGTGGACGACCTTGGCGATCTGTTCACCGCCCAGTCGGGCACGCAGGACCTCGCTGGCATCGCCAGCATGAGCGCGGCGCTGGCGCGCTTCTTCGAGGGCTGGGTCGGCACGATCTGCCGCGAGTTCAACGCTGACTCTGACCCGGCGCGCAACAATGCGCTCTACACCGTCTACTCCGGCGGCGACGATCTGTTCATTGTCGGCGCGTGGCATGTGCTGCCGCAGGTGGCGCTGCGCATCAGCGCCGATCTCGGCCAGTATGCCTGCAATCCGCGCGTGCACCTCTCCGGCGGGCTGTCGCTGCACTCGGCTAAGTTCCCGCTGTATCAGGCCGCCAAGGCCGCCGAGGAGGAGGTCGAGCGCGCCAAGGGCATCGACAGCGGCAAGGCCGCCTTTAGCTTTTTAGAGCAGACCGTCAAGTGGGCCTTTATGGGCGACTTCTCCAACCCCGACGCGCTGAGCGTGTGGGGTCTGGTGCAGCGCATCGACGCCCAGCTGCAGCCCGCCACCTCCGAGCATGGCGATACAACCCCGCGCCTCAACCAAGCCTTTCTGCAGACGCTCCAGCAGCTGTATGTGCAGTACGCCGAGAGCATGGGCCGCTTCCGCAACCAGCAGCAGGCCCCGCAGTGGCTGCTCGGCCCCTGGGTCTGGCGCGGCGCGTACCAGCTCAAGCGCATCGAGCAGCGCATCCGCACAGGCGACAACGATGCAGCTGAAGCACTGGCGTCCAAAGCGCTGATCAACACCATTCGCACCAGTTTGACCGATGGGATTAAACATAACAACCAGTGGACCGGCGAGCGCATGATCGAGCGCCTCGGCTTGGCCGCCCGCTGGACGCAGCTACTCAACCGCAAGCAGCAAAAGAAGGAGCGCTAACGATGGGAAATATCTCGGATCAAGAGTTCAAGGCGATTATCGTTGATGGAAACTACGACACACTTGTTGACATTGCTCAAAAAGTCGGGGCTGAGCTCGCTAGTAGCAAGCTGTCAACGAGCCAAATTCGCGGCATCTTCGGCACAGTGCGTCGGATAGAGATGGACTGGAGTGATCCTTCGCGCCAGAAACAGCAAGGTGATGCTGGTAAAGCAGTTGATCCTAGCGTTCCCGAAAAAACGCTTCAGGCACAGCGCGAGTTCGCGCTTTTGCGCCCACGTCTCGCCTACCAAGCCAAACGTGAAAATGGACAAGCAGTTCAAAAGCTGCGCAATGTGTTAGAGCCATCAATCATTAAGGTTAACGAAGGCAAGCAAGAAGGTGAGATTAAGTACTACAAGCGTTTTCGCAACTTCGTTGACTTCTTTGAGGCAATCCTGGCCTACCACCGCGCCAATGGCGGCAAGTAGTTTCTTTAAGTAAATAGAAGGAGCAAAACCGATGACTGATACACCCCGCACCGTGAAGCTGGTTGGCCGCATCTTCTTGACGTTCACCATCGAGGCCAAGACGGGCCTGCACATCGGCGGCTCGCCGGGCACGCTGGCCATCGGCAACGTCGATAATCCGGTCATCCGCAATCCGCTCAACAACCAGCCCTATGTGCCTGGCTCGTCGCTGCGCGGCAAGATGCGCTCGCAGTTCGAGAAGGACACCGGCAGCCCGCAAAATAACTCCATCGGCCAGGTGACGATCCACACCTGCAAAGAGGCTGAGCCATATCAGACCTGCCCGGTGTGCCGCACCTTCGGCATCCCCGGCGAGTATCCCCACAGTGAAACCTCGCGCCTGATTGTGCGCGACGCCTTCTTGACCGAGGCTAGCGCCGCAGATCTTGAGCGCATCCGCACCGATCTGCCCTTTACCGAGGTCAAGTGGGAGGCCGCGATTGATCGCGTGACCTCGGCGGCGGTGCCGCGCCAGCAGGAGCGCGTGCCAGCAGGCGCGAAGTTTCAGGGCGCGCTGACCTTCAGCCTCTACAGCCGCGCCGATCTGGCGCTGTTCGACAATGTGCTGCGCGCGCTGCTGCTCGTCGAGGAGGACTATCTCGGCGGCCAAGGCTCGCGCGGCAGCGGCCAAGTAGTCTTCGTCGATCCAACGATCAAGGGCCGCAGCAACCAGGATGGCGGTGTGCTGCAGCCGCAGCCTGAAAAATCATTCAAATCTATGGTCGCGCTGGCCGAGCAGTGGCCCGAGCTGCGCGCAACCTGGTTTCAGGATTTAGACTAGGAGGCGGCCATGCAGCTGACCGTTTTTCGCTTTGCGTCCGACTGCGCCTTCCACTTCGGCGAGCACGGCGTGGGCTTCGAGAAGACCTCGATCACCTTCGCGTCGGATCGCCTGTACGCGGCCTTGTTCGCGCACAATCTGCTGACGGGCATCATGCCCGCGTGGAATGAGCACAGCCCTGATCCACCGTTTCGTATCTCGTCGTGCCTGCCCTACGTTGGCACGGTTGTGACACTGCCGCTGCCGATGCTCGCCCCTCAGCGCAGCGAGCAGACTGAGCTGAAGCCCGGCGAGCGCAAGCGCCTCAAGAAGGTGCGCTATGTCTCGGCCACCATCTTCAAGCGTTTGCTCGCTGGCGCGCAGCTGCGTGAGTGTGTTGAGACAGGCGTGCTGCTCCAGGGCAAAGCAGTGTTGATCGATCAGGCCGATCTTGCCGCAGCTGGCAAAGGCCCATTCAATGACCACGACGATAGCACAACGCTCTGGAGGCAGGAGAGCGTGCCGCATGTCGCCATCGACCGAATGTCCAACCAGCCCAACTACTACGAGATCGGTCAGGTGCGCTTTGCGCCTGGCTGCGGCCTGGCTGTGCTGGCGTCTGGCAACACCACCGGCCTGGAGCATCTGCTGCACTCCCTGGGCGCGAGCGGCATCGGCGGGCGGCGCTCAAAGGGGCTGGGCCAGTTTTGCCTCGCCAAGCCTGCCACGCTGGAGCTGCCTGACCCAGACACCGAGTGCGCCGTGCTGCTCTCGCGCTACTGGCCCAGCGCCGCCGAGCTGCGCCGCAACGTTTTGGGCACCGCTGCGCCTGATCCGGCGCATCAAGCCGAATCGCTGAGCGCCAAAGTGAACTACAGCCTTGTCGATGTCGGCGGCTGGCTTTTTTCACCGGGCAACGCCGCGCAGCGCCGCAAGTCCGTGCGCATGCTCAGCGAAGGCTCGGTGGTGCACACGCCTGCTGGCCTGCGCCTGGGCAGCGCGGTTGATGTGCGGCCAGCCTATGGCGCAGCGCCGACAGAGCCGTTTCCACACCCGGTGTTTCGCTTCGGCCAAGCGCTGGCCGTCGGCGTGCCCAAGGAGGTCCAATGAGCACCCAAACCTGGCAGATCGAGACCCGCTCGCCGCTGCACATCGGCTCTGGCGCGCCGCCGCTGCGCGCCGACATTGATGTGGTACGCGTTGGCAAACGTCTCTATCGATTAAATACAGAGGCAGTACTTGCAGTAGTTCTTCCTAGAGAGTCAGATAATCCAGAGTTATTTGAACAGATCTTGACTTCTTACAACTTAGGGTCTTTTGTGACAGAAGGCTTACTTGCTGCTCACCCTGATCTTTATCGATATAGAATCGGTATGCCAATTGAACAATACCATGATGATGTTCTCCCTATAGTTTCGCATCCTGATGGAAGATCGTATATTCCTGGCAGTAGTGTTAAGGGTGCTATACGCACCGCTGTGTTACGATTAGCTGTAGAACTAGATCGAGTGAATTTATTAGATACTAAATACGAGAGACAAGTTTTTAGTGGGCAACTTAATGATCGCTCCAGAGTACTACATTTTGCTAACGGTGATATATTCCGTGCACTTCAGATCACTGACTCTACACTTATAAATACAGATCATATCAATATAGAAACTGCCTCTGTATGGTTTTCTAGTAAAAGTGGTATCCCTATTTCTCTTGAGGTGTTAGATCCAGGTGTTTGCTGTTCTGTGCGTATAAAAATTGATAAAAAACTGGTTGATTGTGAAGAAATTGATTGGCAAGGATCAGAGGAGTATCTGAACTCACTTTGGGATATTTGTCAGAGTCAGGGACGTAAACGTATTGAGTATGAGGGCACCTTTTGGACTGCACGTAATGCTCCATGTATTAGTAAATTTTATGACCGACTTGCTGTTGAAGCAAAATCCGATGAATGTTTCTTTATAGAACTGGGTTGGGGACCGGGTCGGATGAATAAATCTGTCTTGTCTGTTGTGCCTGATCAAGGTATACGCGCCCATGTGATAAGTAAATACAAATTGAAGGGTGGTATGCCGCCGAAAACTCGACGAGTGATTCTTAATCCACGTAACCAGCCACAGTTTCCCCTCGGCTGGGTCAAGGTCA
Organism: Herpetosiphonaceae bacterium; assembly: GCA_013538855.1. GTDB lineage: Bacteria > Chloroflexota > Chloroflexia > Chloroflexales > Herpetosiphonaceae > OHK22. The sequence goes on from JABXJS010000176.1 coordinate 10,641, forward strand.
CACGCGTAGATTAAGGCGCACAGGTGGGCGGGTGGGTGGTAGCCTTAATCTTGTTGCTAACTTAGGAGACATAACCATGGCCATTATTTTGTGCTGCAATGTGGGCACGCGCGATGTGCAGGTGGCAGACAAGAGCGCGCTGACGCTGCCGGAGGGCTGCCACAAGCCAAATGGCGAGCTGCTGCCGCGTCCGGCGGGCGCGTGGCTGCTGGAGCAGCTGCGACACAAGCAGATTACACCGGACGACCTGGACTTTCCGATGATCACGGCGGCGCTTGATGAGCTGAAGGTTGATCGCCACGGCAAGCCGCAGCGCGATGACGTGACGGTCGTGCTGTTCGCCACCAATCAGCCGGAGACAACCGCAGCGCGGTTTCGTGCGCTGGATACGGTGCTCTTCGCCGAGCTGCTGCGTGAGCTGCTGCTGCAGCGCTATGCGCTGGTCAAAAAGCGCATTCGCCTGATTACAACCGAGGATAATCCTGCCGACTACGATCTGATGCACGCGTTTTATCAGCAGACGGTGCGCGAGCTGCCCGTCGCGGAGGCCGACGAGGTCTATATGCTGCTGGCCGGTGGCACGCCCGCCATGAACACGATGCTGCTGTTCGCTGCTGGCACACGCTTCGCCGCCCGCGCTGTGCCGCTGTATGTCGCCCCCAATAATCGCTACGCGCTGCGCCTGGACATCAGCCGCCAGCTGGCGCTCGGTTTGCTGCGCCAGAACCTCGCCACGGTCCTCGACGCCTACGCCTACCCGACGGCCCTCCAGCTCGTGGAGCAGCAGCAGGCCGTCTTGGAGCCGGAGCACGCCGCCGCCCTGCCGCCGCTGCTGCGCTATGCGATCAATCGCCAGGGCATGGACTTCGCGGCGGCGCGCAGCGCGATCAGCCCCCTGCTGACGCGCAGCCGCGACCTGCGCGCCGAGCTGCTGCAGCTGGACGCGGATGTTCGCGACGACGGCGACCTGTCCATGCTGCGTGAGACGATCTTCTTGGCTGAGCTGGCCGCTGAGCGCGGCGACTGGGCCGAGTTCGTTACCCGCTTGGTGCGCTGCGAGGAGGGCATGCTGCACCTCGCGCTGGAGCAGCTCGGCGTGCGCTGGTCCAATCCCGAGCGCTCCTACTTTCATAAAACTTGGTGGGAGCAGCAGCGCCCGCTGTTGCACAGCCTGGAGCTGGCCGCCGCCGATCCTGCCGCTGATGCGGACAACACATTCTTGCGCTATGTTGATTGTCCCAAGATGACCGTCATCACGCAGGCGCTCGCCGCGCAGCAAGACAACCGCCAGCTGCTCCAGCTGCTCGCTGATCTGCAGCCGATCGCTGAGATTCGCGCGCTGCGCAACCGCATCATCCACGACTACAAGCCGATCACGCAGTCAGCGGTCGAGAAACACGCTGGCCCTCCTGCTGCGCTCACCACTGCACTGCGCACGGCTTGGAACACACTGACCGCCCAAGCGCTGCCGACTACGCATCCATACAAGGTGATCAACGCTCTGTGTCGCCGAATGTTGGAAGGAGCACGCTGATGACGACTTTGCTGCTGTGCAGTGTTGGCAGCCGCGCTGTGCAGATCAGCGCCGAGCTGCTGCCCGCGCACCTGCGCGACACGCTATGTTGCCGAATGTTGGAAGGAGCACGCTGATGACGACCCCGCTGCTGTGCAGCGTTGGCAGCCGCGCTGTGCCGACGACGCATCCATACATATTAATCAACGACCTGTGTTGCCGAATGTTGGAAGGAGCACGCTGATGACGACTTTGCTGCTGTGCAGCGTTGGCAGCCGTGATGTGCAGATCAGCGCCGAGTTGCTGCCCGCGCACCTGCGCGACTGGCGCACCGCGCCCGAGCGTGAGCGCGCCACCTACCTGCTGGAGCACTTCGACGCCCTCGCCGAGCACATCGAGCTGGCGATTATGCGCAAGGCGCTGCGCTACCTCGGCCATACGGCCATCGACCACATTGTGCTGCTGGCCTCCGATCAGGACGATCCCGCCTTTCGCGCCACCGACACGATCATTACCGCCGAGGTGGCCGCGCGCCTGCTGCAGACGCGCTGGAGCTTTGCGTCGGCGCAGGTGCACATTCAGCCGCTGCGCACGCCGCGCGCCGCCGCCAACCCGTCGGATCACGATGAGGTGCTTTCGTGCCTGGAGCTGCTGCTGCCCGAGCTTGACGCGCGCTATCAGCCTGATAAGGTCTATCTGGAGGTGACCGGCGGCACTCCGGCCATGGCCAACGGCCTGCTGCTGGGCGGGATGGAGGTGTTTCAGCAGCGCGCCAATGCGCTGTACATCTCGCGCCACAGCGAGATGCCGCACACCCTGGCGGTGGGCCAGCGCCTGCTGAGCCGCCCGCTGCGCGATGTGTTCCTGTCGAATGTGCGCACGTTTCAGTACGAGGCGGCGCTCACTACGTGGGCGCTCTTCCGGCCCTACTTCACCGACGATGCCAGCGCCGCCGAGGCCGAGTTCATCGAGACGCTGCTTCAGCACGCGGCGGCGCGCCTCAATCTCGATCTGCCAGCGGCGCTTGCGGTGCTGCAGGGCAAGGATCAGCTGCGCGGCGGGCGCTATCGCTCGCTGATCGAGCCGCTCTACAACGCGCTGGCCGCCGATGCGCGCGAGCAGAAGTTGGCCGAGGTGCTGTTTGTGGCCCAGGTGCGTCTACAGACAGGCAACTACGCCGAGTTTTTGAGCCAGGTGGTGCGCTGTATCGAAAACACGCTGCGCCTGCTCTGTCTGCGCCACGGTGTGCCGTTTGTGGATCATAAGCGCCAGCAGCGCGACGACAACGGCCCCTATGTCGATCAGGGCTGGCTCGATCAGCGTAGGCTCGGTCGAGTGAAGATGGGCCAGCAGGGCCTGCAGGAGCTGCTTGGTAAAATTGCTGCTGACGATCCCGCCGTCCAGAGCACGCTCACCGCTGCCAAGCGCCTTCAGCCGCTGATCTGGCTGCGCAACGATCTTACCCACAGCTTCGCCGGCGTTTCCAAAGAGCTGCTGAGCACAACATTTGGGGATGCCTACACCGCGATCTTACCGCTGCTCGAACAGCTGTATGCCCAGGTGGTCGGCAGCCCGCTGGCCGCCAATCCGTATCATTCGATCAACGCTGTGCTGCACGATCAGTTGTCATAAGAGATGGAGCCTGATGCGCTGAGCGCGAGGGTGTTCGACCTACGCCCAGCCGAGGCGCTGCTGTGGCTGCTGTTTTAGGAATGCCTACACTGTGGTTTTACCGCTGCTCGAACAGCTGCATGCCCAGGTGGTCGGCAGCTCGCTGGCCGCCAATCCGTATCATTCGATCAACGCTGTGCTGCACGATCAGCTTGTCATAAGAGATGGAGCCTGATGCGCTGAGCGCGTGAGTGTTCGACCTGCGCCCAACCGAGGCGCTGCTGTGGCTGCTGTTTTAGGAATGTCTACACTGTGGTTTTACCGCTGCGCGCACAGCGGTATGCGTCGGTGGTCGGCAGCTCGCTGGCCGCCAACCTATCTCGTGCGATCAACGCTGTGCTGTACAATCAGCTTGTCATAAACAAAGGAGCTTAATATGCCAACTGCGCTTGTGTTCGACCTGCGCCCGACCGAGGTGTTTACTGTGCCCGCCGCGCTGGCCCGCGCCACCCACGCCGCCATCCTGCGTCTGATCAGCGCCGCCGATTCCGCGCTGGCCAGCGCCATCCACGACGCCGCCACGCTCAAGCCGCTGACGGTCTCAAACATCCTGGGCCTGCCCGGTGGACGCGGGCTGGTGCGCGTCGATCCACAGCGCTGCTATCAGCTGCGCGTGACGCTGCTCACGCCGGAGCTGGAGACCCTGGCCGCCGCCTGGCAGCCGCAGCAGCTCGATCTGCTCGATCTCGACGGCTCCAGCTGGTGCGTGGAGCAGATCTGCACCACACCCGCGGCCAATGCCTGGGCTGATCGCGCCTCCTACGGCGAGCTGGCCGCCCCGGCGCTGGAGCACGTGCCCGCCAGCCGCCCGCGCTGGTGCTTCGAGTTTGCATCGCCGGTGACCTTCCGCCATCACGCCACGAACCAGCCCATGCCCACGCCCGCGCTGGTCTGGGGCAGCCTGATCGACAAGTGGAACGCCTTCGCGCCCATCGCCTTCCCTGAGGAGGTGCGCCGCTTTGCCGAGGAGTGCATCGTCGTCAGCCGCTTCGATCTGCGCACCTCCGCCGAGCCAACCAAAAACAACGCCACCCAGATCGGCGCGGTCGGCCGCTGCACCTACACCGCCATGAACAACGATCGCTACTGGACCGCCTGCATCGACACGCTGGCGCGCTTCGCCTTCTGGAGTGGCATCGGCGCTGGCGCAACCCGCGGCTTCGGCCGCGCGCGCCTCGTCTGAAATCCTGCGCGCGGGATTGGCGCAGCCACCTGTTCGCAGTAGGCGGTGCTGCTGGCGCGCGCTTGTGACCAGCCTGCGCGATTGGCTGCGACCGCCGCGTCAAGGTTCTGCGCAGGATTGGCGCGCCCACCTGAAGGGCATCGAAAGGAGGCGACGATGGCGACTCTGTATGTGGTCGAGCAGGGCGCAACCCTCGGCTGCGACGGCGAGCGGCTGTGTGTCACCCGTGAGGACGCGACGCTAGCCACGCTGCCGCTGGTCAAGCTCGACGATGTGGTGATCTTCGGCAATGTTGGCATCTCCACCCCGGCGCTGAAGCGCCTGCTGGATCGCGGCGTCGAGGTGACGTTCCTGACTGTCGCTGGGCGCTATCACGGGCGCTTGATCGGCGCGGCCACGGCGCATGTGGCGCTGCGGCGCGCCCAGTACCGCTACGCCGATCACAGCGAGCTAAGCCTGGGCACGGCGCAAGCCTGCGTGCGCGGCAAGCTGACCAACGCCCGCGCGGTGCTGCAGCGCTTCGCCCGCAACCGCGCCAGTGTGGACCCGGGCATCCACGCCGTGATCGACGACTTGCAGGCGCTGATCGAGCGCGTCGAGCGCACAACGCAGGTCTCGTCGCTGCTGGGCTTGGAGGGCAGCGCCACGGCGCGCTACTTCGGCGGGCTGCGCGCGCTGTTCGATGATGCGTGGGGCTTCAACCAGCGCAACCGCCGCCCGCCGCGTGATCCGGTCAATGTGCTGCTGTCGCTCGGCTACACCTTGCTCACGCACAAGATGCTCGGCGCGGTGCAGGCGGTCGGCTTCGACCCGTTTCAAGGCTTTCTGCACCAGCTCGACTACAATCGGCCCGCGCTGGCGCTGGATCTGCTGGAGGAGTTTCGCCCGCTGCTGGTCGATGCGCTGGTCGTGCGCTGCTGCAGCGATGGCCGCATCCAGCCCGCCGACTTCACCATCTGCGACGATGCGCAGCGCCCGCTGCTGCTGAGCGACGCCGCCAAGCGCCGCTTTGTGGCCGCCTTCGAGGAGCGCATGCGCCTGGAGGTGACGCACCCCGACGGTGCCGACGGCCGCCCCGGCCGCGTGAGCTACCTGCGCTGCCTGGAGCTTCAGGCGCGCCGCCTGGCCCGCGCCGTGCAGCAGCAAACGCTCTACGAGCCATGGACCCATCGGTGAACCTATGCTCTACGTGATCTCCTACGACATCTCGGTGGACAAGCGCCGCGCCAAGCTGGCCAAGCTGCTGGAGGGCTTCGGCCAGCGCGTGCAGTACAGCGTCTTTGAGTGCGACCTGACCGCCGCGCAGTACCAGAAGCTGGAGCGCCGCATCGCCAAAATCCTCGTCCCTGGCGAGGGCGACAGCCTGCGCACCTACCGCATCTGCGCCGCCTGCGCCGCCCAGACCCAGATCGTCGGCGACGGCCCGCCGCTGGAGACCAGCGCCGACGTGTACATCGTCTGATCCCGCTCCTAGAGCGGCCAGATGCACCTTAATAAATAAATACTGACAAGCCCTAAAAAGTGCCAGCCCCGCGCAACCTCGGAATGGTGGGCTAAACCGCGATTTAGCCCACCCAAAAACCGCCTGAATCTGTAAAAAATAAGCCCCCAAAAACCAGCCCCGCGCAAACCGCTCGATTTAGGGCTTGTCAAAGGGCTAAAAATATGGTACAGTCCGAAAGACCTCAATCCTCGCCAGGGGATTACGACGCGCAGCCCGAAGCGCACCTTTGTCGCTCTGTAAGCCGTTAGGTCCGAAAGACCTCAATCCTCGCCAGGGGATTACGACCTCAGCTGCGTGGTCATCTCGTAGCGGTTGGTGTTTGTGTCCGAAAGACCTCAATCCTCGCCAGGGGATTACGACTCCTATTTGGTGGCACGCTTGGGGCATCATATCCAATGGCGTCCGAAAGACCTCAATCCTCGCCAGGGGATTACGACCCATGCCCAAGCGCAAAAGCCAGCGCAAGTCAAGGTCAGTCCGAAAGACCTCAATCCTCGCCAGGGGATTACGACGAACGAATCCGGCTGAACTGTATCAAAATCGAAATCGCCGTCCGAAAGACCTCAATCCTCGCCAGGGGATTACGACCTGTCAAAGCCGCCAACCGTGCGACGGAATGAGAATGTCCGAAAGACCTCAATCCTCGCCAGGGGATTACGACAGTACCAGCACCCCCACTCGGCTGTCGGCACCTCAACGTCCGAAAGACCTCAATCCTCGCCAGGGGATTACGACGCAAGCCAGCCCGCTAGCAGGCAATTTCTTCTCTAGGAGTCCGAAAGACCTCAATCCTCGCCAGGGGATTACGACCTGTGGCGGCTCCCTACGAAGCCAAGCCAGCGTACTGTAGGGTCCGAAAGACCTCAATCCTCGCCAGGGGATTACGACAAACTGATACCCCCAGATGTCCTCGATAGCCGTATCCGTCCGA
>JABXJS010000177.1 GCA_013538855.1 Herpetosiphonaceae bacterium
CTCCTCCAGCTCCTCGGCGAACAGATCGGCGGCCAAAACGTCGTCGGTGTTCTCGTTCTCGATGAAGGGGTTCTTGGTGTCCATTGTGTGTGCTCCTTTTGGTTTTGCTGTTTTGCTGTTTGACTAGGGTTTGCTGTTTGGGTTTGCATACAACGTTGCTGCTGTGTCTATTACACACTGTTTCAACCCCGCCAACAATGCGCCCACCGAGATAGAAACCGATACAAAGGTGATAGCGAGCGATATATCATTTGATGGCTGGCGCTGGTGGTCTGGTGCGCCTGCTGTGGCAAGCGCAGCCGCTGCTAGAGCGGATTTGTCTGTAAGTATCGCTGCTGCTGGCGGCGTGGCGGGGCGCATGTATCGCTGACGATAGCGTGGCGTAGGCTATAATGAGCAACATTGATTCACTCTGTTTTTACTGCACTGTGTATGTTTCCTTCGGGGAGTCCTGCCCATGAACTTGTTGCCTGTCCCCCAGTACACCACAGCCTTTGTTGGCCGCGCCGTCGAGATTGCCGCTATCGCTGAGCTGCTGCTTAATCCTCAGCAGCGCTGGGTCACGCTCGTTGGCACCAGCGGCACCGGTAAGACCCGCCTGAGCCTCCAGGTTGAGCAGCAGGTGCGCAGCGCGTTTCGCGATGGCTGCGTCTGGATCGATCTTGCACCTATCGATGACCTCAGCTTGGTGCTGCCTGCCATCGCCCGCGCCCTCCAGATCAACGAGGTCGCCAGCCAAGATTTGCTCGACACGCTTGTCGCCGCCCTGCACGACCTCGACCTGCTGCTGATCCTCGATAACTGCGAGCAGGTCGTGGCGGTCGAGCCGCAGCTGACGGCGCTGGTCGAGGGCACGGAGCGGCTGCACATCCTGGCCACCAGCCAGCTGCCGCTCAACAGCCCACGCGAGCATGTCTTCAGCGTGCCGCCGCTGGCGGTGCCGTCGCAAGCACCACGTGGCGATCTGCAGGCGCTGCTGGAGTATCCGGCGGTGGCGCTGTTTGTGCAGCGCATTCAGGCCATCCAGCCCTCGTTTACGCTCTCCAAGGCCAACGCCACGGCGATCATCGATATCTGCAAGCGCGTGCAGGGCCTGCCGCTGGCGATCGAGGTCATCGCCGCCCACAGCGACCACATCACGCCCAACGATCTGCTGCTGCTGGTGCGCAACTATCTGCCGTCCGCCAGCGCCGCGATGACGCCGAAGCTGATCCTCAAGGCCGTGCTCGACTGGAACTACCGTGTCTTGCCCGAGGCGGCGCGGATTGTGTTTAGCCGCCTCAGCGTGTTTGTCGGCGGCTGGACGGCCGGGGCCGCGCGCGCGGTGTGCCGCCTGCCTGATGAGCGCTTCGATGTTGACGCCGCGCTGAATCTGCTCACCACCAAGCACCTCGTGCTGATGCGCAACGAGGGCCGCCTGCGCTACCACGTGCTCGACGCCATCCACGAGTACAGCGAGTCGCTGCTGGCGGAGCAGGCCGTTGCTGCGCAGCTCTACCGCCAGCACGCCGCCTTCTTCCATCAGCTCGTGCACACCACCGGCGAGGAGCCAGGCCAGGAGACGCTGGAGCCGGAGCAGCACAACCTGCGCGTAGCCGTGCTGCGCCTGCTGCGGCTGAACGAGCACGACGCGGCCACCAGCCTCGCTGGCGATCTGGGCTTTTTCTGGTACAACCGCGGCCACTGGTCCGCAGGCGCGCAGGTCTTGCGCACAGTGATCGATCAGTCACCGGCCAGCGCTGTCCAACCCAGCCACCGTGCGCTGGCGCTCAAGTGGCTGGGCAACCTGACGTTCCTGCGCGGCGATGTTGCGCGCAGCCGCGAGCTGCTTGAGGCGAGCCTGCACATCTACGCCGCAGCGAGCGACGAGCCAGGCACTATCGCTGTCTACAACAATCTCAGCGTGATCGAGCGCTCGACCAACAACTACGCCAAGGCCGAGGAGTATATCCGCGCCAGCCTGGAGGGCACGCAGCGCCTCGGCAATACCGGCGGCACGCTCGCCTCGGCCAACAACCTGATCACGCTCTTGCTAGCCACCGGCAAGCCCGCCGAGGCGCTGACGGTGCTTGAGTCGATCAACAGCATGCTGAAAAACTACACCAACCCCTATGGCCAGGCGCTTACCCTGATGAACCATGGCACCATCCACGTGCACCTTCAGCAGTGGCAGCAGGCCATCCCGCTGCTGGAGCAGGCTCGTGAGCAGTTCAAGGCGCTGCACAATAGCAGCTTCTGGGCTAACTCGAGCACCGCGCTGGCCTATGCCCACCTCGGTCTTGATCAGCGCGGCTATGCCGCCCACTTTTTGCAGGAGGCGCTGAGCCTGCGCCTGCAGTACCACGATACGCTGGGCCTAATCGACACGCTGGAGGCGGTGGCGCTCTTCGCTGCACCCACCCACGCGCCAAATGCCGCCACCATGCTCCAGCTCGCCGATACGCTGCGCACGCAGGCCGGTCAGCAGCGCTCGCCAAGCGATCAGGCCCAGCGCGAGCGCATCACGGCCATCCTCGACGGCCAGGCGGTCGCTGTTCCCGCCGCGCCGCTGCCTGCCAGCGCGCACGACCGCACGCTCGCCAACGCCGCCGCCCTCCTGCGCGCCGCCGCCGTCGATCCCAACGACGATTAGGCTGTATCCGCCTCTCTCCGGCGCTGCGGCTCAGCAATGCGAACGCTGAGCCGCAGCGCCGTTTGATTCATGCTTCAGCACGGCGTTGGAATATGTTAGGATTGCAGCTAGTATCAGTAGATCACAGGACTCCCTGGGGCCAGGGTAAACGGTGTGGCGGCCGAATCGTGCGGTATCCTTTGTGGTGCCAACCAAGAAAGGAAC
>JABXJS010000178.1 GCA_013538855.1 Herpetosiphonaceae bacterium
CGCTCCACCCGATCCAACGCCACGGCGCGGCCTGCCGTGCGCCAACCTCCAGCCGTGCGCCAGACACACACACCGTCAAACCAGCACGGCGAGCCATCCACCTAACGCACCAGCCGTAGCGCACGCTCCACCCGATCCAACGCCACGGCGCGGCCTGCCGTGCACTAACCACCAGCCGTGCACCAGACACACACGCCATCAAACCAGCACGGCGAGCCATCCACCCAACGCACCAGCCGTAGCGCACGCACCACCCCGTACCAGCCTGCATAGCGCTGCGGGCTAGTCCACAACAAACGGTTCGCGCTCGCTGATCACCATGCGGAACTCGGCCAGCAGGCGGCCGAACTGCGCAGGCGCGACACACTCGTGGGCCATGCAGCGCGCCTGATGCAGGTCGTCACTGAACTCGCTGGCGTTGAGCGTGAGCAGATCGGCGACGTGATCATCAAGCACGCTCACCGTTGGGATGAGCAGCGCATTGGGCATGGTCCACTCGGATGAGCAGGCGTTGATATCCAGCACGCCGTAGACGCTCTCGCGCTCGACGAAGCAGCCGACCGGCAGGCTCTGTGCGCCTAGCGCCGCCGTCGTGGCGGTATCTAGCTCCAGCGCCGTGGTGAGCACGGCCTCGCCGGCCTTTTGCCACTCCCACATCGTCGGCAGGCGCACAACCTGGTGCGGCAGCAGCCAGCCGGCCTGATGGCCCTGCTCGGTGAGCCAAGAGCAGAACTCCAGCGCCAGCCACACCGTTGTGCGCATCGGGCGGTTGGGGTGGCCGCTGCCATGCAGCTGATGCTGATCGTAGCTCGTTGACTGGATAAACTGCTGGTACTGCCACTCCGTCACCGGATAGCGCGCGATGACAAAGCCGCTGCTGGGCTTGCGCATGCCCGCCAGATCGATCGCCAGCGCGCTTGGCTCGCCGTCAAAGCCGCCGTAGATGAACGAGCCGTAGGGCACGAAGCACCAGTCTGGCTGAAGTGTGCACACGCCTGGGCGCGGATCACCAACGTGGCCAAGCAGCTCGGCGGCCCGCACACGCTCGTGTGGTCTCAGAATCGGAGGGTTGCAGGTGATGATCTGGCCGAGGCCCGCCTTGAGGTCGCGCAGCAGCCGCTCGGTGTTGATATGCTGCGCGCGCAGCACACGCCAGTCACGATCTGCGCCAATCTCGGCCGCCAGCAGCAGATCGCGCTGCCAGCGCGCTTGGGGCTTGGGCGCGCCGCACTCGTCGCAGTCGAGCAGGTCGCTCAGAACTCGGTCGAGCAGCAGCGGATTGTGGCGCTGCATCACACCGAGGCCCAGCAAGATCGGCTCGTGCCAGCGATCATCGGTGCGGTGGTTCAGCACGCGCTCGCTGGCGTCGAGGCCGCTGACGAGATGGCGGCCGGCGCAGTGCTCCTGCAGCGTCAGGTGCGCAAACACATAGCGATCCTGCTCGAGCACAAGCAGGCCGCTGCGCTGCTCCATGTACGCCAGATACTTGCGCGCCGCCTCCCAGGGGTTCTCGACCTGCGCCGCCTCAAAGAAGGCGATGAGCGTGTCGCGCAGCTGCGCCTGCTTGATCCAGCCGCGGCCATCTGCTGCCGAAGCGGCCGCGTGAATCGTGTAGGATAGCTCATCGAGCAGCGGGCGCAGGCGGCTGCTGGTCCAGCCAGGCAGGCCAATCGCCTCGCCGAGGCTCTGGCCAAAGCGAATTTTGTCCCAGCGGCCCATCAGCAGCTCCAAAATACGCTCGTACAGCAGCGGGCGATCGCGGGGCAGGCTGCCATCGGAGAGCAGCACGAGCGCCATCAGCGTGAGCAGCAGCGGCGTCTGGGCCATGGAGCGCAGGGTCGGCTGCGCGGCGATGGTGTTGACCAGGGCATCGCGCAGCGGCTGCGCTTGATTGGGGCTGATGCGGCCGGTCTTGGCGAGCGCGTCAAACCAGGCGCTGGCGAAGTGGCGAATCTGGCCGAACGTAAACGGCTGGATGGTCGTGGTTGGCCAGCGCAGACACTCGCGTAGCTTAGCGGTGAAGGCGCGCGTCCGACAGGTCAGCACTGCCCGTGCCTGCGGATGCAGCAGCAGAAAGTCGCGCACCACGCGCAGCACGGTCATGCGGTCGACCGTTTGGCCAGCAAGCGCCTCCAGCGGCACTTCATCGAGGCCGTCGAGCAGCACCAGCGCCGTGCCGCGCGTGAGGCCCTCGTTGAGCAGGCTATCAACTGCCGTTAGGTTGAAGCGCTCCAGCGCGGTGCGCAGCACGCCGTAGAGCGTCTGCGGGCTGGCGCTATGGCGGGCGAGGCTCGCCGCCAGATCGCGCAGCGAGATAATGAGGGGAAACAGGCGCTGCTGATCGCTCCAGCCGTAGATCTCGGTCGCCGCACTGTGCTGATCGAGGCCGCGCTGCGCCAGCGCCCAGGCCATGTGGCGCACGAAGGTCGACTTGCCGCTGCCTGGATCGCCGAGCAGCACCAGACAGCGCTGCTGCGCCACCTCCTCCGAGACGAGCGTAGCGCGCAGGGTGCGCACAGTATCGTCGGCCAGTGGCTCGATCTTCGTGATCGCCTTGTCGGGCAGCTGGTACTCTGGCGCATAGCTTGGCTTGAGGATGGGCCACTGATCGGCGGTAAAGAAGTCGCTGAGCAGCAACGCCGGATCGCGCTCAAACACGCATGTGCGCTCGCTGGCGAGCATCACATACACATCGGGCGCGGAGATCACGCGCTCGGCGGCGAGGCGATCATCCAGCCCGCGCAGCGGCAGCTCCTGTAGCTCCGCCGCGACCTGCGAGAGGTACCACACCAGCGAGCGGCGCTCGTCCTCCTCCGGCTCCCGGCCGTAGACAATGCGCCCCAGGTTAAGGCCGACGACAACACCGTTGATACAGCCATCGTTGGAGATGTAGTTGTGCCCGACCGGCTGCTGGGCGCTGTCTTGGCTGGCACACACCAGCGCGGCGAGCATGGACTGATCACGTGGAGACAGCGTTGTGGCATAGGAGGCAAAGGCCGTGTGCATCACGGTCTCATCGTATTCTTGACGAAGATACTGCAGCTTGGCAGCAAGCGCGTTCAGATGGTGCATTGTAATTCTCCACGCAGTTCCAGATAGCACATTCCCAACACAGTCGCGCTACGTGGCAAGCGCCGCATTGGGAATGTCGAACCTTCACAAAAGGTGAGCCTGATTAACTACATCGCGTAGTATGACCAAGCTCAGTCTAGCACCACGAATACTATGCCTCAATCACGCAACTTTCCTATTGGCACCAGGACAAAGCAAAACCACCCGCCGCAAAATACGGCGGGTGGTACTAGCTTGGGACCGAGCGAATGCGGCTAGTTGCCTGGCGCTGGTGCTGGCGCAGGAGCGGGCGCGGGGCTAGCGCTGTCCGCTGCGGCATCAAGCTCCTCGGCGGGCAGATTGAGCAGCATGCCCAGGCCCGAGTCGCCGGTCATAAAGCGCGGCAGCTCGCCGTCCCACTTCTCGATAAAGCGTAGCTGGAGCAGCTCGGGCGAGATCACCTCGCGCTGCAGGCGCAGGGCCTCGGCCTCGGCCTCGGCGATCTTGATGCGCGCCTCGGCCTGTGCATCGGCCTGCGCAACCTGCTGCTGGGCCTCGATCTTGGCCTTCTGCAGCTCGCGCTCGGCGCGCAGGGCATCCTGCTCGGCGACCTGCTTGGCCTCGATGGCCTGGCTGAACTCATCGCTGAAGTTAAACTCCGTGATCGACACTTCCTCCACGCGAATATCGCGCGGGGCCAGGCGGGCGATCAGCACCTCCTGAATGCTCTGCGACACCAGCGGGCGCTGCGTGATCAGCTGCTCGGCGGTGAACTGGGCGGTGGCGGCCTTCACCGATTCCTGGATGGCCGGGTCGATGATGGTCGACTCGTAATCGACGCCAATCTCGCGCACCAGATCGCCAACTTTGCTCGGATCGACGCTGTAGTTGAGCACCACCTGCGTGGTGACAATCTGCAAGTCTTTCGATGCCGCCGATGAGTCCGACTGGAGGCGCTTGGTGCGCACATCAACGATCTCAACGTCAGTGATAAACGGCGTGCGGAAGTGTAAGCCTTCATCGTACACGTCGGTCACTTCACCAAATGTCTTGACCACACCGCGCGTTCCGGCTTGCACCACAGTATATGAGCTGCTGATCACGATCAGCGCAGCAACAACTAACGCTCCGATGATCCCGAGTCGAATACGACTTCGCGTGGTCATGTCTATTGCTCCTTCAAATATCCTAACTGGTTGCACAGTAGATAGCTACTGTCTTTCCTGTACGCAGGCGCGCATAGAAAGGTTACACCCACTAGTATACACAATGGATGAGACGATAATCGTTATAAGAATGATTATCGTTTGACAGGCTCTAGGAGCGGCGTTATACTCCCCAACCGAATAAAAACAGTTTCTACCGATTAAATTGCATTTACGCTATAAGGAGCCAATCCGATGCGCCGATTCCTGGTGGGCCTTATTCTTCTGAGCCTCTTGAGTGCATGTGGCACGGCAGCGTCGCCAACAGCAACGCCAGCGCCTGCCACCAGCAGCGCCGATCTCAGCGGCATCAAGCAGTACTTAACCGCCAAAACCGCCGAGCTAGAGCAAGATACCGCTACGCTACAGCGCCTGAGCCAGCAGTACTACGACCTCGCCGCCGCCAGTCAGTTCGACTACGCGGTACTATGGCAGGAGCAGGCCGCAGCAGTGCAGCCGCTGCTCACCCAGGCCCGCGAAACCTGGAAAACAGCCAGCCCGCGCTATGAGCAAATGGAGGGCATCGTCGCCGGCGTCGACGAGCTAGCCCAGTTCGATGTCGATCTCGACGCCGGCAGCGCCGCCAGCGCAGATAGCGAAAACGCCGTCTCGTTTAACCTCCAGCTCGCCGATGGCCGCGAGCTTCAGCAGCCCGGCAACCTCTTCGGCATCACCGAGAGCACGCTCTGGGGCACAGAGCCAGCCTTCACCGGCGCACAGATCGACCTTGACGGCGATGGCCAGATCGAGTTTGGCGAGGCCCTGCCAGAGGCCAATGTGCTGCTCGCGGCCAGCACCAAGCTCCACGAGCTAAGCAGCCAGCTCACCGCTGCCGCCAGCGCATGGACGCCAACGGTCGAGCAAGCCTTCAGCGCGCTGGTGGTCATGATCCCAACCATGAACGAGTACTTTGAGTCGTGGAAACACTCGCGCTTCGTCGCTGGCGAGTCGTCGACGCAGCGCGACTTTGTGGCCATCTCGCGCCTCGCCGACATCCAAGATATTCTCGGCAGCCTGCAGGTTGTCTACACCGGCGTGAAGCCGCTGGTCAGCGCCCAAAGCAGCGAGCAGGCCCAACAGATCGAGACACAGCTTGATAGCTTGAAGACCTTCGTCGCCGGCGTCCACGCCGATGAGCAGTCGGGCAAGCGCTTCAGCGCCGAGGAGGCCGATCTGCTCGGCGAGGAGGCGCAAAATCGCGCCACCGCGATCACCGGCCAGATCTCACAGGTCGCCGCGCAGCTGAATGTACCGCTGAGCGAGTAGGTTCATCCACGCTTTGGTGTTGCAGGATGCGGGTATGTGCTCGCACCCACAGCGCGGCTCAGCAGTGGGCCGCGCCCAAGGATTCAAAGGAGTCAGTATGCTATTCCGCCGCCTTGGCGCTCTCATAGTTGTTGCCTGCCTGCTCTGGCCAGTCGGCGCGCTGGCCCAAGCTCCTGCTCCATCAACAGCAGGCGAGTCGCTGCGTGCCGCGCTGGTGCAGAGTCAGCTGCTCTTTGAGCGCGATCCACAGGCCGCCCAGGCCGCCTTCGCCAGCGCGCGCACGCTGTACGCCAGCGATCTGCGCCCTAGCCTCGAGCAGTATGCCGCCGCCGATCTTGCGCCCATCGACAGCGCCTTCGCCAGCGCCGAGGATGCGCTCAAGGCCAACAGCCCGGCGCGCTTCGCCGCCGCCCGCAGCCGCATCTGGACCGGCCTGCTCCAGGCGAGCTACCACACCGTGACAGGGGCGCTGCAGGCGCACGATGTAGCCACCGCCCGCGCCTGGCTGCCGCTGCGCGAGTTCCGCCAGGCCACGCGCTTTGCCCGCCCCAACGCCGATGCAACGCTAGCCCTTGATCAACTCGCCGCCGGAGCGATCGACACCGACACCGCCCTGCAGGCCATCAATGCCGATCTGCTCGATACATATCAGGCCCGCCTGAGCGCGGCGCTTGAGCAGATCGCCAGCGCCGATGCCGCGAGCTTCAGCGCACGGCGCGCCGAGGCGGGCGGCGAGGCCGCCGGCTACTTTACCATCCTCAGCGCCGCCTACGCCGAGCAGCGCGGCAGCACGGCCAGCGCCAGCGCCCAATCGGCCTTCGAGCAGCTGCAGCAGGCCAGCATCAGCGGTGAGCAGCTGCCGACGGCGCTCGCCCAGGTGCAGGCGCAGCTCGACGGCTTCCGCGCCGCACCGCTCAGCCCCAGCGAGCAGACGCGCCGCGCAGGCCAGCTGCTACGCTACCTCAACCTCGTGCCGATCGAGTACGGCCGCGGCGTCAAAAACAATCAGGTCACCAGCGACTTGGAGATTCAAGAGGCCGTGACCTTCTTCCACGGCGCGACGGCCGCCTTCGCCGACCTCCAGCCGCTGCTGAGCGAGCGCGACGCGCAGGCCACGGCGGCGCTGGTCGAGCAGTTCGCCACGCTCAACGGCTATCTGCAAACCGCCAGCGACCACGGCGCGGTTGTTGATGCAGATACGCTCACTAGCCACACCAACACACTCATGGAAAACCTGAAGGCGCTGATGCCCGCCGACTGGCAAAAAACCAACCTCGATGGCGACTTCGATGTCATCCACACCTTGCTCGATCAGGTCGTGCAAGCCGCCGCCGCCGGTGACTACGAGCGCGCCGAGTCGGCCCGCCTAGAGGGCTACGCGGTGCTCGAGTCCGGCCCCGAGGCGCGCCTGATCGTGTTTGCGCCACAGTTCAAAGCGCCGCTGGAGGATCTGTTCTGGTATGGCCAGGGCGAGCAGCCGGGCCTGGCGCGCCTCATCCGCGATCACGCGCCGCTGGCGGACATCAAGGCCAGCAAGGCGGCCCTCGACGACACGCTCAAGCAGGCGCAGCGTGCGCTCGGCGGCTCCAACAACGCGCCCGCCGCTGTCGCCACCAACGCCGCGATCATCGTGTTCCGCGAAGGACTCGAGGCGGTGCTGATCCTGGCCTCGCTGCTGGCCAGCCTCAAGCTCGGCGAGCAGCGCCGTCTGCGGCGGCCAATCTGGATCGGCGCGGTTGGTGCGCTGGCCGCCTCGGTGCTAACCTGGATGCTGGCGCGCGGCATTCTACAGTCGCTGGCGCGCTACGGCGAGCGGCTCGAGGCGATTGTCTCGCTAATCGCCATCGGCGTGCTGCTGCTGATCACCAACTGGTTTTTCCACAAGGTCTACTGGACTGGCTGGATGGCCAACTTCCACGCCCGCAAGCGCCGCCTCATCGGCGGCCAGGCGGGCCTGTGGCTGGGGCTGATCGCCCTGGGCTTCACCAGCATCTACCGCGAGGGCTTCGAGACGGTGCTGTTCCTGCAGGCGCTGGTGCTCGAGGCGGGCACCTCGGTGGTGCTCAGCGGCGTTGCGCTGGGCCTCGGCGGCACGCTGCTCGTTGGCGTGCTGGTGTTCGGCCTGCAGGCACGCCTGCCGCACAAGAAGATGCTCATCGTCACCGGCGTGATGATCGGCGCAGTGCTGCTGATTATGGTCGGCAACACCGTGCACGTGCTGCAAGTTGTCGGCTGGTTCCCGCTGCACCCGATCCGCTCGCTGAGCCTGCCCTACTGGGCGGGTATGTGGCTGGGCCTGTTCGCCACCTGGGAGGGTATCATCGCCCAGATCGCCGCTGGCACATTCGTCATCGGTAGCTATTATCTGGCCGAGCACCTCCAGCACCGCCGTACCCGCGAGGCCATGCAGAAGACGCAGCAGCCAGTGCAGGCCAAAGCCTAGCGCACAGCTTCGCTTGCTCACAGCGGCGGCTGAATGCACCTAGCTCATTCAGCCGCCGCTGGCGTTTTACCCATAGCGCGCAGCGCCCCCGCACCAGCCGCAGCATGTGAATGACTCCGCCGTGGTTGAGCTACGGCTGGGCGTGGCTCAGGGTCGCCAGCTCAGCCACCAACCGCTATGGCGCTGCCCCCGCACCAGCCGCAGCATGTGAATGACTCCGCCGTGGTTGAGCTACGGCTGGGCGTGGCTCAGGGTCGCCAGCTCAG
>JABXJS010000179.1 GCA_013538855.1 Herpetosiphonaceae bacterium
GCCGGGCTGCACCGGCGTGCCGTCGGGATAGTTCAGGTCGGCCACGTAGCTCGCACAGTCGTTGGCTGGCTGCTGCACGCTGATCTCGACCCAGAACGTATCGCCGAAGTTCGCGCCGCCGCTGGAGCGCAGCTGGTACGTCGCCCGGTAGGTGCCCGGCGTCGTCGGCACCGTAAGGTTGGCGTAGATGTCGGCGTTTTGGCCGGGGCTGGTTGCGTTGATGCCGAATGAAGCCGGGCCATACGTGCCGCTCACGCGCACCGCCGTGTAGCCGCTCCAGTTGGTGTTGCCGCAGTTGTTCAGCCGCCAGCCTTTGTTGATTGTCGCGCCGGGCTGCACCGGCGTGCCGTCGGGGTAGTTCAGGTCGGCCACGAACGTGGCGCAGTCGTTGGCCTGCGCCTGCTGCACGCTGATCTCGACCCAGAACGTGTCGCCGAAGTTCGCGCCACCGCTGGAGCGCAGCTGATACGTCGCCCGGTAGGTGCCCGGCGTCGTCGGCACCGTGAGGTTGGCGTAGATATCGACATTTTGGCCGGGGCTGGTGTAGTTGATGCCGAACGAGGCCGGGCCATATGTGCCGCTCACACGCACCGCCGTGTAGCCGCTCCAGGCGGTGCTGCCGCAGTTGTACATGCGCCAGCCTTTGTTGATCGTCTGGCCGGGCTGCACCGGCGTACCGTCGGGGTAGTTCAAATCGGCCACGAACGTGGCGCAGTCGGCCAGTGGAGCCTGTGGCGTGGTGGCTCCGGCAGGCGCTGCGCTGACAACAGTTGAGGCCAGCAAACAAAAAATACCAAGTGCTCTGATCAAACGTCGCATTGAGATACCTCCTTGACGCGATTCCAGATATGCCAAACTCTGGCGCGACAAAGCGGCATTCAAGCCGTGTCACAGAAAAGGTTCATGCCAGACCAAACAGTGATACATCAAAGCTCGCTACGACGCTCTGTTTATGCACCTTCCGCTACGGTGAATGCACACAGAAATACCGATGTACCAGAGATGTTTGGACAGCTCTATGATAGCCGATGCTTAAAAATTTGTAAACATAACGCGCACAAGCAGCCGCAGCTGTGGCGCTAGCCATCGACGAGCGCGGCCAGCACAGCCAGCGTCTGCGGCCCCTCGAACAAGTACGCGCGCCAGCCTGCCATCTGAGCCGCCTGCACATTCGCCGGCGAGTCATCGACAAACACGATGCTGGCCGGGTCGGCGCTGAGCGCCTGCTCGATATGGCGGTAGAAGCGTGGATCAGGCTTGGTCACGCCCAGCGCGGACGACGAGAACATATGCTGAAAGACATCGCGGTAGCCTAGCGTCTCCCAGATGTAGCGCGTGCGGTGGCGCTCCTGGTTAGTGGCGATCGACAGGCTGGCGGCGTGCGGGGCTAGCCTGCGCACCAGCTCCAGCACGCCGGGGATCGGCTCGGACTCTAGCTCGAACCAGCGCGCCACGCACTCCTCGACGCTGTAGGGCAGGCCCCACGACGGCAGCGCCTGCGCCAGCGTCGCGTACAGATCGGCCTGGCCGACCAGACACTCCAGAAATGGTCCGCTGTAGTAGGCATGCGTGCGCTCCGGCGGCAGCCCGTGCTCGCTGAGCAAGAAGTCGCGCCAGCGCCACGAGCGCAGCAGCACCCCGTCCACATCAAATACACCATGCATTCAAGCACCTCCGTTTCTAACTACGTTTATGGATCTTGGTCACGAGCAGGCAGCTTTCCCGGTCCGGCGACATCGATCTGCTCGTGATCAACCATATCACGGGCATACAGCAAGCAGGCTTGAATATCAGCAGCCTCAAGCCACGGATAGCCAGCGAGAATTGTCGCAATCGCATCGCCTGCCGCTAGCATGCCCAGCACATGCTCGACAGCCAGCCGACGGCCGCGAATTATTGGTTTGCCGCACCTATTCCCCATCGCAGCGCTACAGCAGCGCCTCCAAAACCCAAAACGCGCCCATGCCCAGCGCCAGCGTCAGGGCGACGTTGCGCGTGCGCCAGGCCACCAGCGCCGCGATGGCCGCCGCCAGCACACGCACGTTCAGCACGCTCAGATAGTGGTGGTCCTGGTAGATCAGCTCCGGGGCGACCAGCGCCGGCAGCACCGCCACCGGCACCAGCTGCAGCGCCTGCCGCAGCCACAGCGGCAGCTCGCGCTCGCCGAGCAGCCCCAGAAACGAGAGCCGCAGCCCAAATGTTACCGCGCCCATCGCCAGCAGCAAAATCCAGATCATCTAGTGCTCCTCTTGCGCGCGCTGCTTCAGGCTGCGTGTGGCCCGCCGACAAATGTAGCTGGTGGCCGCGCTGGCGCTACGCGAGCGCCAGTCGGCGCACAGCTGCGCCACCCACTGCGGCTGCGACTTGGCCGCGTCGTTGAGCCAGTTGGCGACCGAGTCCTGCACATAGCGCGCCGGGTCGCTCTGCAGCGGCTCCAGCAGCGCCAGCCCGCGCTCCGGCTGCGCCTTCAGCGCAGCGATGTGGGCGCACCACACGCCGCGCGGCCGCGTGCTCTCCACGGCAAAGCGGCGCACGTTGGCCGATGCCGCCAGCGTCCACGGCTCTAGCAGCGCCAGCGCTGTGTCCAGGTCGGCGGCGATATGCGGGCGCAGGGCCAGCCAGGCCCACTCGCGCACGCCGAAGTGCCCGTCGTTGGCCAGCGGGCGCACGCGCTCCAGCCGCTCGGCCAGCGCCATGCCCGGCTGCGCCGCCAGCATATACGCCGCCCAGCCGCGCACGGTGTCCGACGTGTGCGCGGCAAAGCGCGGCAGCGCGGCGAGGCCGTAGTGCGCCAGCAGCAGCTGCCCGCCCAGGGCCATGCGCTTGGTGATGCCGATCTCAGGCGCGAGCTGCGCCTCTAGACCAGCGGGCAGCTCGGGGGCCACGGCGCGCAGCAGCGCCTGAAGGTCCATGGCCAGGCTTTCGGACAAGGTGGCGGTCGCCAGCGTTCCGGCGTTGAGCTGGGCCAGAATCGCAGGCGGCACAGCGGATGGGCGGCTTGCGCCTTTGCGCTCAGTCATTGTCTCAATCCTCCACACGGCTGTTAGCGCCGCCGCAGCGCCAGCACACCGGCGGCGATCCCCAGGGCGGCGGCGGCCAGCAGGCCAATCTTGTAGGGCAGGAAGGCGGTGGCGACGGCCACGAGCACAGCGACGGTCGCCGTCACCACGCTGGCGCGCGAGCGGATGGCTGGCACCGCCAGCGCCAGGAAGGTCAGCGGCACCGCAAAGCTCAGCCCCCAGCTCGCGGGAATCTGCGCGCCCACGAAGATGCCCACCAGCGTGGCCAGCTGCCAGGTCAGCCACATCGTCAGCGAGCCGCCGAGGTGAAACCAGTGCTTGTGCGGCATGTCCGGCTGGTCGCTAAAGCGCGTGATCGACACCGCGTAGGCTTGGTCGGTGAGCAGATAGGCCAGCAGCCAGCGCCAGCGCCGCGGCAGCGTGCGAAAGTAGGTCGCCAGCGACGCGCTGTACATGGTAAAGCGAAAGTTCACAATCAGCGTCGTGCCCACGATCAGCAGCCAGGGCGCGGTCGCCGCCAGCAGCTGCAGCGCCACCAGCTGCGACGACCCAGCGAACACCAGCACCGCCATGCCCAGCGCCTCCGGCGCGCTCAGGCCCGCGCCAATCGCCACGATGCCCGAGATCAGCCCAAACGGAATCACGCCCAGGGTGATGGGCAGCAGCGCGCGCACGCCGGCCCAAAACGCCCTGGACGTGGTAAAACCCTCGTCATATATCAGCGCCAATCGGCTACCCCTTCGCCGCCCTCAGCCGATCAGCGGGAGATCAGTAGATGAACGGCACAAACTTCTTCGTCGTCGCTGCATACTGCTCGAACTGGCCAGCGTAGCGCTGGGCCAGGTACGCATCGAGCATCGGAATATTGAACGTGATAAAAAATGTCGCCATCAGCACTGGGATAATCGCCGCCCACACGACGCTAGCGATCAGCGCAAAGCCGCTGAACAGCACCACATCGCCGAAGTAGTTGATGTGCATCGAGTACTTGAACAGCCCCGCGGTGTAGATGCGGCCCTTGTTCTCCGGGCGCTGCTTCCAGAAGTGGCGCAGCAGCTCGGAGCCGGTGTTCAGGTACGAGCCAAACAGGTACACCGCGCAGCCCAGCCATGTGATCCAGGTCACCGGGGCTGGGTTGCGCCCGCCAAAGAAGGCGAACGTGCTGTGAATCACCAGCAGCCACGGCCCAATCGGCAGAATCTCGCCCCAGGTCATGGTGCGCCGCACCAGGTAGAACGTGGTAAACGCCAGCCGTGCGGCGTAGATGGCCGAGGCCAGCAGCAGCAGCGTGCTGCGCGTTGGCGTCGCCGCCGCCCAGCTGGTGCCAAACAGATCGGCCAGCGCCGCCCGCCCACCACCAAACAAGAACCATGCCACGCCGAGCACCCCCAGCCACGAGCACGTCTGCAAGACCAGCTTCTGCGGCAGCGAGTGCGTCTTTGAGCCGTACACCTGCATCGCGCGCTGCTGTGCCTTATCCATGGCCGTTCCTCCTTTGTCGCCAGGCGACACTATCATCATAGGTCCGCATCCATCTACCGACAACGAACAATCCAACGGGGACATTCCAGCCAATCCGCCGCCGCCATGCACAATCCAGCAGGGACATTCCAGCCAATCCGCTTAGCGCACTGCTCAATCCATCGCACGGCGGCGGCGGGGCTACGCCAGCGGGCGACGGGGAAAATAGCGGTCGGGCCTGCACACGCCCTGCCCCCGCCGCGCCAGCCTGCACGCCAGCACGGCGCATATGGATCCAAAAACATCCCCGCCCACGCAGCCACAGCCCACACCACGCCACGCCAACAGCGGGCCGACGCACCAGCACAGCGCGCAGGCCCGCAAAACCGCACAAGCAGCGGCGTGTGCGCCGAAAGGACACCAAACAAACCGACCGGTCGGTCTGTTCCATCTTAGCGCACTGCCCGCGCCCCTGTCAAGACCTTTTTCAGGTCGCAGACACGGGCATATGAGCGCCAACCCAGTACCGCTGCCGACCGCCGCGCCAGAGCGCAGATGGTTTTAGGAAATCCAGCCCCGTGGTCGCCCGCCCGCAGTGCTGCACGCAGGCGCTGACGGCTCAGCGCCCCGCCCGCCATTTACCCCATCACCGCCAGGCACAGCCGCACGCTCTCGTGCGATGGATCAAGCAGTGCGCTAGCCTGCCCTGAGCTGCCGTGCCCGCCGCACAAGCTGTATGAGGAAGATCCAGCCCCGTGGTCGCCCGCCCGCAGTGCTGCACGCAGGCGCTGACGGCTCAGCGCCCCGCCCGCCATTTACCCCATCAC
>JABXJS010000180.1 GCA_013538855.1 Herpetosiphonaceae bacterium
GCGACCTAGCACCGCTGCGGATTGCCGCACGCTACACGCCCGCTCAACACAGCGCTCATTTTCATCACACCACACCAGCGGGCCAGAACAGCTCGCCGCTACGAGCGACCTAGCACGGCCGCGGACTGCCACACACCGTCATTCACCATGGCGCGTGTTTTCACCAGCAGAACATGCGGCGCACATAGGCCATTATGTGTGAGAACGACTCGCCCGTAGTTCAGCCGCCACAGCTCAGCCGACAGAGTCTGCGCTGGTGCTCCGCCAAGCGTTCACGGGTGTGGCTCCGTCGCTGCGGGTGGTGCACACCAGCGCTGAGCACGCCGGCCCCAAGCGTCGCTCAGCACCAAAAGAGCCGGGCAAAAATTCGGGCCACCGCACGACTATACACGGGGGCACACACCCGCAGCCTCAGCCAGCCCGCGTCGGCGGAGACTAGATCGCGCAGGCAGGCCACCCGCAGCTGCGGAGCCACACCCGTGAGCGCTTGGCGGAGCACCAGCGCTGGCCCACGTCTGAGCCGCCTGCACCGACAACGACGATTCTTTTCTTTAAACCATAAGCCCAGCGACCACTGGCCGCTGGGCTGACACCGAAAACACTTTACACCTTCCGCTACGGCTCAAGCGCATCGGGCAGTACATCCTCGTCGTAGAGCACGCTGTCGAGCACGTAGGCCGTAAGCCGACTGTAGAGCACGTGCAGGTCCTTGATCGTCTCGGCGGGCGGCGGGCCAAAGCGCTGCACCAGCGGGTCCTCTAGTCCCGACAGCATGACCGGCACGTGCAGCCCCGCCAGCTCGGCAGGCGACGTGTAGAAGTGGTCGAGCTGGTCGCGCAGGTCGGGGGCGACGAGATGCGCTGGCAGCTCGGCGTCATCAGCGCTGCGCTGGCGCTCCTGCAGCGCGGCGAGCAGCTGCTGTTTGCTGCGCCCGCGCAGATGCAGCAGCAGAAACGGGTCGTCGTCGAAGCGCTCGCTGAGGATGTAGTAGACCGCCGCGATGTGCTTGCAGGGGTTGGCGAAGTCAGGGCACGAGCAGCTTGTCTCAAGGTCGCTGGCCACCTGCGGGAACAGCGGCGCGCCCGCCGCCTTGAAGATCGCCTCGATCTCCGGCGGCATTTCGCCAGCCAGCAGCGCCGCCACAAACAGCGCCTGCTCGGCCAGCGCGTCGAGCACCTGCGCCCACTGCGCGTCGCTCAGCACGGCCAGGTTGATCGCGACGCGGTAGGGCGTGCTCTGCGAGCCGCGCACCTTGGACTGGATGTGCCCCGGCTTGATGTCCAGGCTCAGCACGCGCCCGCCGCGAGCGTAGGTGCGCCCGCGCTGCAGGCGGCTGCCCCAGCCAAAGCTGTCCAGCACCGCGCTCCAGCGCTGGCCCCACCACGAGCTGCCAAACGCGCCACGGGTGTTTTTGGCGCGCAGGCCCCCGGCGGCGCGCTCGGGCGTCTGCGGCGCGGGCTTGGCTGGTCGGCTCGGACTCGGACGACCACGCCCGACCTGACGGCGCAGCGCTGGCGCATCCTCTAGTGCATCTGGGTCGAACTCGTCTTCTGTGAGCGGCGACCACTCAATCGGCGGCGGGCGGCGCTTACGCGGCATGGCGCGACCTCCTTAGCAGGGATGTGTCAAGCGTTTTTGAGCGTTGCGGCAGCGCCTGCGCATCCACACCAACAGTGTCAAGCATTTAGACCTCCGTGTCGGCGTAGGCGCGCAGCGCGACCAGCTCGCGCAGCTCGGCGGTGCTCAGCGTGGTCAGGGCCTGCTCGCCGGCGTGCAGCACCTGGTCGGCGAGATCGCGCTTGCGGCGGATGAGCGCGTCGATCTGCTCCTCGACGGTGCCGGGGCAGATGAAGGTGTGCACCTGCACGGTGCGGCGCTGGCCGATGCGAAAGGCGCGGTCGGTGGCCTGCTGCTCGACCGCCGGGTTCCACCAGCGGTCGATGTGAAAGACGTGGTTGGCGGCGGTCAGGTTCAGCCCGGTGCCGCCCGCCTTGAGCGACAGCACAAAGATGCGCGGCCCGGCCGGAGCCTGAAAGCGCCGCACCATCTGATCGCGCAGCGCCGCCGGCGTGCCGCCGTGTAGAAACAGCACATCGTCGCCGAGGCGCTGCTCCAAGTACTGCTGAAGCATGCCGCCAAATGACGCGAACTGCGTGAACAGCAGCATGCGGTCGTCGGTGGTGGCCAGCTCGTCGACCAGCTCGGTGAGGCGGGCGATCTTGCCGGAGTGCTGATCGAGCGGGCGGCCGTCCTGGGTAAACAGCGTCGGGTGGTTGCAGATCTGCTTGAGGCGCAGCAGCAGCGTCAGCACCAGGCCCTGGCGCTTAAAGCCATCGCCGACGCTGTCGGCGTCCTCGATGGCGGCCATGGCCTCAGTCACCACCGCCGCGTACAGCGTGGCCTGCTCGGCCGAGAGGCCGCACTCCTCGGTCAGCTCCAGCTTCTCCGGCAGGTCGCTGATGATCGCCGGGTCGGTCTTGAGGCGGCGCAGGATGAGCGGGGCGGTCAGGCGGCGCAGGCGCTCGGTGGCCGCCGGGTCCTGCTCGCGCTCGATTGGGCGGGCGAAGGTGCGCTGAAAGTGCTGGGCGCTGCCGAAGTAGCCGGGGTTGAGAAAGGCCATGATGCTCCACAGGTCGTTGAGGCGATTCTCCACCGGCGTTCCGGTGAGCGCGATACGCTGGAAGGCGCGCAGCGAGCGCACGGCCTGGGCCTGCTTGGTGCTGGCATTTTTAATGTTCTGGGCCTCGTCGGCGACGACGGCGCGCCACTCCAGCGCGCCAAAGAGCTGCTGATCGCGGGTGAGCAGCGGATAGCTGGTGATCACCACGTCGGCGGCGGCCACGGCCTGCTGAAACCGCTCCGGCTCCTGCGGGCGCTCGGGGCCGCGATGGACATACACGCGCAGCTGGGGCGCGAACTGCTGTAGCTCGCGCGCCCAGTTGCCCGCCACCGAGGTTGGGCAGAGCACCAGGTCGGACGGGGCCGTCTGGCCGTCCTCGCGCTCCAGCAGCAGCAGGGCGATGGTCTGAATCGTCTTGCCCAGGCCCATGTCATCGGCGAGGCACGCGCCCAGCCCGCAGCGGCTGAGGAAGTGCAGCCAGGCCATGCCGCGCTGCTGGTAGGGCCGCAGCGTCGCCTGCAAGCCTGCGGGCGGCGGCACCACGTCCAGCCGCTGCGTGTCGGCGAGGCCCGCCAGCACCTCGGCCAGCCAGCCCGCGGCGCTGATGCCGCTGATCGGCAGCCCATCGGCGGCGCTGGTGCCAGCGAGCGCGCCGTGCAGGACATCGCGCAGCGTCACCTGCTCGCTGGGCCGCTTGGAGAGCTTGCGCAGTTGCTCGATCTGCTGCTCGGTGAGCAGCGTCCACTGGCCGCGGATGTGCACGAGCGGGCGCTTGAGCGCCACGATCTGCTCGAACTCCGCCGCCGTCAGCGGCGCGTCATCAAAGGCCACCTCCCACTTAAACGTCAGCAGCTGCTCAAGCGCCATCCCGCCGACGCCGCCAGGCGGCGTCGGGCTACTGGTGTGCCCGCGCCGCGTCAGCCGTGCGCCGCCGACGAGGCCAGCGGGCAGCAGCACGCCAAAGCCGCACTGCTCCAGCACGGGCGCGGCGTGGGTCAGAAACTCCCACGCCTGCGCAGAGCTGAGCGTCGCGTGATCCGGCGTCGGCTGGCGCAGGCTGGCGGCGATGGGCGCGCAGTGGCGCGCGGCCAGGCCCAGCCCGGCCAGGATGCGCTCCTGGGGCCGATCAAAGCCGCCCTTGAGCAGCGCGGCCACCTGCTGCGGCGCGCGCCAGAGCGTGGCAAACGGGATCAGCAGCGAGGGGTCGTCGTTGGACTGTAGCTCATAGGAGATGTGCCAGTCGCCGTCGGGCTGCGCTGGCGTGTCGAGGCGCAGCAGAATGCGCCACGCCGCCGTACCGGCCAGCGTCGCCTGCTGCACCCACTGCTTGTAGGATCGCTCCAGCCCGGTCGCCGCCGCCGCGCTCAGCTCCAGCCGCGCCGACCCGCCGACCAGCGCGCGCAGCCAGGCTTTGCCCGCCACGCTCGGGGTGAGCCGCGGCGTGTAGTGCACCTCGCCCACGAGCACGTCGATCAGCTCGGCCAGAAAGTCGTCGAGCAGCACGCGCGCCGATGGGGCGTCGGCGGGATCGGCAGCGACGGCGCGACAGACCGGCGGCATGGCCCGCGCCACCTGGGCGATGAGCGTGGCGCTGGCGGCGGTGGGCGCTGGCTGCCAGGCGGCGTACAGGTGCGCGCCATCGCGGATGAGCGCCGGGATAAACTGCTGATCGGCGCACAGCCGCAGCGCCAGCCGCTCGGCCTGCGCCCACACGTGCAGCGACGCCGCCGGATGCAGGCC